>DTUY01000079.1:0-6948 GCA_012963885.1 Candidatus Poribacteria bacterium | reverse complement strand
ACTTGTGGACGTGCCGGAAGAACTTGGCTACGTAGTCGAGATAGAGGACTTCGGATCGGTCTACAATGTTGCCAGAGGAGAAGTAATCCGCTACAAGGTGCATGTCTCCGATTGGTTGAATCTCACTCGGCTACCTGACCGGAAATCAGAGAGGGGAGACCACTCGGTTGTGGTCTACGAGTTCGAATACGACGGGAGGAATTGGGTTCTTCGCTACGACCCCGGATCAGATCAGACGTTTGCCGCCCTAAGGATCGATGAGTTCCATGACTGGGCATGACGTGGTGGCACGAGGCAAATATCACAGTACATATATCGGTCAATCGGCATCGGTTCGTGCTTGCGGACAGTTTGACATTAAGACCAAATCCATAATAAAAAAGCAACGGCAAATACTGCCCGGTAATCCAGCATGCCGATGGTGGTCCCCCCTGTGGGGTATCATAT
This sequence comes from Candidatus Poribacteria bacterium, assembly GCA_012963885.1. GTDB lineage: Bacteria > Poribacteria > WGA-4E > WGA-4E > UBA9662 > UBA9662. Next base: position 6,501 of record DTUY01000079.1, on the reverse strand, counting down.
GGCTATCGCCAAACATGGAAGTGCATCCCCCATCCAGAAGGGTGTAGCCTGAAATAGACAGATCGGTCGCCAGCCGACTCGTCTCTTGTCATTGTGTGCCCGTGCGATTCGTCAGGAGCAAGTGCTGTCATAGAACCTGCCTCTTTACCCAATACGGCAATCGTGATACAATGCCGAAGCAAGTACAGCAACTTGAGACTCAAGGGGCAACTGATAATGTCGGACGTACTTATGTCATATTCGCGTAAAGATATTAAGTTATCTCAACGCTTGAACCATGAGCTGGAAGCCAGAGACCATGGGCGGGCTGGTAGGCGAGAAGAAGCCCCATGATTTTCCTCCTAGCCTTATTTGGATGGAACGTTATCATGGTTTGATCTAAGTTAGTCATGCGAGATTATAATTGCGTGATCAGGCGAATCCACGCTTTGAATCCCCTTCATGCCAAGTTTGAGATACTAGGATCAGCCGCAGGTTGGCCGATCTACGGTATTACACTTTCCAAAAATGATATGCTTCCGAAGATACTGATTCTTGGCGGTGTCCATGGAGATGAACCGGCTGGGGTTGAAGCCTGTCTCGCTTTCTGTGATTTGAACCATCAAAATTGGTTTAACAGCTTCCAATTTTACATCATACCGTGTCTTAATCCTCACGGTTATGTCCATGACACACGTAATAATGATCAGGATATTGACATCAACTGGGCTTTCCCCTCAAAAAACTTGCCGGAAATTCAAGCCTTGCGCAAGTTTGTAAACGATCAAGAGTACAAGGTCATCATAAGTCTGCATGAAGATTGGGAAAGTTACGGCTATTACATGTATGAATACCGAAAAGATGTAACCGCGATTGGTCAAAACATTCTGAAGAGGGTGGCTGAAGTTTGTCCCATTAATCTTGATGGAGAAATCGACGGTGTTTCTGCTACGGATGGGTTGGTTGACGAACTAGATCTGGAGGAACGGGCAAAGATGCGCGGTCTAGGAATTCCAATCGCTTTGTTTCAGGATAACACTGACCGGCTTGTTACGACAGAAACACCGACATCACTGAGTCTGGACTGTCGTGTTGAGGCGCAAATCACCGCCATTCAGGCAATGATTGAAAATTATATCAGCCTAAAATTGTAGGTAAGTCCAGATTTGCTTAAAACCCGGCACAATTTTGCCATTATCACGTATGACAACAATAAGTGGAAATAGTACGTACTAGAAAGTTGGACTAATTCGGAAAGACGCGATACATCGGAATATCGAGAATGACACCAATTAGGCTAAAAGTACAACCACTCAAGTAATCCCCCAATAACAAACCAATAAAAAAGGGCATAGCTTGGCGATAAGCGCGAATTCCACCGTATTGGAGAACCAGTTTTTTGAGGCACCAAGAGACACACATCGGGGTCCAAATCAGATCTATAATAAAACTATGCCCAACAGCGTAGCCGATCGGATGAATCGGCCACCACAGGAAGTGCGTTCGCAGGAACATCAGCAGGAAGGTTGCCAGCATCCCTCCACCAATGAAAGGTAGGCTATCGAGGCCACTGTAGGTTGGATAGTCTAACCAAGCCCGCAATTGACGATATGGAATCAGTCCCATGTTTGTTCGCCAAAGGTTAACATATGGGGTGCCTGCCCCTTTAATATAGTACATCCTCAGAACGTTCCAATAAGCGGCCGCAATTCCGACTATCATTGCAAGCACAATAAGGCCAAACATAGATTTCCTCTGAATCCTTCCGACGTGGGCAATCCGAAGACCTTCCAATTGGTGCGGCATCACCGCACAGCGATAGTCTAGGTTGAACCACTGCAAATAGGCCAATACCGTTAGGTCTCTTTGGTTTAGCAACCTAGATCCAGTCAAATGAACCATCAATTGTGGTGGATTGATATAAGGACCAAAGTTCCAGATAACACCGCCTTCCGAGCGGATTCGCGTCAGTCCAATCATATACAACAAAAATAAGAGTATAAATATCGTAGCGACGATAGCATTAAGGCCAGCAAAACTGCAAAAGGCAACCAAAGCAATGATCCCCAGGATTAAACCCAGCCAAGCATATCGCTGGTGAATGGGTTCATCTGATGGTTCCCCTGACCAAGCGATGCTGAGGGTTTGAACCAGATGTTTTCGACCGGTCCATAATACCAGGAAGGCTAATCCAATCCACGCCCCCACCCCCTGCTCAGCGATGGCTGGATAGCGAGCTGATGGCCCCCATACTGAACCACCACCAGTACTAATCATGGCTGCCAATACCTGTTGTCCTTTTCGAAACAGAAAGAAGAACCAACAACTGAATGAAATATCAAGTGGAATAAAATAAGTCAACCCGATGACACAGGGATGAAAGGCGATGGGAAACCCGGCCACCGCATTCCACGGCCTTTCGCTGAATAAGTGGCCGATGTCGAACGGCTTAACTTTAATATAAGGAAGTTGCGGATAATAGTACTGCAGCGTGTTATTCGTTTGTATCAGGATGGCGATCAGCAGGCCAATCCACAAATAGCGATTTTTCAAGTAGTCGCTGAAACGCCGCTCCCGCAGACTCATCTCCACTGGCAGTGTGGTAATGGGGAATGAAAGTTGCTCGTGTTCTAACCAACGTTTTCGTAGCAAAGCATTCACACAGAGCATAACCCACAACAGAACAAAGGTGAATGCGCTCCAGACTAGGATGGGTACCGCCCACGCCTTGAGATGATCCCAACGATACAGAGTCGATTCCCCGAGGTAAAGGTGTTGAATCGCATCTTTGCTTTGCGGAACAAACCAACTCGGAATCTCAGGGAAGAAGTCGTGCCAGCCATTCTCAGGGGTAGCATACCAAAACGGGTTGCACAGTGCTGTGACCAGAAACCCGAACATGCCAATCCCATTGATGCTCATCCCAATGTTGAGCATGACGAAGATTGTCAGCATTTCAGCCCCGGAGAGGGCGTGATCAGGAACTGTCTTTTCTAGCAGAACGTTGACTAACATCAGCAAAAATAACACAAAAACGGCCCCAATTAGGAGCGAGGTTGAGGTAATTTCGGTCACGCCTGTCACCATCTCCGAATTTGAGATCCAAAATGAACTCAGCGGAATGAGCAGGATGCCAATGAAGATTGAGCGTTTGGTTGCTTTTTGATGGTTGGTTGTCATTTTATTCAGCTTTGGCGACATGTTTGAATATTATCAATAAACTCACCATAAATATTTTAATGATTGGCAACGCTCCCTTATATCTTGACTCTAGGCTTTCCAAGTCAACTACATCTGAAAGTGGACCCGATGTCTGAACAGCTAGAATCTTGTCGTCACGCTCACCTCTGTCAACCAGCCTATACCACAATCGGGCGTGCTTGAACTACCTTTCCTCGTTCAACCTGACCACCTAGCAGCGAAACGTCCAAATCAACTTCCTACTTCTCATTAGTACCAGCAGGTATTTCGATAACAACATTAATTAACCTCCTGTTTGGTAACTGCATTACATCTGTCAAGGTAATTTATCCTGGTAAAGGATAGCCCATTGCAAGCAGGTAGATAGAGAATCAGCAAGAAGCTCAAGACAGTTGTCGGCCCTTGTATTATTGTTTTCTGTTGTTTCAACTGCAGGTCCATCCGGGTGTTCATTAGTTTAAAGGCAATTGAGGGGGATTGGAAAGTAATCCTAGTTGCTAATATCAGTTTTTGTGTCAGTATAGGCTAAGTTAAGTAAAGTTTAGCTCCATCTATAGACTACCTGCGATTATATTAGAAATTTTGGAATCTAGTCAAGAAGCATCCAAACAGACAGTGATTGCTCTTTCTGTTAGACAATCCGGCTCCTATCACTAGCAACTTCTTCTGTAACAACCACATTGCTTCTAACGAAAAGTGAATCCATGTGCCTAGTTGGTTCCCATTGAGAGTGCTATGGATTTGAGCTGAGTCCTTGAGTATTCATAGAAACGAATTCATCTGATGCGGAGGAGAAGAATATCCAACTCTTTAAAAGTGATTCTAATCATAGGACTCATAACATTTATCATGGCCTCTGTTGTTTTAGCCGACTGCTATCAACTGTTGAAACAGCTGGCCATTAACCGCATTTCGTTGGTCATCGACCGTAGCGGCAGCATGAAAGGCCAACTGCTGGCTCAAGCCAAGATAGGTGCCAAAGCCTTTATTCAGCAAATGTGGGCTGATGATCGGGCCTCGGTCATCAAATTCGGCAGCCAGGTGAATCTGGTTACCAGTCCAACCCGGAGCAAAGCTGACCTTCAAAATGCCATTGACCAGTTGAAAGCCGAGGGTGCGACCGCTCTCTACGACGCTATGGCCCGGGCCACTTTGTTACTGGCACATCAGCCGGGGTCCAAGATCGTGGTCTTTCTGACCGATGGCTCGGACAATTCCAGTCGATACACGCTGTCGGATCTACAGAAGATGAATGTCTCGGAAGGGGTTTTTGTCTACGGTATTGGTCTGGGTCGGGTGGACAAAGAGAAACTGGGAAAGCTGGTAGCAGCCACCGGTGGGAGATTGGAACTGACGCGTGACTCGACTGAGCTGAAGGATCTCTACCTGCATGTATTGGAACAGTACTACCAGAAATACGGCAATCGGCAGGCTGAAACTGGCACGCTGCTGATTAACGATCCCGGATAATCAGGAGGTGATTCTGGACGGTCGCAAGGTAGGTCGAACACCATATCAGTTGAGTGCTGCTACTGCTAGAAGTTACCAGGTGGGTATTATCTATGATCGTGGCATTTGGGAATGTCAAGCGGTGGTGCAAAACGGTTACCGAACCTTGATTGATTCACGTCAGTCTGATCTGGGAGCTGATTTGTTGATTGTCTCCAGTCCGCAGGGAGCCTCGGTCTTTCTCGATGACGCTTGCGTTGGGCTGACTGCGGTGGGGAAACCAATTTCGTTGGCTAAGGCGGATTGGTTCAAGAAAGCCCAAGCAGACGGCCGTCAGTTGCGGGTTAGAAAAGCACCTTATGGCAACATTCAACTTCGCCTCAGGGGGATTCCAGATTTCGATTTTGGACCTGATCAGGAGATTGAAGTGGAAATCCCTGTTCAGGATGAACAGATGGTTCTGTTCGCTGATATCTTCCGTCAGAAAGTAGTAGACCAAAAGGGAAAAGTTTACACCGTCGGTCAACCCAATGACCCCTTCCAGGAGCTGGAGGATGCGGTCGGCAACCAGTAACAGGTATTCGTTTTAGCTGTAACGGAATTAGAACACACGCTAATTGTCAAAACAAAGTTTTTGGCGGCGAATTCTTCCGCTTTACCTTGACATGACGATTGTGCTAAGATGCTTCATCTGGTTGTTAAATCTGATTGCCAGATTGAAGTTAAAACGACACAAAATCAAACATGTACTGATTATCAAGAAACAATAGCTCATTATAATATCTGCACATCGAAGTCATAAATAGATGAGGTGTCGAGATGGAAAAGCCTCCGATGTTGAACCAGCCAAGCATTGGGGCTTTTTTGTTAATACCTGTTTTCAGAAGGATCCCATCATGAAACCTTCCATTGCAATTCAAAAATTGGAGGAGTTTTTATTGGTGGAACTAGCATGGTACTAAGAGAAATTAGTTTCTATCAGACAGAAAATAGAGCCTGTTTTTAACTTTGACAATATTTTACCTGTGGGACTATTGAGAGATGATGGAAGTGGGTGATAACAGCTTAATTTTGGAGAGGAAGGCGATGAAGCTCTGGCCAGCGATGGCCCTGCTGTTACTGATGTGGACTGGTTTGCTCCACGCCGCTGGGCCGACAGAAGAGAGCGGTGTCATTAGCGAAAATACCACTTGGAAACTGAATAATAGCCCTTATATTATCAAAGGAAGTGTCAATGTTAGTAGTGGTGCCACCCTGACCATCGAAGCCGGAGTGACAGTCAAGTTCGACGGCGATTACAACCTGGTGATCGACGGCACCCTGGTGGCGCAAGGCACAGCCGATAAACTGATCACCTTCACCTCCAACCAGACCATCAAGTCGGCCGGCAACTGGGGTCAAATCCAGTTTCGGGATACCAGCGTGGACAATAACTGCCTGATCCAGCATGCGGTAATTAAATACGGCACGACCGGGGTTAACTGCAGCAAGGCCTCGCCCACCATAGCCAACTCCACCATCCGACACCATAAGTATTCTGGAATTCAGGCGAGTGGTGAGAACCAGAGTAATGGCCCTAGCGGATGCGTCGTTGCCAACGCTTGACGTTTCCCGTCGCTACAAACAGGAAGAAGCCAAGAAGAAAGAGTTGGAGGCCCGTTTAGCCAGGCAAAAGACGGTCATTACGGACTTCAAAGTCGACCTTAAAGAGTTCTGCAACCTGATGAGGCTGGAGCTGCTAAGGGAAGAAACCCGTAAAGCCGCTTTACATGCCTTAATCGAAGAGATTGTGGCCCATCTAGATGCCATGATAGAAGTGAAATACAGAATCAGAAACCGGTATAGAACTGCATCAAAGGTGGTCAAAGCGGG
>DTUY01000078.1 GCA_012963885.1 Candidatus Poribacteria bacterium | reverse complement strand
GCTTTCATAATTTCAAAATGTCCTTAATATGATATAAAATGCCCATTATCCTAATGGACGATGATCTGTCAAAATGGATTACATCTTTTAGGAACTCATATTATATAGCTATGAAATAAATGGTCTAGTAAGTATGATATGGCTTGTGAGGATTGGTTTTATGGAAGGCGATTGACTGACAGAGAAACAAGAACAATGGTTGATTCTATTGCTCAGTTAAGTTGTATTTAAGTTAAAACTTAAATACAAGATAGAAATTTGGGAGGCGTTGATTGAGGATCAAGATCGAATGTCCGATTAGGAAGGCAGTAACCTTACCCATTAACTACAATTATTACTTGACAGGGGTAATCTATAATTTCCTGAGACAGTCTGATCAGAACTATGCCAGCTTCCTCCATCAAGAGGGCTATCGGAACCAACAGAAACGGTTTAAGCTGTTTACTTTTTCCCAGTTGCAAGCTAGGCGTAGACAAATCAAGGGTGATCAGATTTGTTTTCAGTCAACTGTCAGTTGGTATATCTCCTCACCAAAAGATGAATTCTTGACCCATCTGGCGGGTTCGCTATTGGCTCAACAACAGATACAACTGGGAAATCAAGAATTGGAGGTCAGTAGTGTGTCAGCTGTTAAGGATCCAGACTATAGTTCATCCATGAAGTTCAAGTGTTTGGCCCCACTAACTATGTCCACCAAAAGAGAATGGCAAGGTAAGGATTCTACTTACTACTGTTTACCGCAAGATGAAGAGATCTCAGCTTTGATCCAGCAAAACTTAGAACGGAAGTATCAAGCTATTCACCAGTTGCCGTTGACTGAAGCCAAACTGAAAGTAACTTTCGACGCTGACTATATTCAGCGACGTCAGGGTAAAGTAACCCGTCTGGTGCAGTTTAAAGATCAGTCTATCCGTGGCATTATGTGTCCTTTTCAAGCAGAAGGCTCGGTAGAATTGATCGAACTAGGTTACCAGACAGGATTTGGTGATAAAAACAGCTTTGGATTTGGCATGGTAGAGGTGATAGAATCAAAATTGGTTAGCCAAAGCCAAGTTACACCTACAAAAGCTGATCAGAAATGATTGTGACCTGGTGCTAATTTGTCAAATAGAACGCTAGAAGTTGGATTTAATAAAGAGACTATCGGTACTGGAACAGACGAAATGGCTAATTTGCTGCAAAACCCAGCTATCATCTGCTTTGGTGCTGTTTAGCCGAAGCTAAGTTTCCGTCAACCTGTCAAATTTACTGATTTAGTTGATGAAATATTCCAAGAAAACAAGCGGGAATTGGCTTGAAACCCTGATGAAGCCTGTATTCGTCAACCTCCCAGGGATTTTACAGAATTGGAGGTTGACGGAATCAGAGACAGATTTATGGTCTGGAGTCAGATAACGATTGCAGTTATAATGTAGGTTTGTTAATTTCTTGATTTACTTGATTGTGAAGATGCTAATGATTATCCCCAATAGAGGTGTACGATGATAGGTATTGAACTACCCAAAACGATGCCAGCTGTAGTCTGCCATGCTCCTTATGACTATCGGTTGGAAGAGGTACCTGTTCCCAAAGCCGAACCTGGCGAGGTAGTAATTCAGGTACAAGCCTGCGGTGTCTGTGCTAGCGACATGAAGTGTTATACTGGAGCTCCGTTATTTTGGGGTGACGAACATAGGACTGCCTACGTTGAAGGTCCCGTGATAGCGGGGCACGAATTTACAGGAAAAGTAGTACAACTTGGTCAAGGGGTGACAGAAAAATATGGTTTGCAAATCGATGATACGGCTGTTGCTGAACAAATCGTTCCTTGCTGGAGTTGCCGTTATTGCCAAACCGGAAAATACTGGCTCTGCAAAATCCACAACATCTTCGGTTTCCGACAGGTGGTTAATGGAGGTATGGCCAAGTACATGAAGTTTCCTGAGAGATCGATTATTCACAAGGTTCCTGACGAAATCCCACCGTCACAGGCGGCTGTCATTGAACCTCTAGCTTGTTCGATTCATGCTGTTCAACGAGGAGAGATAGAGTTCGGTGATGTAGTAGTGATTGCAGGAGCTGGAACGTTGGGACTGGGTATGGTCGGTGCTGCTCGTTTAAAAAATCCCGGGAAATTGATCTCAGTAGATTTGGTTGATGAGCGGTTGCAGATAGCGGAAAAACTTGGGGCTGATATTAGCCTTAATCCAAGTAAAATTGATGTGGTAGAACAGGTTTTGGAAATGACCGATGGCTACGGTTGCGATGTCTATATCGAAGCCACCGGACATCCAAGCGCCGTTGAACAGGGCTTACGGATGATTCGTAAAGCAGGAACTTTTGTTGAGTTTAGCGTCATGCGCGAACCGGTAACAGTTGACTGGACAATAATTGGTGATACCAAGGAACTTAATATTCATGGAGCGCATCTTGGTCCACACGCTTACCCATTAGCCATTGACTATATTCATCGTGGAATGATTGATGTGCAGCAATTCGTCACTCATCAGTTATCATTGGAGAAATATGTTGAAGCTTTTGAAATGGTTCAGAAAGGTACCAATTCGATTAAAGTTCAACTAATACCATAAATCTAATATTTTTGAAGGAGATTAATATGCCAGCTAGATTGTCTATTTCATCATGGAGTCTACACCGAGCACTAGGTTCTGTCTTTCACAAATTAGATGGCTCAACCAGAGAGAACGGAGACATTTCATTGTTGGAACTGCCCGCTAAAATTGCTGAGCGTGGGATTTAAACACTAGAAATCTGTCACTTTCATTTTCCTCAGGTTGATGATGAGTACATTGACAGTTTGCGAACTTCAATGGCTGAAATATCGGCCTTTTAATCGAACCAGTTTGGGATTGAAA
>DTUY01000077.1 GCA_012963885.1 Candidatus Poribacteria bacterium | reverse complement strand
ACCAACCTTTTCTGCACCTCCGCCAAAACCGAAAACCCTTCTTCAATGACTTTGCCAAACGCTATTACGCCCTCGTCGGAGTAGAGCGGGTCTTCCTTCCCGTGAAAAATCGGATTCCACACCGATAGATTTGCTAACCTACGATCTACTTCCATATAGCGTTCCCCAAGATCGGCACTGCTGCAATGCCGCAGCCCAATTTTTCATCAACAATATTCTGACAGCAAAATTATCACGTGTCGTGGATACCTCTTTCAGCTCTTCTCTGATCTGATCGATTTCCTCATCGCCAGAACTATATTTCCAGCTATCATTTTCTGGTTTGGCGGTTTTGCCCACGATATTTTTGTCCTTTGTTTGATGATGTTTAGGGGCCAGTTTACCATGATAATGTTCATTTTTTTGCCAAATTTACTCTCAGCTAAAATGGTGATTTCAAAATAGACAACTGAAGTAACTAATCGTTTACTCAAACCCGCGCAAAAGATAACTCGTGTATGGATTAATCAGGCGGGTATCAGTAGCCCTTAGTTGATGCCTTTTCCTTACACCCACGAGTCACGGTAGGCCCACGGCGGTACATACAATACGTCGGATAATTTTCCAGCGCAAAAGAACAGGTTCAAAGACGGCGTAGCACTACATCCCACCATGCAGAAGGATGTAGTTTGATATAGACGGGTGGTTGCTAGTCAACTCATCATTCATTATGTGCTTGCCTGATTAAACCGTAGGCGGTTTGTCCTTCGTGGGGTATCTTATAATTGTGTTCATACTTGGCAGTATCTTCCGCCACTAAGATATGGTTTAGTGGATTAATAGGAATTGTCAAGCACTCTGTGGTAATGCCTTTATGCCGCAAATGACCTAGTGACTGGTGTTCTCTTGACAAGTTCGAAGAATCCCCCCCTCAACTTCTCAAAAACCACTATAGCTAGCACATTGCTGATGTATATAGAAAAACCTAATTTCTTCATGAAACTTGTTAAATCCCTGGTTGGTTTTATTTGTATGATATGGATGGCATAGATTTCCTATTGAAACAATTTATTATAGGACTCGGCCTGTTTTTTTAGTAGATGAGCCGCCCATACAAAAATCGATAGGTAACAGAACAAAGCATGAAACACTGCGATAGCAATCTCGTTCAATAAAAGTACTTAAAATAACTTTCTTATCGCAGGAGTGGATCAGGACAAAGACTGTTGATGTAACCCTCTATGTTAGTGTAACCATCATTGTCTGAGTCACTGATAGCGTCATCAGGATCTGCAGGATTCAGTCCGTTGGCTCTTTCCCAGTTGTCTGACATGCCGTCTCGGTCGGCATCCCAACGATCCGGTCTCCGCTCCACAGGATATCGGTCCCATCCCCCTACTTCGTTTTGCGAATCGATCAGTTTTCCCTGTTTTGCGAGGATGTTGTCAATGATGCGTTCGTCGACATTATCTCGTATCAGTGAACATCCTGAATATTTTAGGCAGCTTGCGTAGGCATCTATTGCCTTTTGTGTCCGCACGGCAAATTCGCCACAATCAATTTCAGCCTTCAATTCCCAGTGCTGGCGTGATGTGGACATGTAATTGCCCGTGTTGGTATAGTCTATTGCCGTAAAGTTGTCCTGATTAAAAGTATCTGACATCCCTTCAAAGTGGTTACCTTCAGCAAACCCTTTAGCGTGAGTGGTATTATGGTCTTTAATACGAAAGGGCTGGACCGAACTGTCTATTGTGCATGGTCCAGGTCGATAGTAATTGCCAATAACATTCATCTGAACGCCACCCAAGTTGGTTCGGCCACTCCAGTTGTAATTGACACAGTTACGAAAGTCCACAATCCAATTTGCTCCTCCTTTTTCAACACCCGAGCCGATGGTTGGATGCCGATTACGGGAGGTGGTATAAATGTTGTGGTGAACGGAGGTGTTGCCAAAACAGTCACGCAAAGAAGTCGCCATCGCATGTGCCCCCTTGCGGTGGAGTGAGCGATTCAGAGCTTCGCTGTAGATCAACCACTGCAAGGTCATGTTCTTGTTGCCCCGATAGTCGGAATTACCGTCAACCCCCCAACTTAGGGAGAGATGATCGAGAATGATTTGGTCGTTATAGTCAACAGTCATCACGTCTGGCCCAGATCCTTTTTTCTTGTTTTCGTCACCCAATCGCACACGTAGATAGCGTACGATAATATGCTGACTGTGCTTGATAGAAAAGTTTTGATCCCGCAAGGTAATGCCTTTGCCTGGTGCGGTCTGACCAGCTAAGGTCAAATGGGATTTTTCCTTAATAGCCAGCGGGCTTTTGAGTACTATAGTGCCCGCCACTTCGAAGACAATAATACGAGGGCCTTGAGCACTCTGAATGCCATAACGCAAGGATCCATCCTCAGCGTCCTTCAGATTTGTAACACAGTAAACATCTCCACCACGACCGCCGACGGAATATTTCCCAAATCCCTCAGCCCCAGGAAAGGCTGGAATTTGGGTGGGACTAGCCAGCGTTTCACAAGTCCAAACGACCAGCAAGAGTAATAGAAAAATTCTTTTCACATCAATCTCCAAAGATTTCATATTGGATTTTTATCGCAAATAGGATTGGATTATCAGACAAAGTACCGATTCAAACAGATGTGATTATATCAAATCCCAGCCATTTCTTATAGTCAAATCTAGCTGGTTCTATATGCTAATACTGAGGATAACCTGCAGATCAATGGAAGAGAAAATTGGTAGGTAAGGAAATTGGAAAATAAAAAAGGTCACCAAATAAGGGAAGTCGGCACCCTCAATACCCCATAGGGAGAAACGATCCAGTAGGAACTGTCCCTTACCCCCACGAGTCACGATAGGCCCACGGCGG
>DTUY01000076.1:18789-34022 GCA_012963885.1 Candidatus Poribacteria bacterium | reverse complement strand
CAGATAAACCAAAGCGTCTTAGGACTACTAAAGTAGCGGAAGACGGTTAAAATTATGAGGAAAAAAGTGGAAAACTGACATTGAGATGTGTATTTGCCCTTGTTTTCTTTAGTAGGTTCGACTTTCATTACAGCATCACAAAACTATGGCATCAGAGCTCAAAAGCGATCTCAAGAGCTTCTTTGAAGCACCAAACCATGATGTTTTTCATATATGGAGGGTGAGCGCGTGGTCGTTAATAAAGAAAACTCATGGGAATTCGGCATCAGACATGAGGGCTTTTTCAATCCGTCCTCAATGGTAGTGACGGTTGGGCATCCAAGAGCACCGCGGCATTGGCATGGGACATTTTAGCATTTGCTATGGAGCCTATATCTCAGCGGAAACTGGGCAGTAATATGTATTGTCAGGTTGGATGTAATCACGGAGAAAATCCTGATGACTAAACGTAGCATATTTGATCTCTTTACAAAATCCCCTTTTGGTGCGATACAGAGTCACATGAAAAAGGCAATTGAATGTGCCCAACAATTGGAACCACTTTTTTATGCGGCTTTTGCTGGTAATGAGGATGAAATTCAACGGATCACGAATCTTATCAACCAATTAGAAAATGAAGCTGATCAAATCAAAAACGAGATTCGAAATCATTTGCCTAAATCAATTTTATTATCAGTTGATAGAAGAGACCTATTGGACTTAATTCACACACAGGATTCCATTGCAGATTCCGTGCAGGAAACTGCCGGATTACTTACCTTAAAGAAATTATCTTTTCCAACAAAGCTACAACCGGAAGCTTTGGATTTAATTAGGGAGATTCTTGTTACCTGCGATCTAGCAGCAACAATTAGTAACGAAATGGATGAACTTGCCGAATCTACCTTTGGTGGACCTGAAGCCAAAAAGGTTTTGGTGATGATTGACCAACTAGACGACGTTGAGACAAAATCAGATGTAATCGGGATTACCCTCGCACGTCGAATTTTCGCCATGGAGGACCAAATGACTCCTGTGGATATCATGCTATGGCACCGAATCTTCTACATGGCGGGTCAAGTAGCAAATAATGCGGAGAGAATGGGTAATCGCGTCCGCTTACTAATTGCTCAGGTTTGACTAGGGATTACTCCAAACTCCGATAAAGAGGCGAAACGGAAACATAATCTTCCATTCTGCTTCGAGCCTCTAGCAATATTGCGTAATTACAAACATAACAGTTTTTTTACAGAAAAGGGGAAAATGGGAATTGAATCAATCATCATCCTGACTCTCGCTTTGGTTTTTGGATTTTATATGGCGTGGAACATCGGTGCCAATGACGTGGCAAATGCCATGGGTACTTCAATTGGTTCGGGGGCGTTAACACTGAAAAAGGCCATTCTTATTGCAGCCGTCTTTGAATTTGCTGGGGCATTCCTTGTTGGGTCCCATGTCACCGAAACTGTGCGAAAGGGAATAATTGATCTCAGTATCTTCACCAAGATGGAAAATGGTACTAATATCTTGATGTATGGGATGTTGGCTTCATTACTTGCCGCAGGAGCATGGTTGCAAATTGCTAGCTACTTTGGATGGCCAGTTTCAACCACGCATTCGATTGTTGGTGCAATCGTTGGTTTTGGGGTTATTGCTGGCGGTGCTGCAGGCGTCGATTGGGGGCAGATCGGCACAATCGTTATGAGTTGGGCTATCTCCCCATTGTTGAGTGGAACGATTGCTTTCGTCGTTTTCTCGGTCATTCGCCGTTCAATGATTAATGTTCCTAATCCTGTTCAAGCCACAAAACGGTGGGCACCTGCCTTCATCTTTCTGGTCTTTGCTATCTTGACTCTTGTAATCCTCTTTAAAGGACTCAAAAATCTTCACCTTAATTTGAGTTTCCCCGAAGCGCTAACGATTGCCACTGGTATCGGGTTAGTTGCTTCAATTACTGGATGGCTGCTGATTAGGCGTATATATATACCACCATCAGTGGATGAGGAGACGACAATTCCTCTCGCTGCGATATCGGTAGATCTCCGATCGATGGCCAGACTCATCCGCCGAATTCAATCTAAGGCAACAGGGAAAACAGAAGGACATATAGGAGACATTCAAAAACATGTTGAACTGTTAACAAATATGGTCAAACGAAGCGAGGCACAAATACAGACAGGTGGAGATTCCCAATTTGTTGAGAAAATCTTCGCTCATCTTCAAGTTATGAGTGCTTGTTTCGTCGCTTTCGCCCATGGTTCCAATGATGTTGCCAATGCTATTGGTCCACTTGCTGCGATTGTCTCCATCGTAAATGGAGGTGCAAGCGCACTTGTCGGCCAAACATCTGTTCCTGTCTGGATTTTGGGGTTAGGTGGCATTGGCATTATAATCGGTTTGTCGACGTGGGGATGGCGAGTTATTGAAACCATCGGTAAAAAGATTACTGAATTAACGCCAACACGCGGTTTTTCAGCCGAGTTTGCAGCAGCGGCGACAATTGTCCTTGCGTCTAGGTTGCGTATCCCAATCTCTACAACACATACACTTGTTGGTGGGGTTCTAGGTGTTGGGATCGCTAGAGGGATTGAAAGCTTAAATCTACGTGTAGTCCGTGATATATTCACTTCCTGGGTTGTAACTTTACCTGCAGGTGCTGGAATGTCGATTGTCTTTTTCCTAATAATAAGAACTATGTTTAATAGTTTTGGGGCAGCAATCTAAAATAGACCTTATTGGGAATTGGATCTGTTGGCATGCGATCCTAAAATACTGTAACCTGGATGTAATCTTAGTTACTAAGGCTTGCCCACACCGAACAATAGCAATCTATTATCTGTAAAAAATTTGGTAGGATGTCCATTTACATGAAGGTAAATCTGGTCGAGCATTCATCTCTGGGAGCAGGTATTTATCATCGATATGATCAATGGAAATTCTTTGAAAATTTCACATTCTCCATAGGTATTCCTATGGCTATTTTTTGGGAAATCCACAAAGGTAGTTTTGAAAGTTTTCAAAACAAAGATGAGTTCAGATTGGCAATTCGTTCTTATCAATTGTAGGTCTCTTCTGTTTACAGGTTTTCCGTGCTTCAAAAATGCTGATAATTAGCCTTATCGAACATTATCTCGATCCTTAAAAAGGAAGATTGGAAGATAAAAGATGGATGGTGGGAAAGCAACAACCCAGCCATCGGTCAAGGTACTTAAAGGTTTGCATTCAGCTGCATTCCGAAACACCTGATACTCCTAACTGGTATATTAAGCATCATTAGGCGTTAGGATGAACATTGCTATGGTACAGGTCACTCACATTCATCAGCGAGCATTTCAACAACTTCAGGAATACATCCGCACAAAAATCCAACCTCTCCTTTAGGTGGGTAAGTGCACTATTTTGCAGTATATTCTTGACCATGTTACCATGAGAAAGTCTAAGCTAGTTCAGAAAATCGGCAATCAACAACTCTCCTGTACGGTTTGACATATACCTGAGTTGCTCTAGCAATACCTCTTCAGAATATATTTAGCAGAAAAATAGTACATTTCACACATTACGCAAAAGTAGGAAGATTACAGTGTCGTACCAAGAAAAACAATCGCACCAAAACATTTTGGACTCAATTAATCCACAGGAGTTTGGAAAACTCCACTCCTTCATCAAACCAAAAACAGAGGAACTTCGATGGACGGAGATTCCTTGGGAGATTAACCTTTGGCAAGCACGGCAGAAGGCTGGTCAGCAGAATCGACCACTGTTCATCTGGGCCATGAATGGCAACCCGCTCGGATGTACCTGAAACAACGGTATTGCGGGCCGTGCGTCCATATTTTCACATCCTGACGTCATCCGGCTCATGCACGATTTTGTGCCGGTTGCCGATAATTGCAGTTACACTCAAAGCCTGCAGGATACGAAAGGAGAGTTCTTCTGCCTCGTCGCCGAGCAGGGGCACTATGGTGGTCAGACCAAGCCGACAACAACGCGACAGGGACTCTACACCTGCACCGTGGCTGGGGAGTTGTTAGCTTCCATCAACACGCGAGACGGTGACGAGGTTGCTGAGATGATGCGTCAAGCCTTGGAGAAATGGCATCAAAAACCAGATAGATCAACTGAGAAAGTTCCCAGTGGTTATGATCATGACCCACGTGAGGGCCGTTGGCAATACCCAGCAGACGGGCTTGTATTGAATCTCTATGTCCGTGATTTGCTCCGTGAGTCTGGTAAAATCGATTCGCGCTGGAATCTTGACCACGTTTGGTTCACAAGAGATGAAGTGAGTTCGCTTATACTAGAAAATATGGTGATTGGAAAGAGCTACCCAATACCAGAACATCTGGCAAAACGGATTGCTAAACTCCATTTGGTTGACATTGCTCGTGGCGAATCTCCCCGATGGCGGAGTAATGATCTAAAGCAAGTTAAGATTGCATTAACTGTCGAGGAGATCACAGCCAGTCAGGTGACCTTGCGTCTTGAAGGAACTGTGCAGAATGAAGCTCCGCCGACTCTGTACATCAACCCATTTAGCAATCAAAAGGTGGACATGCCAAGGGGCATCAAACTTCAACTCCTCGGCTATCTGACGTACAATCGAAAGGCAGGAACATTTGAGAAGTTTGATGCCATTGCTATTGGCTTACGTTGGGGTGCGACAGCCTTCAACGCCCGATTCGATGACTTGGGTCCTGCGCCAATCGGTTTTGCGTTCGAGCTTGCCTCTGATTCAGCGATGGATCGAACGCCACCGCAAGCGATTCTATCTCGTTATTTCGAGGCGGCGTGAAAGGCAGTTTATCAACGTGCCTAACCAGAAATTCACATAGCATTGCCAAAATCACCATCGTTTGTTGTGTCCTAACCTTATATATCCATCAGTGGTTTTGTTGAGTTTAGCGTCCTTCCACTGATCTCTTTGATCTTCTTCATAATCTGCGAGAATGTAGAGACTAGGCGTCAGCGATGGCTCGAGCAGGAGCAATGAAATCCGCCGCCACCACATTTTGGTGATACTATAGATGTTCGATCTTATCTTAAATTGTACTAAAGTTAAATGAAGGAAATGATAGTCAATGGGTATAAGATAAAGCTTGGAGCTAAATTAGCTGACTCGAGTCATATATCAATGTTCCATATGAGCGGTGTCGCCTGTCTCCTTTTCTGCACAACAATGTGTTTCTCTGGGAAAGAATTGAGCATTACCATAGCAATTAGTCCCGTCTTTAACAATATTGGTACTCCCACACCCTTGACATTTATAAGTTATTGTTTTCTATATCATGTTTTTTTGTTATACGATATCACTTACTTTTTTACCATTATCCATTCAGCACTACCAAGCCAATAGTACCTAAGAGAAGGCAGGTTGCTAGAAACAACATGAATCCTGAGAAAAGGAACTTCGGCGGACCAAGCATAAGGATGGAGAATCCAATAACGGCTTTAGCTGATGCGTCGTTGCCAAATTTTAAAGTCTCCCAATGCGATGCAAGAAGAAGCCAAGAAAGAAGAGTTGGTAGGCCGTTTAGCCAGACTGAAGACACCGACTCGTCTCTTGTCATTGTGTGCCTGTCTGATTTGTGAACCGTCATATTACAGCTCGATGGCAATCAAAAGATCAGAAATTTGGTAACAATGTGGAGAAGGAAAGTCTGGACTCGATTTAGAATTAGACTTTTTAGACTCATTCTTGTTTGTTTTCAATAGTTTAGTAATAGAATCCAAACCATTACTTTATTTAGCTAATCTAGCCTGGAGGATTAAGATGGAACCAGAAGTTGCAAAAGAAACTCGAGAACGGATGTTATGTGATGGGTATTGTGTGATCCCAGATATTCTAAGCCAGGATTTTTTGCAGGAACTTCGCCAAGAATCGGATCGCTTAAACGATTCCATGGAACATCATCCCGATACCAAGTATCAAGGCACGCATCTCGGCATCCGCTATGAAGATAACGAGGTGATGCGGAGACTAGCGGAATGGAAACCTGCGCGACAAGCCTTGGAAGAGATCGGGTTTGGAGACTTTATCCATGGTGGAGGCCTGATAGTGCTAACCAAAGAACCATTTGCACCCGCCCTCTATTGGCATCAAGACTGGATGCGATGGGAAGATCCACTTAGTAGTACCCCTTGGCCACAAACTATTTTTCTGTCTTACTATCTTGAGGGTACCACCATTGAAAATGGCTGTTTTAAGGTCATCCCTGGGACACATCTGAAACGTATCCCATTGCACGATCAACTGGTTACGGCCCATGAGCAAGGAGCAAGATTTATCGAAGAAGATCATCCCATCATGTTCAGCGATCATCCAGATCAAGTGGATCTGCTGACCAAGGCAGGTTCGTTGGTGCTGGGGGACGCGCGGGTCTTACATGCAGCACGAAATAATCAGACTGCTGAACGTAGAGACTTGTTGCTACTGTGGCATAGCCGTCCGGAAACGGTTCCTGACTATTGGGATAGAGAGATTCCTCAGGTGATTGCAGAGCGTAACCCTGAAGCGACTTATCCAGGTTCTCGAATTCCTGGTCAATATCTCCAAGCCAAAATTCTTAACTAGAATCACACAAAATGGAAACAGAAGAACTTGGCGTTGCGATTGCCCGAAGGATTTTCGGTTTTATGACGGTTTTTGGGTTTGTATTGGACTTTGGTTAGCAGCCCCCTGCCACACCTGAATTTTTTCGTTAGGAAGCAAAATAAGCCTTAATTAAGGAGATCACAGCGTACTGGAGCCGAACTATTCATACTCAACGGCCATGATGGTGAGGTCAAATTCAGCCGCGTCTAATCCGGATGGTCAGCGGATTGTAACTGCTAGCGATGATGGCCTTGTCCAAATCTGCACTACAAACATCGATGAACTACTGCAGATCACCGAAAGTCGAGTAACCCGTCAATTAACGGCTGAGGAAAAAGAAAAGTATGGGTCTTAGATTTAAACTGATTCTGTTGATGTACTATATGCCCGATTTATCTTTTTATTATTGGTCGTTTGGGGGAGTCTAAGCATTGGAATACCGATAACTGAAGACCACGTATCCACACAGAAGATGATAATCCTAATGTAGCAAAGAAGTATGCTAGCAAACATAACTTCATCGCTAATACCTTGTTTAGTTCAGATTAAAATAGATTTGCCATTCAGATTGGTTCCATCCCGAGAAGGTTGAGGGGAATTTCTTTTTTCGGAGTTAATATCATCACATTTTAGTCGCCACTCGTATTCTTTCCAACCTTCATCAAAATTTCCTGTCAACAATCGTCTTATGCCCAGATTATAATATGCTTCTGGACAGCTAGGCTGGATATGGATGGCTTGCCGATAGGCCTGAATCGATTCTTTCAACCTCCTTGCTCTTGTAAAGCGCTACCTAGACTGTTAAAAACATGTATTGGTTGAATTCTGTAGCCTGAGTGATCAAACCAGTTGCAATCTTATTCTCTCCAACCTGATAAGCAATAACACTTAGCAGAGGAATTGCCTCTGCATCTTGGGGGACAGTCTCTCTGTATCTGTTGGCATCTTTGTTTTGTTTGCTGAAACTGATCTGCTTGATGAAGAGGAATAGCCTGTTGTAATTTGGCTTCAACATCCGTGGATGGACTAAAAGATTGTTGTTGAGGATTTGGTTGTTTTATCTGGTGTATCATTGTTGCTTCACTACAACATCAGGAATTTCAAATCCTTCTGTAAAGATCGTCTCGTCGTTCCATTTAGCATTACTCAATACAGCAGCTAGCATAACCCAAGTAAGTATTCATAAGTTACCGTACCGTTACTGAAATCTGTATCTCAGTCGACGTTAGGATCAACCAATACATATTTGAATCAATAGGATTAAATCCTTCCAAGAACTTAGTTTTAGTCTGTATATAGAGCACCTTTCAAGTTTTGTATCTGTCGAGTTAGCTTCATTCAACTTCTGTAAATAGTTTCTCGACCAAGCATAACAATGTCGGAATTGTCTTCAGTACAGAGGATTAATCGTTCTGGCAACTGTTGATTCTCTTTTTCTTCCAGCGATTGACGAACCAGAAACAGTATCTAAGGTTTCAACCTAACAACCCAAGCCAAACCTGCTTCGAAAGGGGTATAGCCAGTGACACATCAGTCCCCAAGATTTGCGTTCAAAACTTCATCAAATCCTAGATGACCAGCTAGAATTTCTGCTATGTCTTGCACTTGAGCGCTACTGTCTTGTGAAGTCACGCCATCGGTCATCATTGTTAAGCAAAAAGGACAACCTACAGCAATTGTATTCGCGCCGGTGTTCAATGCTTCTCTAGCATGAATAACGGAAACCCTTTGTGAAGGTTCTTCTTCCATCCACATTCTTCCACCACCAGCACCACAACAGAAAGTTTTATCCCGATTTCTTGGCATCTCTGTCAAACTGAGTGGAGATGACTCATCATCACAACATTGGTTGCCGAGCGGATACTCCTTCTTCAAAGAATTCCAGCAATGTGGACACTGCGTTAGAATTTTTCGGACGTTGTATTTGAAAGGTGTTTAAGTCGGGGTTTCAACTGAATCACTATTTGTTTAAATCCACCTACGAAAAGTTGCTAAAGGTTGGCGGATGCGCCCTGACGCCAGAGTCTATAACGTCTGTAGATCCCATAACCGAAAACAATCGCTGAAACCATTACGAGTACATAGAAAGCTAATATTGATTCTAGTGGGATGTTTCCAAAGGTTTGTCGGGTCGCGTTCTCCATGGACTTACCATTTGAGTAATTATTCTACTGTTTTACGCGTGTTGATTTGGGATCGAAGACAGGTCGTAAATGCAGGCTACAGGACACGCGTTCGCAGGCAACTTCCAGTTCATATTCACCTGCAATTAAATAGTTTCGATCTACACCATTGGCGTGGCTAACATAACCCATGCCAACTCCTTGTTGAAGGGTGTATCCATAGCCACCACTTGATAGCCAACCGACTCGCTCGCCATTTCTGTAGATAGTTTCTCCGCCTAGCAAAATAGTATCGGAATCGTCTACAGCGAAGAAGGCTAAGCGTTTTTGTAACCGTTGATTCTCTTTTTCTTCCAGCGATTGACGCCCCAAAAATGGTATCTGAGGTTTCAACTTGACAGCCCAACCCAAACCTGCCTCGAAGGGAGTATAGTCGGGTGAAACATCAGTTCCCCAGATGCGATAACCTTTTTCTAAACGCAGGCTTTCAATAGCACGATATCCAGCGTTAACAATGCCATATGGTTTTCCCGCTTCCATCAAATGATTGTAGGCGGTAACCGCGGATTCCACAGGAATGTGGAGTTCCCATCCGAGCTCGCCAACAAAGGTTATCCGCATGGCACGAGCGACAGTGCCAGCAATAATTATGTCTCGACAAGTGGCAAACGGGAAAGCTTCGTTGGACAAATCTTCGTCTACTATAGAAGACAAAACTCGGCGTGACTGCGGCCCCATTAATGCTAACACGCAATACATGGATGTTACATCTATCAACTTAGCCTGTAGCCCTTTAGGAATATGAAGGGAGATCCAATTGAAATCACGATTGGCATAACCTGTACCTGTGATGATGTAATAAGTGTCTTCTGCCAGACGGCAGACTGTTAAATCGGCTTCAACACCACCATGTTGATTGCAGAGTTGCGTGTAGATAATTCTACCCGTGGGCTTAGCTACATCATTGGCGCAAATCCAAGAAAGTGTGGCTTCTGCATCAGGACCTTGAAGCAAAAATTTAGCAAAAGAAGTCTGGTCAAATAAAGCCACTCCTTCACGAGTATGACGATGTTCCTCACCGACATAGCTGAACCAATTTTGGCGGCCATAGCTATGGGTGTCTTTAGGTTCCTCACTTTTGGGAGCAAACCAATTTGGTCGTTCCCAGCCGAATTTGCTGCCAAAACAGCATCGTTGTTCCTTCAGACAGTAGTAGAGTGGAGAAATTCTCAGTAGTCTTCCTGTCTCAGGTTCATCATAAGGCCAGGACATAGCGTAATGTTTGCTACTGGACTCAAGCGCCCGGTCAATCAGAAAATTTGTGTCCCGATGATGCGCGCCAAATCGGCGAATATCAACTGGCCAAAGATCCATGGAGGGTTCACCCTGGGCTATCCATTCAGCAAGGGCCTTACCCGCACCACCACCGGCGGCGATGCCATAGGCATTGAAACCAGCACTGACAAAAAAACCTTTTAGTTCTGGAGCTTCACCCAAAATAAAATTTCCATCTGGCGTAAACCCTTCAGGGCCATTTATCATTTTGCGAATACCAATTTCTGCTAGCGCGGGAACTCTCTCAATGGCAGGAATGAGCAGTTGTTCAAATTGTTCCCAGTTGTCTTCCAATAGTTGAAAATGGAAATCCTTAGGAATGCCATTTTTGGGTGTCCATGGAATAGGTTTAGGTTCATAACCACCCATTACTAATCCACCAACTTCTTCCTTGTAGTAACATCGACGGTCCGGGTCGCGAAGGGAAGGAAGATCCTCAGATACCCCATCAATTGGTTCGGTAATCAGATATTGATGCTGGACAGCTTGAACTGGTACCGATACACCTGCCATTAGTCCCACCTGTCGTGCCCAAAAACCGCAACAGTTCACCACCACCTCGCATTCGATGGTACCATTCAGTGTTTCAACCCCATGGATTCGGCCATTACGGATAATAAACCCGGTAACCTCGCAGTCTTCCCAAATCTGAGTACCTCCTATCCGTGCCCCTTTAGCTAAAGCTTGGCAAAGATCCGATGGGCTGGCTTGACCATCAGCAGGAAGATACGCTGCTCCCACAATATCGGAAGTCTCCATCATGGGCCAAAGTTCACTGGCTTCTTTGGGCGTTAGTAAATGCATCTCAAGACCAAAACTCCGTGCTATTGTTGACTGACGCTTAATTTCGGTAAAACGTTCCTGATTGCAGGCTAGCCGCAGACTGCCATTGGCTCTCCAGCCTGTTGCTTGTCCCGTTTCATCTTCCAGATTGCCATACAATCCTGCACTGTACTTTAAAAGCCGTGTAATACTGGCAGAACTCCGGAGTTGCCCAACTAATCCCGCTGCATGGAAAGTCGATCCACTGGTCAGTTTCTTACGTTCCAGAATGTGTACATCTTTCCAACCCAGTTTTGTCAAATGATAGGCCGTGCTACAACCCACGATTCCCCCTCCCATAATAACGATCCGCGTAGTAGAAGGAAATTTAGATGGTTTATTTGAATCATTCATAACACTTCCATATTATCTCAAATTGACCTAAGAATTGACCTAAGACCAGATAGAGTACAGATTTGACTGTGTAAAGTCAATCAGCAACCATTTTTCTAGGCTTGAGAGAAAATTTAATCTTGCTATATTAAATAGGGATTACACATTAATGTCAGAAGTCGGTTATAGTGTCTGGTATGAAAACAAAATGTAACTAAATATGGTTCAACTTTTTAGTTGCCACAAAAAAGAATTATAGCTGTCCGGAAACTGAAAAGGCGTAAGGACAACCAGACAACCCTTTTGCCCATGATGCCTTGAATCGGCTGTTACATCGACTAGAACCTGTCCCTCAGTGTTGCGGAGTGAAGCCTAACCTCATGTTAACAAAGGTAAAGAGGTTTTGGTGATAGACGATATCATCTTAGATAAACCTTATGCTAACAAAATAGAATTGGTGAGCCGACACCGGGCGAGTAAGCATCAGCGCGTGATTAAAGGCATCAACCTCATCAGTCTGTTATTGACAGAGGGTAAAAGTCATCTCTCTATGATGAGACAAATGATAAAATGAGCAAAAACGATTATGTTTGTTCTGCGCTGCTCAAATCCAACTAGCGTGGCTTTGAGCCCGAATGTGTTCTCTCTGACAGCTGGTATTCAGCTGAGTAAGTCATACGGGAGGGTCGAAGAATATCATCGAGGCATCAAGCAATTCGTTGGCATTGAACTAGCGCAAGTCCGTTCCAATCAGGAACAACGGAATCATATTGTTTCTGGACAGGACAGAATTGGTTTGAAGCTGAAATTGAAATTATCAGGTCGGCTGTCCGTGCATACTTATTTAATCCTCGATTTATGTAGGAGGTCTTTTTTGTAAAGATCCATAATTTTAGCAGTAACCGCCCCTAAGTCAAGATACTAGCGGAACCAATCGTAAAATAATCCCAGAGAACGATCAGCTAACGGTAGGTCTATACGCAACCCTTCTTGGGCAGACGACTGTTTCAGCGCAATTTCTACTTCCAAAGCTAAAGCCACTCGACGTCCCGAGTTTTTGGGTTCATCCATCGTTCCGACCAAACAATCCAAAACATCAGACAGACAATAAACTGCACCATAGGGCGAAAAAAATTGTGGCTTGGGCCAAGACATTTCTACCCTCTGAATTCCGCTCAGCGTATCGATATCCTGCCATAATTCCCAGCCTGATTGGTAATTAAAAACAATTTCGCCTTCACTTCCGCTCAGACGGACACCAGGTGAGCCTTGACGGAAGTGAACGGTCAAGCCATCCTCGGTGATCAGTATTCCACTCCCAGTAAACTCATTGCTGCCAGATTCACGGCGCGCCGCATCGCCTGTACCCACGGCCCAGAGAGGAGAACTATCCGAGAAATAAGACCAATTCTGATGTTGTGCAAAAGGGCCACCGGCTTCAATAGATATGATCTCACCAATCACACCATCTTGTATTAACTTCTTAGCCTGAGCAAAGGAAGGATGGGTAGTTGTAATTGATCCGCAACATAAGGGAACGTTGGCCTCAGCACAGACCTGTACCATACGGTCGGCTTCGGCTAAAGTGTGAGCCATCGGTTTCTCAGTCAAAATGCCTTTGGCTCCGTATTCTACGGCTAAACAGGTTAAATCTGACCGGTGTTTGGTATTTGTGCAAATGGCAACAATATTCGGCCTCTCCTGACTTAGCATCTCAACAGCGTCAGTATAAAGCCGCTGAATACCATAACGTTCAGAAAAAGCCTTCAACCGGCTTTTATCTCGATCGACACCAGCAATCAGACTAATTTCAGACCGATTCCACAACGCCTCAGCATACGATGTTGGCAGACCTGAATCGCCAGGATGATCATGATGGTAAAATTTACGATGAATATCTAGTGAGGGTGTCGGACGTTCGGCATCATCGATATCGAAACGGTCGGGGATACGCGACGCCAAATCGTAGAGCATCCCCATCCAACCCAATCCGATAACAGCAGCACTATATTGGGACATGGCAGACCTCCTCATAATTGCTCAACTAAAGTAAATATTCTGTATAGATGTAATCATACCTAGGCCGATTTAAAGTAATTGGATCTGTAATAAAGATGAGCTGAACTCTAGTTCATTTTCAGTTTAGACCATGTCGTAGCTAGTTTACTTTGAGAATCAACCGCCAGAGAAATAAGTTCCATTGACTCAGCAATCTCTTTCTCCGTCAAAGCTCGGTGCCAGAGACGAACCTCGTCAATCAGACCATCAAAATACTGGCCTGTTTCAGTCCAAGAACCCACGACAGTATCTTCTTTCGTTCCTTCAAAAAGGGCACGTCCATTATCTTCCGCTTTCATCTTTACCATTAATATAGATACGACGATTCTTCTTTTTAGCATTGTGCTAGAAGGTAATGTGTGTCCATTCTCCTTTTTTTATAACACCGACCGCTGTATCAAGGTCGTTGCCATAAAAACCCATTCTAACTGTTCCGCTGGCGTAGATACGGTAATGCAGGCTTTTGTTGGTTGAATTGACTTCTTTTTGAGAAAACACAAGTTGTTCATTACTGGAAAGATTAGCTGACACCCACATATCAAGGGTATGATCTTGCTTGCCGTTAAGCAGAATAAAAGGTGCTCTGACATCCACATCATTTTTGAACTGCAAAGCTGTTTTGTAGCCTTTATACTTTGATTTCTCCCACTTAAATTTGCCTTTGACCTTACCATCGTTTCCTTGTTTTGAAGAATCCTTGGCCACTTCTCCCTTCCCATCGTCGAAAGTAAACCATAGGACTAGGGACTTATCGGGTTTCAATGCCGACTCTACAGGATACAACATGGTGGACAAAATCATGATTATGATACATAATGTAAGAATTCTCATTTAGCAACTCCTTAATTTTTGAGGCCTGAATTTAATACAGATTTTGTGTGTACAGCGAGATTAATATTTGCCGATTGTACTACAAGTCACAACATGTTTCAAAAAAAGATGCTATCTTAGGATTTTAGATGTTGAGGTTTCAGTCTAAATACTTGAAAAAGGGAACCAACCGGATTATTGTTTTCGCAAAATAATCTTCTACGAGGTTGCTATGCCGCTATTAATGCTTACAGATCAGCAGGGGTTGAAGCTTACCTATCATGTTGGATTCTGGCGTCTATGACAAGTTTAAGCTTGTTTATACCATTGAAGGTATCCTTTATTGTCTTAGGACTGGCTGTCCCTGGAGAGACCTAACCCCTCAGTTTGGTCCTTGGCATACGATTTACAAAAGGTTCAACAGATTGGTCGGGAAAAGGAAAGTTGCGCACTCTTTTTAAAAGGGTTTTTACAGACTTGGAGTGGGAGTTTATCCATGGCAGTCTTTTCAAGGTTCGCTAACATAGGAATGGTGCGGCTTTTGCAGTGGAATCGGCTATGGGAAAGTCGGCGATTGGCAGTAAGCATCAAAATCCATATGGCGGTTGATTCCTTCGGTTTATCCATCAAGTTTAAAATAACAGGTGGACAGGTTGATGATTGCAAAGTAGCCCTAGGCTTATTGCCAAGATCCCATCTGGCGAGTTCATTATTTCCTGATAGAGGTTTGGCAGCTCCCCTCTGAGGAACAAATTAAGAAAGCAAATTCCACACCCATTATTCCTAGAAAGAGAAATTCAAAAAAGGGAAACCGGGAGTTCGATTGGACCTCCATTGAGTACAGGCATCTTGTGGAGAACACATTTGCCCGGTTAAAGCTTTTTCGTTCTATTGCAACTAGATATGATAAACTGAGGAGAAATTTTAAAGGCATGTTGGCCTTAGCCTGTACCTTCTATTTGGTTGTCATTATAAAAAGTCAATAGCCCCTATTCTTTTCCAAAAGAACTTAAATCAAAAAACAGAATCTAAAATGAACTAGACGGTAGATTGATGACCATGTTTCGCAATCGAAACTGATTGCTTTTTGGTCAGAAAACAAGCACAGAACCTCTCAGTTTAATACATAATCTGTGCAATTTAGGAAGGGATCAAGTGAATGATAATCAACTGCTAAACAA
>DTUY01000076.1:0-18689 GCA_012963885.1 Candidatus Poribacteria bacterium | reverse complement strand
AAGTGAATGATAATCAACTGCTAAACAATATGCTTGCTGTTTTAATTGATGCAGATAACGCTCAACCGTCAATTACAGAGGGACTTTTCACAGAAATTGCGAAATTTGGTGTTGGCAGTGTGAAACGTATCTATGGTGACTGGACAAGCCCCAAGCTTGGTGGCTGGAAAACCATCTTATTGGAACACTCCATTCAGCCAATTCAGCAGTTTCGTTACACTACAGGCAAGAATGCGACCGATAGCGCCATGATAATAGATGCCATGGACTTACTTTACGCCCGGCGTTTTACTGGTTTCTGCCTTGTCTCCAGCGATAGCGATTTTACGCGCCTTGCGTCCCGTATCAGGGAAGAAGGCTTAACCGTGTACGGGTTTGGAGAGCAGAAAACTCCCAAGGCTTTCGTCTCTGCCTGTGATAAATTTGTTTTTACTGAATTGCTTCGGTCACAAGAAGATGCTGAGTTAACCGTGGAAAAGAAAACAGCCAACCAATTAAAAGGGGATACCAAGCTGGTAAATCTTCTTCGAAGTGCGATAGAAGCAGCATCTGATGACTCAAACTGGGCCCAGTTGGCAGCTGTAGGCAGTAATGTTGCTAAACAGGCACCGGAATTTGATCCAAGAAATTATGGTTATGAAAAGTTGGGGCAACTGGCGGCAGCCACCAAGCTATTTGAGATTGACGTCAGGGTCCAAAGCGACGGACACTATAGATCGATTTACATTCGTGACAAACGAGAATCTAAATGACAAGCAGTATAGTCAATCGTAACAGGCCTTTAATATAGGTTGTAATCTTCCCGTTGATAACGAGAGATTAAGGATAATGAATCAGCCAACAGATGTTCGCTACGCACAACTCTTTCTTGATGATGAGATTGTAGAACAGACTGTTCGTTTACAACGGGTGGTTCATCAACCACATAAACATTATGCTAATCCGATTTACACAGTTGGTGCGCCTTGGGAAGGAAATGGCGTGGTCTATTTGGCTGGGGTATATATCGATCCGTCGGACAACATTTGGAAGGCATGGTATGCCACCCTATACCCACCAGCATACCCTGAGATTATTTACGCAGTCTGTATGATCACATCTGAAGACGGCATCCACTGGGAAAGACCTGAGTTGGATGTTCACTTAGGTCATAATGGTGAAAGAACAAACATCGTATTGAATCTAGGTCAGGTTGGCGGAACTAGTGCGGCTTCCGTACTTTATGAACCGGAGAATTCCCCCAAACCGTGGACACTTATCATCAGTTCCTGCGTCAGCGGCACCTGGGAATATAAAGGCTATATCCTGCGTTCAGCTGACGGCGTTCACTGGGAATGGGAGCATGAAATGCCGAATGGTGTTTCACATGGGATGGGGGACCGCTGTACGGCCATGAAAGGTCCCAATCCTGAATACCCATATGTATTAATCAGCCGCGGATTAGAAGATATGGGGAGGTGGAACTTAGTTCGAACGGCTCATCGCCTGGCAATTAACGCTGATGCTGTCCAAGGAAAACCAAGCCGTGTGGTCTGTCCAGATCTGGAAGATGATCCGGCCGGACAAATCTATCACACCCACGGGTTTTCCTACGAGAACATTTATGTTGGTCTCTTTCAATGGTTCTGGGAAACAGAAGATCCCTACGGCGAAATGGAACTGATAATGAGTCGGGATACGGTAACATGGAAACGGATTCGACCACGGCAACCGTTTCTGCCACGGTCAGCAGGCGGCGGCACCGAAGGGCGGTTTGACTGTCAAGTTACCGATACCGCACTTTCACCCCCCATCAGAACCAAAAAAGGTCAGATGGAAACCCTATGGTTCTATTACTGGGGAGGTCCTGCCATGCATGGGAATCGTCATTTAACTTTCGGTCGTGGTGTCGGACTGGCTCAACTTCGGGCTGACGGTTTCTGTTCATTGAGAGCCTCCCGTTTTCCTGCCACGCTAGTCAGCAAACCGTTTGTCTGGCCGGGCGGAAAACTTTTGATAAATGCCTCAGTACTTGGGGGTAGTGGTAATGGCGGTTTGCAAACCGAGGTTCTGACTGAAGATTTAAAATCGATTGAGGGATTAACACAAGAACAGGCAGATGTCATCCGAGGGGACAGTGTCAATCTGGAACAAAGTTGGCAGAAAGATCCAACAGCCATAGAAACGATGAAAGATCAACGGATTCGCCTCAAATTCTACATGAACAAGATAGATTTGTTCAGTTTCCGATCCTCTGTAGGTTGTGGTCAGGTAGATTAAAGAACCATGAGAGCGGAAACCGAAACTCAAATGAAAAGTTTGGGTTGAATCGAGCTACCGTCTTTGTCTGAAGTTACAGGCGATAATCTCTTCCAAATTTTTTTCGAGTCAGGTGAGTCAGATAGTAGCCAAGGCTAATCAAGTTGACCTAGGAGCAGAGCAAAGCCGCAAGGGTGTCACTGACGGGTTGAGTGATAATTCTTAAGGAAGTGCCAAGTCCGAGAAGTCGGTGAGAACCCCATCCACACCAGCCTTGATTAAAAATAGTTTCAGCAGGTAGTCGAAATCTTTTGCTGATCTAGGTAACCGACCCGCTCGTAACATATACGGGTGAACGGACAAACCCAATTGATGCGCGTCTTGAACTAACGAAGTTATTTATTCAGTGTTAAATCTTTCAGTTACTGCCAGACGTTCGATTTCGACAAATGCAAAGTCAATGGAATAATATTTTCCATCATTTCTTGCCTGATCAGGAAACACTTCTACCACCTTGATGACAACATCTAAGTAAATTTCATGTAGAACGATGGGCTAATTATCTTTGGAGAGAACAACGTCCTGTTCGATATAGTCAGCTCCCATTCCGCAAGTCATTGCCTTTGCCACCAAAGTGTGTTCCAGTAGGCAACCAGAAGCCTGTGGTGAGAAATGATGATTTGGGAAGTTCTTCCAATTGATGACAAAGGACAAATCAGAAATAAAAAAATAAGCAATGTAAAGACTATCAGGAAGAAAGAGGTGACGAATCATCTGCACTATGAAACCTTTTTTCCTTGGTTATCTAGGACGGGACGGTTTAACCGCGTATGGTAAGGTGGTTCCAAAACAGATAGTTGTTCTGCAGTTAAATCCTGAAGGGAAGGTTCCGGCCAACTCGGATAATAGCTTCTGGCATAAGCCAGATTTCCAGGCGAATACCGAAAGAGCAGCGACCTTCTCTGGTGGCCTGCCTTCCATGGTAACGTGCCATGGGTGACGGCTTCTGTGAAAATCACCACATCCCCCGCCTTGCAGGTGATTTGACGAATGTGCTCTTGATATTTCTGATGGTGTTTCATCGGCTGTGGACAGGAAAAGTTACACTTATGACTGCCCGGAATCAGACACAGTCCTCCATCATCCGGATTAACATCCGAAAATTGCCAAGCGACTACCGTTAAGCCGCAATGTATCTTCCCATTTTTAAAAACATAATATTGATGAGGATCAAAGCTGGGGCCAGAAGAGCCATGGAATACATGTCCTTCTGCACCTTTGCGCATAGTGATCAAACCAGGATTGTGATCCATACGAAATCCTACGCCTAAAATTTCGTTCAGGTAGGGCACAATTTTGGGGTGCGCCAGTAATTCCCGAAACGGTTGACTCCAAGGTTTCTCCCAACCGAGCATCCCGCCCAGATCTCCTCGTCCGGTGATGCCCTTTAATGGTTCTGAGCCTCCGGACAGTGACAGTTCATCAACCCGCTCACGAATCTGATCTGTATGCTGGTCGACTGATTGGTTACAAAGAGCTATTTCATCAGAAGCCAAAACATCTTTGATAACCAGATAACCGTTGAGATCGAACAGGTATTTTTCTTCCTCATTCATGTTTCTTCCTCCAATTTATTTCGTACAATCTATTCAGCAATAGATCCATCCTTAATTGAATCTGACCTCATTCCCGATTTGCAGATGAGTCTATCAATTCCACTGATTAACGTCAATCATTTTGTATTGACGTTTCTATGCGAATAGATATAATGTCTTACAGCAGTTCAAATCGATGTTGTCACTAAGGAACAAACTGAGACCAGCAAATTCTGTTGTGCTGTCATCCGCTTCGTTATATAAAAATAGTACTAAACGCCACCAATCGGTTAGGAAAAACGGGAGTAACTATCAATGACAATTCAAGAACAACTGCCATGGAACCAGATCAATGATGAAAATATGAGTTTTCTAAAAGCCATTGGTGTTAATTGCATTACCATCAACCCACCACCACCCGGTCTGGAAGATGGGCAGGACCAGGTGGATTTCTGGCAGAAGATGTGCAAGATAGTTGAATCTCACGGATTGAAACTAACCAACGTGGGACTCAATTGTTGGGACAATATTACCTTAGGGTTACCCGATCGGGATGAGAAGATTGAGGCATGATGTAACATGATCCGAAATCTAGGTAAGGTTGGAATTCAAACTTTGGGATACAATTTTAAGCCTATCGGTAACTTTCGAACCACATCTACCATCGGCCGAGGTGGAGCTAGTTACAGCACCTTTGGTTATGATGAATTCATGAAAAATCCGGTGGATGTACCAGAAAAGTACATCTCTGAAACTAACCTGTTGGTAAACTTGAAGTATTTTCTCGAACGTATTGTTCCAGTGGCTGAAGAATCGGGGGTTACACTGGCTATGCATCCAGATGATCCACCGATTCCAGAGCCTCTTGGGGGGTGCAGCTCGCATTTTATCGACGCTTGATCATTTTGAGCGGCTGTTCAAGTTGCTACCGAGTGAGGCCAATGCCATGTTATTTTGTCAAGGTTGCGTCCGCGAAATGGGAGAGGATGTCCCCACGGCCATACGACGTATAGCTGCTCAAGGCAAAATTGCTTACGTTCACTTTCGTAATATGCGCGGTACCCCGAAAAAGTTTATGGAAGTTTTTGTTGATGAGGACGATGTTGATATGTATCAAGCCATGCAAACTTATAAAGAGGTCGGTTTCAAAGGTCCGTTCATGATGGATCATACACCTGGTTTCCCGCAAGCGGATACACGACATGTCGGAAGAGCATTCGCAGTCGGCTATATGCGAGCCCTGATTCAAGCGGTTTATCGATGACCGGTTGCCGATTAAGATTGGAAACATGCCGAGTTAAAAGATTGGAGCAATAGACACAAATGACCCAAACACAAATGACCGATAATGTCTTCCATCGAGTGCTGCGGCAGAAGTGGGAGCAGATTTCGCATGGCCAAGGTATCTACCTTTTTGACACAGAAGAGCAACGTTATCTTGATGCCTGCGCTGGGGTTCATGTCGTCAGCATCGGTCATGGTGTTCAAGAAATTGTTGATGCCATGGCTGAACAAGCAGCCAAAGTTTGTTTTACCTATGGCCGTTTCATCACGCAACCGCAGATTGACTTAGCCCAACAGATTGCAGCTTTAACACCAGGGGAACTGAACAGGGTATTCTTTGTCTCTGGCGGCTCTGAGGCAACTGAGTCGGCCATGAAGATGGCGCGGAAATATCATATCGAAACAGGGAATCCCAAAAAGTACAAGGTGATTTCCCGGTGGCAAAGCTGGCATGGAAACACGATTGGAGCGCTTTCAATGTCTGGACGGACACCTTGGCGAGATGATTACGTTCCTTATTTGCTCAACTTCCCGCATATTCCTCCACCTTATTGTTATCGCTGTGATTATCAGAAGACATATCCCGAATGCCACCTGAGTTGTGCCAATGAACTTGAGCGCATTATTCGACAAGAAGGCAGCGAATATATTTCTGCCTTTATCGCTGAACCGATCCTTGGCACCTCCGCTGCTGGCGTCACTCCGCCAGTAGATTACTATCCTGCCATTCGAGAAATCTGCGACAAGTACAATATTCTGATGATTGTTGATGAGGTTGTAACCGGTTTTGGTCGGACGGGACGAAATTTTGGGATTGAACATTGGGATGTCGTGCCGGACATTATGTCGGTTGGAAAAGGATTAAGTAGCGGTTATACGCCCATCGCTGCCACAATTGCGGATGAGAAAATCTACCATGCTATCTACAAAGGATCAACATCCTTCGTGCACGGGCACACCTATGGTGGAAATCCGCTTTCGTGTGCGGTTGCTTTGGCTGTGCAGGGTTACATTGAAACCCATGATCTTGTTTCACAATGCGCTCGAAGGGGAGAATTGATGTTAGAACAACTGATGCCACTTCAAGATCTACCAATTGTCGGAGAGGTAAGGGGCAAAGGGCTGCTAATCGGCATTGAATTTGTTGCTGACCAAGAAAAGAGGACGCCATTCGATCCTCTTCAAGGCGTAACAGGGATGATTGTCGACTCGATTTTTGAAAAAGGTGTCTTGGTGATGCCTGGAGCCCCAGGGCCAGTTGATGGTATTGCGGGGGACCACATTGCCATTAGTCCTCCTTTTACCATTACGGAATCCGAAGTGAATCAAATTGTGGAAGTAGTCAAGGAAAGTATTGTTGAGGTGTCAGTAAAGTTAGGTTATTAATCAAAGTGTACTACAGTGGTCGATAACCTTTTAGAGATAATACCGATAGAACATTGAGGGGGTAAAATAGTTATGAAAAGAACACGGCTATTGAGTATTTCCTTTCCCAGTGGAGGTTATGGCAGTGTGGAGGAGAACCGAGATCAGATGGTGATGTACCTGGAACAAGCTGGCAAATATCAACCCGATTTCGTTTGTTTTACTGAAGTAGCGCGAGAACTTGGAGTACCAAGAAATCACCAAGCGTGGAAAGGCGAACTCATCCCCGGTCCAACGACCGAGGCACTAGGTGCCACGGCACGAAAATACCAGACTCACGTAATTGTTGGGATGCAGGAACGTGCTGGCAATCGGACTTTCAATGCAGCCGTATTAATTGGACGTGATGGTGAGGTGATTGGCATTTATCACAAAGTCCAGCCAACAATTGGTGAAATGGAAACGGGTACCATTTCAGGCATCAAGGCTCCAACTTGGGAAACAGATCGCGGTCAAGTGGGAATGTGCATCTGCTTTGATCTGAAGTTCCCAGAAGTAGCGATGATGCTGGCACGAGAGGGAGCGCGGATGGTGTTTTTCCCTTCCATGTTTCATGGTGGCATGCGACATGGCGCCTGGGCACGCGACTATGGCGTATTTCTGGTCGTCAGCCAATCACAAGAATCTGTGATTGTAGATATGTGTGGTCGTCGTCTGGCTTGGCAAGGATATCAGGAACCATTAGTTGGCAAAGGTGATTTATTGCCGTTTGCCTTTGCCGAAGTAAATACAAATTGCAAAGCCTACCACTTGGACTTCAACCAAGAGAAATTAGGTAGGGTTGAAGCTAAATATGGATCTGGCGTAAGATTTTCGATCCTTCGGCCGGAAGCAACATTCGTCATGGAATCACTGATGGAAGATGTATCAGTTGAACAAATTGAAGATCAGTTTGGCTTGGAAGACCTCTGGAGCTATTATGACCGAGCCCGTAGAGTTCGAGGAGAACAACTGTATGAACACAACACAAATAGTCCTTCCAGCAATTAAGAGGTGGAGGAACAATCATGAGCCAATACCGTGCAGCTATTATTGGGCAGGTCATCACGCGAATGCGCATAACCAACCAGCTCAATCAACTGGCAGCCAAACCTAGGCAGCTAATACGGGATTGGGCGAAAGGAGAAATCTGATGGGAACAAAGTATCGGGCTGGCGTCATTGGTCGGACTGGTCGAGGTGATTATGGACATGGTCTTGACCAAGTATATCTGTATATGGATGAGATCGAGATTATGGCTATTGCTGATGAAGACCCACAAGGTTTAACTGTAGCAGGCAAGCGACTAGGTGCTTCCAAATTGTACTCCGATTATCGGGAAATGTTGGAAAAGGAAGATCTGGACATTGTAAGCGTTTGTCCACGTTGGGTGCAACCACATTATGAGATGGCGCTGGCTGTGGCGGAAACAGGTGCATGCATTTTCCTGGAAAAACCGATGTGCCAAACACTAGCAGAAGCGGACGCCATGATCTCAGCCTGTGAAAAGGCTGAGATCACAATGGGGATAGCACACCAAGGCCGCATGCACGTAGCTGCACGCCATGCCAAAAAACTTCTCCAGGACGGTGCTATTGGAACTGTGCTGAGTGCTCAAATGCGCGGTAAAGAGGACCGACGCGGTGGTGGAGAGGATCTGATGGTTTTAGGTACTCACATGTTTGATACCCTTAGGTTTCTGTTGAATGTAGATCCAGAATGGGGATTTGCCCACGTTTCAATGGCTGACGGTCGTCCGGTGACCAAAGGTGATGCAGTAGAAGGTCCAGAAGAACTTGGGCTGATTGCTGGAGATCATATCCATGCCTTGTACGGTTTTGCAAATGGGATAACTGCCACCCTGGAATCACGCCGAAACCAACAGGATTCAGGCAGGCGTTTCGGTCTGCAGATCTGGGGTACGGAAGGGATCATGGCCGTTTACGAAGGCTCTCAGCAAATAGAGATTTATCAATCACCATTTTGGCGCCCTGACAAAGAAGTGCCAATTCGCAACGTTACAGCAGAAGCCATGGCTACATTCCCTTCTGATCAGACGGCTGTAGTTGACAACCTACAGATGGTAGCGAATGTAGCCATTGTGCGAGATGTATTAAACGCACACAAGGAAGGACGACAACCAATTGGTAGCGGGTACGATGGTCGATGGGCTATGGAGATGATTCATTGCATCTATGCTTCTCATCTTGCGGGTCAACGTGTTTCATTACCTTTAGATAACCGCGGGCATCCTCTAGTGTAACGGCAGTTTGACCTTACCATTTCTCTGTTGAATATACTATTCCATCAACAGAATTTGGGTGTTACAATTAACCCATCCTCTGTTCTGTCGATTGCCAATGCAAGATAATAGCTGCTTCAATCGATGGAAGCATTCATTTCCCTTCATAATAGTGAGTCTAACTCCACCATCGGCACGATAAACACATCCGCATTATCTATGGCGTGAAGTGTACTTCAACAAGTTACGACTAATGCCCTGTGAAACGCCTTAAACTTGGGTGTTAATGAAGAATTGATTTATTGCCGATGAGTATGTTGAAGAAAAATCAGAAATAAAAAAACAAAAGCGACCTCGGTTTGTGTTCCCGAGATCGCTTTTGGCGCTTGAATTTTATTAAATACTAGATTTTTATCACGCCTTTGGCTTGAAGACCTTTATCTGTTTCTTCAACGGTGAACTCGACCCGTTGCTCTTCTTCAAGTGATCTGAATCCTTCACCTTGAATTTCAGAATGATGAACAAAGACGTCTTGATTGTCATCAGTAGTGATAAACCCGAAGCCTTTGGCATCATTAAACCATTTAACACTACCTGTTTTTGTTTCCATAACTTCTACTTTTTCCTTATTAATTAAATAGCCAGGCTTAGATTTACTAAGCTGGCACTTTCTAAAGCATTATGCTTATTTGCTACTGAAATAAAACAGCTATCCTATAATAATATCAGAGTGAAGGTCAAATTTGCCAAGGAATTTTTAATAGACCTCTTACATAAATCTGAAAGTAAGGGGATTTCGGAATTTTTTGAGCCTATTTATTCAAAGAATTTTGGTGCCTCTCAGCTGGAATTTTGTTGAGTTTACTCTTTAGTTAACTCAACTTTGTCTTGGCTATGGAAATGCCGAAAATGAATTGGTTCTAAACCCACAATTTAAATCCTTGATTTGAATTGGTGCTGGTATACTCATTTGAATTGATGTTAGCATATAAAAAAGCAAAATAGTGACGATACTACCAATTCTTTTGCTGGTAAATAACCCTCTACTTTCATTCTTTGACCCGGTTTCTGGTGACATCCGCCAACCTGAAAGATTTGCCAGTTGGCAAGCTGAAAAGCGGCAACAACTATTAGACCTACTGGGTGTTACAAGTCAAGGTATCCCTCTGTCACCGGAAAACCGTGGATTGTTGACATACGATGACATAGTGATTGAAAAATGGGTCTATACTAGCGAACAGGGATCTCGCGTGCCAGCGATATTGTACCGACCCAAGAATTCAGTAATGCCGATGCCCAGAGTGGTATTTACCTTCGGACACGGCGGTAGTAAAAGTCAGCCGGCAT
Organism: Candidatus Poribacteria bacterium; assembly: GCA_012963885.1. Lineage (GTDB taxonomy): Bacteria > Poribacteria > WGA-4E > WGA-4E > UBA9662 > UBA9662. The sequence continues at coordinate 8,579 of DTUY01000076.1, read as the reverse complement.
ACAACTATGTCGGGCAATTGTACGCTAAGATGGGCATTGCCTGTTTAGCCGCCGACCCCATTGGTGAGGAAGAACGACACATCCAGGCAAAAATGGGAACACGCGCTCACGGTCCCCAACCTGTTCACCAAACCGCGTGGAAGGCGGGTCGACCAATTATGGATAAACTAGTGTGGGATACCATGCGGGGAGTCGATTTCATGCTTGGTCGTGATGACATTGATCCACATCGGATCGGCGTTGTTGGGAATTCTCTGGGCGATGCCAAAGCAGGTTGGATGGCTGTGCTGGATACTCGGCTACATTTCGCTTTGATCAGCGGATGGGCTTTTGCTGAAGCCACGCTGAAATAGGGGAAATTTTGTACCCGCACACCAAATGAAAAAATGAGTCAAATCTTGGACTGGGAACAATACCTGTCATTGGCTGCCCCACATTGCCATATCCTGATTATGAACGGAGGTGCCGACGTCATTATTGATCGGGATGGCTATGGCCATGCCTGGCGAGAGACGCATACAGTTGTTGATCAGGTGACAACAGTCTACATGGCTCTTGATAATCCCAACGGTATTCGTTGCTGGTTGGAACCCAAAGGCGGTCATCGTCCCTACTTTGTCCATCCGGCTGCTCTAGAATGGCTAGTAGAATTATTATCGCCTGACGGTTGGACCATTGATCGGTTACGCCAGATACCAGTACTTAATTTTGGTCAATGGGACGATACCAACGGTATTGTCTTTGAACAACTGTATGGTACGGCTTTACATCAGCGAGGAGCCACTGTGGTGGATATGCAAATCCGTTACCTAGGTCGGGAAAAACTGGCTGTCCTGACAGAACAAGAGATTGGACAACCTCAGTATACACTTCAAGGCTGGTTGAATAAACTTACAACCGAACCGTAGATTTTCAACCTATCTAGAATTCTAATCGTATCCCACCAATCGGGAAAAAGCCGAATTGATGGATTTCCCGGTTCTTGCCTTTAGACCTATCCCATTCATAAGACCAGATGTTTCGACGGTTGTAGATGTTTTCGATTTCAAAATAGGTCACCAGATTCCAACGAGGGAAATGCAGGCGCCGATCAAGCCGGAAATCGAGCCGATGGTAAGACGGGAAACGCTCAACATTGATTCCATCGGCAAAGATTGGTTCCCAATCGCCGGGGATAACCTCGTCACTGCCGATAATGGGGGTATATGGCTTCCCACTAATGTAACGCCATTTCCCGCTGAATTCCCACTGGTCAGAGAGCCGATACCCTCCGATCAGCGTAAAAACATGACGGGTATCGAAATCCGAATCGAATTCATCCAACTCGGGCGATTTGAATCGTGAAACCAAATATGAGTAGCTGATTAAGCCGTAGATTCGGTTGGTCAGTTGCTTCTGGGCGAACATGTCGACGCCGCGTGCGTAACCAGTGGCGTTGTTATTTAAGATCAGGTTTTCTTTGTCATTTAACAGAATATAGTCTTGATAATCCTTAATATAGGCTTCAATTGTCAGGCGGAAATCCTGATCGAACAGATGTTCCAATCCGATTATGTAGTGTTTGGCTTGCATGCTATCTAAATTTTTGTTGTGCTGATTCCAATTCAGAAAGATGTACGACATCGGTTGATAAAAATATCCGAATGATCCATTTAGCACCGTATGCGATGAAATTTGATAACTTGTGCCGAAACGTGGGCTGAAATTTGTAGTCTCCGTCAAGTTGAAATAGTCACCACGTAAACCGAAATTCAAATCTAATCCCGCTGTTGGTGTCACCTTATAATGCACAAAACTGCTGGCTTTGAAGGTACTGAGTCGACTATCCTGATCCTGATGTGTTAATTTAATCAGTTTTCCTGTTTCATTACTGTAAAATTCGACTTCACGAGAACGGATGATGTGATCAAGCTCAATCTCCTTGACTGCCGTGCCTATACTGAATCCATGCTTGGTGCTGATGTCGTAATTAATTTCTGCCTTAATGGTCGTTTCCCGTTCACTACCAGTCATTGACATAGCGTCTGGCCCGCGTCGATCCCCAACCAAAAACTCACTCTGATTGAAGACTTGAGAACACGTCAGTATCGAATAACCGTTTCGGCTGAATAGCGTTCGCCAGTTTAGACCAATTCCATATTGTCTGGTGTGGTATAATACATTGTTCCAACCTCGATTGTAGAGGTCATCTTGATCTGTGATATGAACGTGATCACTGCCGCCAATCCCCACCATCGAGATCTGATTCTTGGGTGTGGGATCATAAACCACCTTTGCCTGTAGATCCCCGTATTCTGGCACTGCCGTCAAACTGGTTGGTCCTTTGACTAGGCCAAGGTAACTCTTGCGCATAGAAAGAAGCCAGGACCCTTTTTTCTTTATAATCGGACCTTCAACCGTCAGGCCTGCGCCCGCCATTCCGATGCTTATGTCTGTCTCAACCTTGTGTCGATTGCCTTCACGCAACTGGATATTAAGGACAGATGAAAGTTTGTCACCGTATCTGACGGGGAAACCGCCCGAGGAAAAATCAATTTCCCGAATCAGATCTGTGTTGATCATACTGATTGTGCCACCGGTACTTCCTTGTTCTCCAAAATGATTCGAATTCGGGATTTCAATCATATCTAAGACCGTCAGATTCTCACGAGGATGGCCGCCACGAACAACTAAATGGTTCGTTTGATCAGACGTCTGGACGATACCAGGCATCGACATCATCACACGGTTGACATCCTCCAGACCGCCAGGCGAGCGACGAATTTCCTCACTGCTGAGCGTACGCGTGCTAGTATTTGTCCCAACTGGTTTATCGAAGAAATTTGGCTTAACCTGAACCTCTTCCAGAGTAAAAGCCAGATGCTTCAGGTTCATCTCAATGAACACCTGACGTCCTGTTGAAACAACCACATCAGTTTTTATCAGCGGTTCGTATTGGTTCGAGGTCGCCTTTATTCGGTAGGTTCCGATTGGCACCTCTGGCAAGGTAAACTTACCTTGATCATCAGATATGGCAGAGAGTTGGTTGTTTCCGACAATTTGAATGAAAACGGTTTTTAACGGCTGTCGGGTTGATTGGTCTTGGGCAAGACCGTGAATCGATCCAATTTTTTGATTAGCAGTGACATCTAAAGTCAAGACAAACAGTAAAATGAACAGAAATCCCTTGATTCTTTTGAGAAATGGCATATGAAAAATTCAGTCAAATAATTGCAGTTGTTAGAGGGAGTCTAACATCGAGACCGGACATTTTCAAGGACAGTAGCTGAGACCGGACACAATAGTTTGTATGGTTATTTTTTCTACCGCCGTTGCTGAATAATAGATAGAATTTAGCCATCGGTAACAGGGTTAATGTTACCCTACTGATTTTTGACAACGGAAGACTAGTAGTGCACTTAAGCATCTATACAGCTTTCAATTAAGAGAAGGAATGTGTTCAAGCGGTTGGACAGCATCGTTCGAATGCTAACGAATTTCATAGAGATTTATAAATTGCCTGTTATCCATATGACAAGTCCACTGGAGGAAACGCACATATCAGTCAAATCATATGTTCTCGCATTTTTGATAACTGTATTCAGTTTTGCATTGGTATTTAATGGATTAACCACTGAAGAATGGGGATTTGTCGATCTGAAATCAAAGGCGAATTTAAGGCTCGATCAACAATGGTGGACTGGGGAGAAAGCTGCCAGTACCTTGAGCTTTTTGCCAGCAGGAAAAACCGAAAATTTCGCCGAGCCGGATGATAAGAAGGTGAAATTCGAAATCGAAAAGGAGTGTGTTGTTGTTTTTGGAACAAATGCTGCCAAGTGGCCGAAAAAGGTTGATGGGATTAAAACAGACCCAAAGTATAGACAGTCAGCTTTGTCTGTTTTCTTCACTCCACCGAGTGGGAAGATAATGCTGCGCCCAGTTATAAGTTTATCATGCATTACAATGATAATAGTAAAGCAGAGTTGGAAATACAGTCTGGTATTAATTCCGACGACTGGTGTCACGAGGACAGTAAACTACAAGATAAAAATTCTGTCTGGGGTTGAGTTAAAAAGGAAAGTGCTCCCATGGTCACGCTGGACTCATCACTGCCAGATGGGAAAATTCCAAACCTAACAAAGGTATTATCCCTATAGATATCGAATCTTTAGGAACAGGAGCTGTTCCGGTTATTGCAGATATTACTTTGGGAGACGTTTTACTGAATGTGGATGCCCTACAAAAGCTGACCACAAAATGGGGTGTTTTGAAAGGTGAGATTTGATTAACGCCTAGTTTTTATGGTTCAAGAGATAATCCTTGAAGATCTAAGTTCCTCGAGGTCATTTTGGAGGTTGACCAGTTTCTGTTGTCATCCCTAGTTATATAAGCGGAGTTTCACCATAACGTCGAGTGGTACATCTCTTACCGTTACCCACACCTGAAAACCAAACGTTCTTGTGGGATTGGGAAACATAATTCTCAGAATGTTTTAGACGCTCTCCATTTAGTGTCAGAAGCAGACCCTATGCTGGAGACAAGGAGCAAGTTGCGTTAAGTTTTTCAGGGTTTCTCAGCATGCCCGATAATGAAAGTGTTTGCTGGTGATCTATCTATGTCGAGTTATATTTTGCCAACATGGATCAGTTCATGTCGCAGTGGCAGTTTTACCGAGGTGAATTAAATCGCCACTGCAAGTGAGTCATGAAAACTGGGCCTATTGACGCCAAGGCTGACAACCTCAGAGTGTTAGTGCCCCAAAGCGGAGGCTTTCACCACTTCTGTCAATTGGGAAATATTGGCTGCCCCAGTGGAAACCGTGGTTACTCGTTTATCGGCCAGCACAAAACGGAAGGCGTTCTGTGGAAGTGTGTAGTCATCCACTTGCAGTTTTTGTAGGATCTGAGTCACTCGCTGACGTTCAGCCGAATCGCTAATCTCGGTTAAAACCTGTTGATGCCGGTCAGTGTATAAGCCTCCTGCCAGTACGGTTGCCACCACAATGCCCATTCGTTGCTTGGTAGCAGATTACAGTTTTCGTAGCAGTTAGGCAAGCGGGATGATAATCATGGTAGACCAAAACCGTATCAAATTCGCCTGTTTCAGCCAGTTCAGCCAAGAGGGGAATAGCACGAGCGGTGATACCGATGAAGTCGCACACCCCCTTTTGTTGTGCTTGTCGCAGTCCGGACAATGCCCCGTCAGGTGACATGATTCGATCCCAATTCGCAACATTAACTTCGTGGATCTGAGCCAGCGTCAGTTTTGGAATCTGAAGTCGTTTCAAACTGCGATCCATACTCCACAAAACACTGTCAGCACTGTAATCAAAATCTTCTGGTTCCAACCCCACTTTGGTAGCAAGGTGAAATTGATCAGCAATACCTTCCAATGCCTGACCCAGTAGTCTTTCACTCATTCCATAGAGCGGCGCAGTGTCGATATAGTTGATACCGAGTGCTAAAGCCGACTTGACCACTTGACGCGCATTGTCTTCAGCCTGTGCTGGGTGCGGTCCCATCAGGTAGGCACCACCTAGGCTAACCTCACTGATTTGTAACTTAGTCCGACCAAATTGACGATAGTTCATTCTTTCCCCAATCGTGCTCTCTACACTAGAATACAGATCCATTAGCCAACGTCAAATCTACTTACTGTTGTGCTAATCTGGCTTGGGCAACTTTCAGGTTATTCTCTGTTTGGACAGCCTCAGGGCGAATTTTTAGTGCTTGTTGAAAAGCAATGGCTGCCTCTGTGTACCTCTGCTGTTTCATATAGGTGACGCCAAGTTCATGGAATACCTGGTAATTATTGGGATCAATCTGGCGGGCCGTATTAAAGGCATCAACTGCTTCCGTCAACTTGTCTTGATCCCGGTAAGCGTATCCCAAATTTAAGTGTGCTTCCGTAAAATCTGGTTTTTGGGCAATCACTTTTTCAAGCGATTCAGTGGCTACATCAATCATCCCTTGATGACGGTACGAGACCCCGAGTGCGTAATGTGCCTCCAAAAGGTTGGAATCAAGATTAAGTGCCATTTTAAATTGGTCAATAGCTTGATCCAACTGTCCACTCATACCATAAGCACGCCCCAAATCTACATAGGCGGTAGCCAGTTCCGGTTTAAAGTGAATTACTCCTTTATAAGCGGTAATGGCTTGATCTATTTCCCCTTGTAAAAGATGGAGTGTACCTAAATTGTGATACCCTTCAATCAGGTCCGGCTGAACTTCAACAGATTTTCGATAGGATTGGATAGCTTTATCGTATTTCCCCAGAAACTGGTAGGACGTTCCGATGTTGTTATATGCCTCGGCATAGTCTGGACGTAACCGTATAGCCTCCTTAAATTCTTTAATTGCCTTTTCCTGCATGCCTTGCTCTTGATAAAGAACCCCTTGGTTATAGTATTCTTTCGCCTGAGCTGAAGTGTTTGTTTTCTGTGCCGTTCGTTCGACCAGTTGTGTGTCTATTTCTTTGATTTGAATTTCTTTATTGCTTGAAGAACCTTTCCCTTTTGAGCAGCTAAAAAACAAAACAAGTAAAAGACTAAAAGCAACAAATGGTCCGGTAGCATATTTCTTTCCTAAATACAGGCTAGATTCACCTTGAGCAGTTGCCAGTAATTTCACTGTTTTTTGCTTTCTCCCTCATTAATGGTTAATAGAATATTAGCCGCAATATTAGTATACCTGTCAACTGTGCCGGAAGACCAAATTACCTTCAGCCAGTCGATCATCTCGGCCTGACCTAAACCAAAGGTAAGTATCATTTCACTTTGCGAACAATAGCTGCTACCTGTACAAACCATTTGTCTTTGCTGAACGCCTGCGGCACTAATAGTAACTTTGGCTCCAATACCATCACGGTTGCTGTTAATACCCTTGGTTTTTACACGCAGATAATTATTCCGGTGATTAACATCGTTCCGCAGTAGCCATGCCCGTCCGTTTCTGGGTATGACGCCACTATTTGAAACCAGTAGATCCAGATCGCCATCTCCATCGTAATCGCCATAAGCTGCACCTCGCCCAACTCCAGCTTTCTTCAGCCCAACTTTCAATCCAATTTCATCAAACTTGCCATTCTGCTGATTCCAAAAAAGGGATGGGCGTTGGGGATAACGAATACTCCGTTGATACCTGCTCACGTTAGGTTCGATATGTCCATTGACGCAGAATAGATCTTGGTATCCATCCAAGTCGAAATCCAAGAAGAATAAACCAAAGGTCAATGTAAACAGGCTGGAATTTCCAATTCTAGCCTGAATTGTCTGATCACTGAAATAATCTCCCGAACGTGCCAAGAAGAACGAGTTCATCTCATTGCTAAAGTTGCCGATAGCAATGACATTACTACTGTCATTATTAACGTCGGCAACATCGATTCCCATACAACCTCGCGGTTTCCCATTCTCATCGAAAGCAATTCCCATCAACAAAGCTTGATCAGTGAATGTTCCATCACCGTTATTGTGATACAGGAAGTTGGCTTCCGTATCGTTGGCAACTGCCAAATCTAGCCAACCATCATCGTCATAGTCCAACATGGTGACACCGAGTGATTTACCTTCTGGGTTATAGACACCTGATATCTCTGTTGTATCCTGAAAAATGCCACCTTTTCCGAGATTACGATAGAGCCGACATGATTGACCTCGATACACAGCTGGAGTGCAATATGACCGGTGCTGATCATCTACAGTGCAGGACAAATCAGATTCGATTGTCCATTCCACATAGTTGCACACAAACAGATCCAGCCAGCCATCGCGATCATAGTCAAAGAAAAGCGCACTGGTAGACCAATCGCTGCCGCCGGTGTTGGATATGTTAGTGACATTGGTAAACGTTGCGTTACCATTGTTGCGAAAAAGGAAGTTGGATCCCACATTGGTGAAATAGATATCTTGATTGTCGTCATTGTCAAAATCAACAGTGGCAACGCCCATCCCATACATAGGAGTGTCTAATCCTGCTTTTTCGGTGATATCTATAAACTTACCGTTACCCAAGTTACGGTACAGTTTTGGTGTGTGGCTGGATTGACTATCATTTCTCCATTCTCTACCGTTAGCAAACAGGATGTCTAGATATCCGTCATTGTCAACATCGAAGAAAGCACAGCCTGATCCCATCGTTTCTGGCATATATCGTTTCCCCAGAGCACCGGTGAAATGGGTAAAATTAACTCCTGCTTCATCTGCCACATTGATGAAATTAACCGCTGGCAAACGAGTATGGCCTATCTCCGGTATACTCAACGCAAACAGAAGGCATAATACAGCAAGTTTAGTGAAAATATGGTTTACCAAGTTCCAAAAGGTTGCCATGCAGTTATTCAGACACCTTGAAGATGATATACAATCTGCAGCTAATGGTTTAAGCAAACAGTTGTTTGCGACATGTGTTCAAAAACCCGTTTAAAAAACCTGTCAGAGACATTCATAACATTAGACCTCTTGCATTAAGTAGTAATACTCACCAAAGTTCTAGTTGAGAGATAGCTAAATTCTGTGACATATGCGACTCAAAAATCTCCGAACTTCTGTTTCTTTGACTTATGCAAGAGGTCTATTTATAATCCAAATTGCCACCTAA
>DTUY01000075.1:5101-34026 GCA_012963885.1 Candidatus Poribacteria bacterium | reverse complement strand
GAGAGGATTATTTGGGACTTGTGGATGAACTGGCGGTTTACTCGGGAGTTCTAGGGGAGAAAAAAATCAAGGAGATTATGGAAAATGGCGTTCTCGATCAGTTTGCGGTTGATGCCAAAAGGAAGTTAGCCTCAACCTGGGGAGAGATTAAAAGCCGGCTTTAAGTGCCAAACGGAAGTCCTCTCTTCCAATTCCAGCATCCATACGTATGGCTATGCCGTTAGACAGCAGCGTTTAGATCCGTTTATAGATGTCCGTTAGCAATGATGATGTTATTTGGTAGTCGAAAGGTATGTCGATAACGTATCCACGTGTTGGATAAAAGTTCGACAACTGATGATTTTTCGGGTTGGATCGTCATCACCGTGATACCGTAATCTCCCATTCTCAACCCAGGCCCTACGATCGTCCATCGCATGAACCGCTTCGGTGGCATCTTTAGCCAGCGAGTCAGACCAGGGAATGGACTTCGGTATGGTTGCCTGATCATCCCCTTTTGCGCTTGAGTGGACTAGATCCGCTCCTGAAGCTATCGCGGCCTCGTATTGCCGTCGAATGGCGGGCAGTTTTGACGAAACCTTGAAACCGTAGTGGGTGGGAAGGTCGTCATCGGTATAAACCAACTCGTACTTCTTAGTGAAATAGAGAGGGCGATTGGTTTTTAGCTCGTAAAAGCGAGCCAGTCGTCCATCCGCTAACAGTGATGATTGGAGATAATCGAGGGCACTAGGAATGGAATCTAAGTATTTCTTTTCACCAGTGCGTCGATAAAGTTGAATCAGCGTTCGCATCACTCCCTGCGATTCGCCCCCAGTGACGGCTGGCGGCTCAAACTTTCTGGCCCAAGCAGGTTGCCCCGCTGGGTTGTATTGTTGCGCCCAAGCAGGTTGTGGATCCGGCATTTGCGCTAGCAAGATGAAATTGCCTGCCTTCAGAGCGGACTGTCGATATTTCTCTTGATCATAGATCTCTGCTGCATCCAGCATCAAGTGGATGGTGTCCGCAATGGTGTTATCGTTGAAAGTATAAAAGCCGCGGTAATCCTGACGCGGATAGGTGCGAGGCCAACTGTCGGGATAGTTAGCAGGATGGACTGGAAAATCTGCAGCTTTAGGATAGTCGGCAAAGCGTTGTGGCCAAGCACCGTTAGGGTATTGTGCTTTTAGTAGCGCTTCCAATCCAGCGATTACCGCCGTGTGAATGTCAGCATTCTGAAACTGCAAGGCTTGGTCTAGACGAATCAGAAAAGAGAGAGCGGACTGAGTCGTATTGTCATCGAGTGTGGAGGTGTTTCGTTTGCCAGCAGACTCTCCATCGACGATATAGGCGTACTTTTCTCGCTTTTTAGGATCGAACTCGATCCGATAATCCCATCCACCCGATTTCAATTGTCCCCTGACTAAGGCCATACCAGTTTCAATAGCGGCTTCCAAGTAGTAGGCGTCGCCGGTCCGTTGATAGGCCAGTAGATAGACCCGGCCGATCGACGGTGTGCCAGGTGGTTGCACCCAAGCCATCGATGGTGCGGCTTTTCCTTCCCCTTCACGTTTTTGCAGATCACTTGAATATTGCCACAAGTAGCCGCCTTCAATTGAAACCTGTGTTCGAAAAAATTCGACGGCTTGACGAAGCGCCTCGGCCGCTTGTTGGTAATTGATCTCTTCTGCAACTATAGATCCAGTGCAGATCAATAAAAACATAATTGTTAGTAGATGCGCATATGCGCTGTACATTCGAGTTAGACACATTGGTTGTCGATTGGTGATTTTTCTGATTGGCATTTCAGCCCCCGATGTCCATTTAAGATAGATCTTTAACCTTCTAACTGATTAAAGTGTTGACGAACGAAATCCCAAGCTCCGGCTTTATAATACCGATGGCCTCCTTCCCCAATATGCAATTGACAGTTATCGGGCACGCTTGCCACCTGATAAATTTTCTGCAATTTTTCAAAGGCATATTTAACCTGATCAATAGGAAAGATTCGATCTTCCTTACCGGCGATAGCGGAGAATGGTCTGGGTGCGATTAATCCTGCAACTTCGTACATTTCGCCCAGCCGTAAGATACCGGGGATGTAATTGCAATCACAGTGATTGATTGAACCAATAGATCCTTGATAGGTGCAGAAATAGCAACTGGGTACGGCAACAGAGATTCGGGTGTCACAGGCTGCGGCATGCAATGAAACCGTTCCTCCGCCGGAGTTACCGGTAATGACAATGCGTTTGGCATCGATATGTTGTTCGGCTATTGCCCAATCAATCAACCGCGACATGTCCCAGACCCTTTCACCAATTGGAGTACGGCCGACAAGAAGCCCATGCATTAATGCGATTCGGCAGGAATTGACCTTGTTGCTGTTACGATCAATTGTTGTTCGCGTTTCACCAAATGCGCGAGTGGTAGGAGCAATGGTCAAATAACCCTGACGCACAGCCTGACATGCGATGTCGCGTTCACCTTCAATTATATGTTTTTCCTCTTCCTGGCTGTGGGCAATGCCGACATAAATATGCGGATGGTTATGTCCATGTGGCGTCAGGGCGAGTGGAAGTCCATTGTCGTGCTCCTTAGGCCGTAACAGATAAAACGGCAGTGGAACCTTGGGCTCAACCCATAGATACCACTCTTCACGAAGGTGGTCGCCCATATCCTCGGACTTCAGCATTTCTGCTGCAGGTTGATGATGGCTCAAATCCATTTCAATGTTGTGAAGACCAAGTGCCTGCCGTAACTGTTTCCGAAACGCTTCTTGCCAATTGGTTAATTCTCCTTCACTCTCAGCACAGAACTCAAATTCTCTGGGTGCCGTACTGTATAAGTGGTTATAATGTCGCTCAGAATTGTACATATACTTTGTCCTTCATAAGAATAATATTATGGTGTTTTTTTATTGTTTCTGCTGGGGCTCAGATAGATCTTATGTTACAGTAGATCAGCGAGTATTAACAATAACTTAATTATACTCTATGGCGGACTAGATGCTACTAATTGAATATCTTAAACTTGCATCATCTTAAGGAGAAATTGTGAAACTACAAGAGCATGATATGATGATTGGATTGGCTTTAATCTGTCTATCTGCTTTGTTCGTTTTTGCCGAAGATCCATTTTTTGACAACTTTGATCGAAGAAACGGAAAACCCGACAATGATTGGATTGTCAACTCACCGGAAGTCAAAACAGAAATTAAGGACAAGGAAATATTAATCCACGGCACAGAAAAGACTAACTGGAAACGCAATGGTATTGAGCGTTTGGTTGATGATATTAACAGGGTCTGCTTCGATTTCTTAAATAATGACGTTTTCAATGTTCATCTTCGAGTTGATGATGATAAAAGTGGGACAAATGCGTATATCGACATCTATTCTCCGCCCGGACCACAGGGAGGAAATAATTTTAACTACGCAAGTCCTGCGGATGGTGCTTGGCCTGGTTGGACCAATGTTGGGGGTGTACCGTTTGAAAAGAATCCCAGGAAAGAAGGCTATCGTCAACTCTGTCTACGAAAAGAACAAAAGAATTTTTTCATTATCGTAGATAATAAGGAAATCGCTAAGATTAAAAATGCGGGTCTTCTGAAAATCACCAAGGTCTTTATTTCTATCGATGCGGCTGCTGGGCGATCGGGATCAATGCATGTTGACAACGTCGACATCGATGATGCATTCCTAAAAGGCTCAAAGGCTGTTAGTCGGCAAAATAAATTACCTATAACATGGTCAAAACTTAAACGTTTGAGTTAAAAAAGATGGCGCATTAGGCATTATATACGCCACCTTTTTTCGAAGTTGGTACTTTTTAGCCTTCATTGTCGCCGCGTCTTTCACCGCCACGACCTCCACGTCGTTCACCGCCGCCGCGTCTTTCACCGCCACGACCTCCACGTCGTTCACCGCCACGACCACCACGCTGTCGGTTACCTCCACCGAAGCGTTCCATTTGACTCTGCCTTTGCTCCTGCTCGTATTTTTCCAATCCCTTCATTTGCTCTTCGGTCAGGATTTTCTGGAGAGCCTCCTTGTGTTGGTTGCGGATGGCTTCCATTTTGGGGCGCATACTCTGCCAATCACCAGCAGCCATTGCCTCTTCCATTAATGTTTTGGAATCGTCCATCGTTTTTTGGTAGACTGGACGAGCCTTTAAAAGGGCCTTATCATCAACTTTAACCACAAATGTCAGTCCCACCCAGGAAGTTCCCATCAGATTTGTAATCATGCTGGACATACCACCGCGCATGCCACCACGTCCACCTTGTCGGTTACCTCCGCCACGTTCATCTCGGCCGGGTCTTTGTTGAGCTTCAGAAACTTGGTTTAGTGTGAAAAGTCCAGCGGTAGCAGATAGAAAAAAATCTTTGCGTTTCATATTAAATGTCTCCTGATGTTGTTAAAAAAATGATCCTTTGCTTGATTAAGACGTACAGTTAGCCTATAAAGTTTATATTCGCGGAAACGCCGAGAGACACACTTTTTATATTTTATAATACATTGATTTAGCATTTAAGAAAAAGGAAATTATAATGGACCTCTATGACATATAGTAAAAGTTTGTTAAGGAATTTAGGAGTTTGAATAGCAGCATAAAAGAATGTAGACGAAAGAAGAGAAAAGAGGTAGTAATATCTATGAAACTTGGTAGCAATAAATTGTCAATAGCCTGTGATGTTTTGGTTTGTGGCGGCAGATGTGCTGGACTGGATGCGGCGCTGGCATTGGCACGCAACGGTGCCAAAATTGTGTTAGTTGAACGCGCGCGGATTTGCCGTCGGAATTATGACCACCGTTGGGCTTCCAGACTTTGACGGGATTGCGGATAATAGCTCAAAGTACCGCGTTTGAATTGTTTGTCAAGATGGGAGGATGTGAACCTGGAATGGCGCATGTCAAAAAACATAATCTAACGATTGATAACGTTGAGTGGTTAAGTTATTGATTGATAACTTGCTGACTAGTGTAGGAGACTGACTACAGGTTTTCTATCACTCTTTATGCTTGTGATACACGTTTCAAAGGGGATTGTGTTGACGAAGTTTGTGTGGCAAATAAAGCCAGATTAGTATGTATTCGACCAAAAATTGTAATTGACTGTACTGGTTCGCAGATGTGGCCGAGTGGTCCGGGGCCTCAACCGGTAAAATGGCAGAGTTGCAACCTTTGACCATATACTTCCGAATTGGCAACGTTAAACGAAAACCGGATATTGGGAAGAGGTGTCGGGAAACTCTGGAACTGGCCTATCAAAATGGGGTTCTACCGGTGTTTTATGGTCTTGGTGTAAGTTTTCTTTTTACGCCGGATGAGGTTTATATTCATCGCTATTCGTGTGCCTGCATATGCTGCCGATCCTGCAGATTTAACCCGTGCCGAAATGCAGAAGCGAATTGATGCTTGGACCATGTTTGAATACTGGAAACGGGATGTTTCGGGGTTTGAAGATGCCTGCTTCCTCAGTAATAGTCCTTATATTGGTGTTCGAGAAACCCGCAGAATCGTTGGTCAATCTACCAGCCGGAAGATGATATTCTGGCCAACAAAGAATTTGATGATGCCATAGCAACTGGTTGTTGGTATCTGGATCAACATCCGAATCAGGTAACACAGGGTGCGGCACAAAGTGCCCGAAGATTCAGCTGGAACCATATGGCATTCCCTATAGTTCTCTGCTATCTCAGAAAACCTCCAATCTTTTAGTGGCTGGTCGTTGTCATCCGCTACTCAGGTGGCTGCCAGTTCTACACGTGTAACTGTTACTGCCATGTTTTTGGGAGAAGCGGCTAGTGTGGGAGCGGCTTTGGCTGCGACAGAAAGAAAAAGCCCTCTCGAAGTTTCAGGTACAATCGCGAAACTTACTCGTCAGAACGACCCACATTTTAGCATTCTTAGTTTTGTTATGTTAATGTTTCCGGCGTGCGAGTTCCATCCAGGAAGTTAGTTCAAGCTGTTTGGGGTTGAACCGTTGCCTGATTTCAGGTGGAAAATAAAAATGGTGACAATTTCCGGGTTCACGTGTCATAACATTATAATGGGCGTGAACGTAGTTGTAGTAGAGATTCGACCGAACCGTTTCAGTTGTTTTTGGCAGTCCGTCGTGTAGAACAGTTTCTGACAACAGGAGCACGTCTCCCGCCTTTCCTGTTATGGGAACGGCACCTGGGAGTTGTAGACCGCTATACTTGTTCCATTCCAAGTCAATATTACTTTTATGCCCTCCGGGCAAAGCAACAATACAACCGTCGTCAGGACCATTATTGGTTAAAAAGTAAACCACATTCAACATCCGACTGCGAAGCACGTCGTTTCGGTACGAATAATCAGTGGTGGGGACACCTCGGTGCCAACCACCAGTTTGCGCCCCGCAAGACTTGGAGATCGACCAGGTATTGATTAGTTGTGGCTGACCGACAAATTCATGCAAGTAGGATAGTATTTTGGGTTGAGCGATTAATTGGTCAAAGACGCTGTCCAGACGTGGTAGGCCGTTAAGTCTAATCTGGTGCTGACGACTGGTTTCGCGGGTAGGTCGGCCTGTCCCAGCAGATTTCATCCACTTGTCCTCATAAGTTTGCGGCTCCAGGCGTTGAAGAACTTCAAGATATTCCGTACACTCTGCCTCAGAGAGGACATTTCGCAATATCAAGAATCCTTGTAGATCAAACAAAAACCGTTTCTCTCGACTAACAGTATCATTTTCTTGGTTGTTCATCACTGATTCTCACTCTGGATAGTATTGATTTGTAATCACTTTTTTGCTTTCCCCTTTGCCTTAACGCCAATCAGCCGACCAATTCTTGGTGTGATAGTGACTTCGAATCCGCCATTCGCGTAGAACATCCAGCAATTCCTGTTTCTTGCCACTGGCAGACGGATCGTCCCACAGATTACTAACCTCATCTGGATCTTGCTTGAGGTTGAATAGTTGGCCAAAGGGTTGATCGAGAAAATGAACCAATTTCCATTCTGGACTCCGCACCATGGTCATGAAATCAGTGGTTTGTAGTATACCGTCCTGCCCATGTTCGGCAAAGACATAATCACGACCTAACCAGGGTTGATCGGTTAATGCCGGCAGGATCGATTCTGCTTCCATCGTATCAGAAAGTTTGGCTCCGGCCAGTTCCAATATGGCAGGCGCGATATCCATCTGCTGGCAGAGACCATCAATTTGGTGGCCACCTTGGAATCGCTCCGGCGACCAGACAATCAGAGGGACACGGGTAATGATATCGTACATCGTCCATTTTTGACTGTGTCCGTGATCTCCCAGGCAATCGCCGTGATCAGAGGTAAAGATCACCACCGAGTTGTCTAGGTATCCTTTTTCTTCTAGTGCAGTCAAAATTTGCCCGATTTTTTCGTCAATCATGGTTACATTAGCCAAATAATATGCCCGTTGCCGATGTAGTTGTTCTTCAGTTGGATTTAATTGGTGAACTACCGAGTCGTGGTCAACTTCAGTATTATGTTGCCGCATAGCCAAATAAGGTGGTGGCTGGCTGGCTAGTTCTTGATCGTTAACCTTTGGTAGTGGTAAATCTCGTTTCAGGTATGGTTCAGCAAATCTTGGAGTTGGATCGTAAGGCGGATGGGGCCCGGGAAACCCGATTTGCAGAAACAGCGGTTGTGTTGTCGGATAACTTTCAACCCACCAGGTTGCCATGTCTCCAACGAACATATCAGAGTGCATCTCCTCTGGTAATTCCCACTCAAAGGCACCCAAGCGTTGATTGTAATCGGCTCGTTGGCGATAGAGTTCGCGTTGTTGCTTGATTAAACCGCGTGCTTGCAGCCCTTTGTCCCATTCATCAAAGTAATAGCGTCCTTCAAGGTATCGATCCTTGTTTTCAACCACGTATCTCTCGTCAAACCCGAGTGAAGTTTCAAAAGGTGATGTATGCATTTTGCCGATGTTAACGCAATGATAACCTGCCGTATTCAGATTTTCTACCCAGGAACGACACCACGAATCAGCGTTTTTTAAGATGCCGGTGGTGTGTGGATAGTAACCGGTAAACAGACTGGCACGGGACGGTGCGCAGGAGGGCGCGGTGGCGTGACATTGAGTGAATGTTACACCTTCCATAACTAGTCGATCCAGGTTGGGCGTATCCATGTAGGGAAAACCGAGTTCGGCGATTGTATCGTATCGTTGTTGGTCGGTAATGATAAAAATGATGTTGGGTTGGGACATTTCCTGACTCTCTTTCATCAGTTTGGGCGGAATGGATTCTTTACGATAATCATAGAAACATAACCTAAAATGAGGTTGTGATCAAGACCAATCCCATTTGGTTAAGGTTTCGCTCCAAATGGTGATCCGTTGTTTCATTCTGATTGAATAAAACAATCAGACCTGTAAACGAAAAAAAGTACATGATTTTGTTTAATTCATCCCTGCCAGATTGGCGTAGACTTTTCGACCTTGGTTAAAGAGATGCAATACTTCTTCCCTTTGTTGATCCTGTGTAAATCGACCAATCCGACTGATCCAATCAATGGAATCGTCGATTGAGCGAACGAAAAATTCAGCCGAATCGTTGATAACGTCGGCAGGTATGCCGTCACCAATATAGACCGGGCTGGTATGTGCATAGATAGCTTGGGCAAAACTATCACGTGCGTCGCCATAGGCGCGAGCAGCGATCCATCCATCGGAATCTATCTTCAGAGCGTGTGTTTGGGTTCCATGTCTTTGTTGGTTAACATCAATTAGTGTATGGCTTCGTACAACGCGACCATTCTGCACGATTTCAATACGATCGAGCGGATAATGTGAAGACCAAGAAACTTCCACTGAAAGTTGGCGTGTCTTACCGTTGGTGGAGGACAAGCGTGTCCCAGGCATCATACCATCAATTTTTAAGAAGAGTGCCGGGCCGTTGGTAATAAAAGTTCGCCCTTCTTGAAGTCCTTCTAACCAATTGTTATAGGTGAATTCTTGCCCAGTTTGAACATATACTCGGTTGTTTGAGCAGATGAACCAATCTGTTCCTGTCGAAACTGGAAGTGGCATGCCGCAGTTGAGCAACCGATACCAAATATCGTACTCTGGATCAGCCCAGTAGGGATCAAATAGATTGAACGCGTCCAATTTTCCCAAGGCGGCAGCTACAGGTGCTTCCATACCAATGCCATTATGACACCACAAGATGATACTTCCCTGTCGTTTGGCGTCATCACAGGCGTAGCATAGTGGCGGATAATCTGGATCGAAGTCACTAACCAGATCTCCTCGACTGACTGGATCAACCTGATTCCTGAGACGAAGAAACATCACATGCCCATAAGCCATACCGCCACGTCGATGATTATGTCGGTTTTCTTCACCGCAATCAACCAGATGATGCGCGGTCGAATAATCGGTCATGAATCCGATCGGATACTTGTTGCTGGCATAAGGGATTTCGCGTCGTTGAAGGATGCTAATTACCGTGACGTTCAAATCGTGCACGTGCGGATCGAGCCGCAATCGTCCATCAGGATTGGCTTCTTTCTCACTGTAGTGAAGGTGCGTGTTTCCCGGATACCAGTTTTGGGATGGCAAATCTATCCATCGTTTGAGGTTTAGCTCAACTTCTACTGCGCCCTTCTGCGGCATTGACACCACATGTCGAAGCGGTTGATACTCGGTTCCCCGTTCAACGATAATATCTGTGGCACCGCGTGGAACGTTGACAGTAAACTCTCCAGAACTATAAAAGAATGGATCCCCAGGACCAATTTTTAACAGACTGTCCGACGGATATACAAATCGACCATTACTAGATAAAACGTGTACTTTGGCCTCAACTGAAGTTCCCGAGGTACCATCACGGATAATACCGCGTAATATTCCCATAAGACTCTCCTTTCACTTTGCGTGACGAAGTTTACGGAATGCTTCGTCTTCGATTTGCCGAACTCTTCTATGATTAATGTTAAGTTGGAGTCCGATTTATGCCAGTATATACCCATTAACTGATTCTATCGCAATTTCGTCAGTAAGATGAGATTATCTTAGACTTCCACGATTACGTCTGACCTCCTTAGGATTTTCAATCAATGATCGATTGGGTAACGAGTTTTCTTTCAAACAATGATTATAAACATTCAGGTAGATTTTTGGGTTTCTCTGTCAGTTGATTCAAGTGGCCTGACGGCGCCTTTTTACCAACTTGAATGTTAGTGATTTTAGGCATCAATATACGATTTGCCGCACAATCAATATAACCCTCCTCACTATTTTCACTGTATAATTTTCTCTTAAGTAGCTTTTAGGGGAAATATGATGATCTTTCAAACTGCTGTTTACAGACAACCATCTGCTATTATTCCAGTCTAATAATTAATAAAGTCAAGCTAAAACAGGCTCAGTGGGAAAAGCAGCCAGAGAAAATTTTGACTTTAATTTTAGCATAATGCCTTATTTAGGTTAAAATAGGTGCAAATCACCTTTTGTTTATTGAACCTTTCTTGATAATGATCACTTAAATTCAAATTTAAGAGCCTATCCAATAGATACAGATAAAAATGACGAAGCAAAAAGAGAAATTGACTGACCGAGTGCTTCAAGCTGGAGCCGCGACCGCCGATATCACACCTCCACTGGGGGAACTGGTAGTCGGCGGATTCGTACCCTTTCCAGCCACAGCCATTCACGATCATTTGCAGTCACGTTGTCTGGTTCTCGATAACGGACAGACACAAATCGCTTTCGTGGTCTGTGATAACCTTGGTATTCCACGAGAAGTTTACGATAGGGCACGCTTGATAATTGCCAGAGAAACGGAGTTACCAGCTGAAAATATCCTGATGGCAGCCACCCACACCCATTCCGGTACCAGAGTTCAGACTGACAACTACCGACCTCGGATTGTGCGTGGGATCGCCGATTCAGTTCGTCTTGCGATGGACAATCTGGAACCGGCACGGATTGGCTGGGGTGGGATTGATGAACAATCGGAAGTCTTCAATCGACGTTGGCATGTCACCGATTCCGACTTGTTGAAGAACCCCTTCGGTGGTATAGACCAAGTTCGAATGAATCCACCGCGAGGCCACGCGGCATTGGTTGAACCGGCGGGTCCCATTGATCCAGAAATTTCTTTCTTTAGTCTACAGGCAACTAACGGTTACCCAATTGCATTGCTGGCAAATTATTCGCTCCATTATGTTGGCGGTGTGAATAAAGGAGATGTATCCGCTGACTACTTCGGTGTTTTCTGCAACCGTATTGGTGAGTTACTAGGAGCGACATCCAGCCAACCACCGTTTGTGGGTATGTTGAGTAACGGCACCAGTGGAGATGTCAACAACATCAACTTCCGCCACAGTGGCGAACAGTACGAACCATATGAAAAAATGAATCAGGTGGCGGAACTAGTAGCCAAACGCGTCAAGGAAGCACACGACCATATTGAGCATTACGATTGGGTTCCGTTAAGTTCGACTGTTCGTGAACTGAAATTGAAGTTCCTCAAGCCGGACGAAAGAATGCGGAAATACATGGTGGAAATTTTGACCAAGTCGAAGGCTGCTCCCCAGTATCATCAGTACGAGCTGAACTATGCCGAGCGAGTTCAGCGATTGTTAGACGGCCCGGATGAAGTCACAATTCCCTTGCAGACGGTACGGATTGGAGAACTCGGCATTGCCGCAATTCCATTTGAGGTTTTTGCTGAAACTGGTTTAGACATAAAAGATAGAGCTCCATTTACAAATACGTTCACCATCGAATTGGCCAATGACTATCACGGCTATCTACCCACACCGGGTCAACATGAACTGGGCGGTTATGAAACATGGATGGGGACGAGTAAGGTACAGCTAGACGCTTCCGAGCAGGTCAAACAGACAATTCTCGACATGATGAATGGTCTAAAGTAGGAACGGACAACTGTAACGGGATGGATTGGTGGAGTCTTACTAACCCATTGTAGCGAGCATATCGAGTGTTACTTGATGTTGTAGAGGCTCTCCCCTTTCCCACCTCAGAAATTCGTGGATGATATAATCTGCCATCCGGACAAGTTCATCGTTCATTGAACCGGCAATATGCGATGTCAGGATCACATTTTCCATTGAGTAAAAGGGAGAGGTTGGTTCAGGAGGTTCCGGGGAGGTGACATCAAGTAGAGCCGTCAGCGTTGGTCTTTCTGCTAATACTGAGATAAGATCCTCCTCAATCACTGTTGCACCGCGACCGGTGTTGATAAAGACAGCATCATCGTTCATGGAATTAAACAAGTGTTTGTCAAGCATATAACGTGTTTGAGAATTGCTGGCTAGATGGTTAGTTACGACATCTGCCTGCTGAAATGCGAATTCTAGCGATACCTTTTGCACACTGAGGGATCTTGCTTGATCATCCGGTAGAAAGGGGTCAAAGACTACTATGTTTAATCGAAACGGTTGGAGCAGCTTAAAAAGATAGCTGCCAACGGCGCCGAATCCGAGGATAGCTACCGTGGCACCAAAGTTACCACGTCCTCGAAATGGTGTCCTCGCTCGACCTTTTGGTGTTGCGCAGTCCCTGAAATTGCGGAAATATCCTTTATTGGCTAATAGAATTTGTCCTAAGGTGAATTCGGCCACAGGAATTGCATTGGCACGCCAGGCACTGATGACTTGTATGTTTTTCGCTAGTAGGTTTCTGGCAAAATTTCGTACAGAGCCAGCGGCATGAAAAACGGCTTTTAGTTCCGGTAGTCGGCTAAGCACTTCATCATCTAATTGAAATATTCCCCAAGTTGAGAAAATCACTTCAAGATCTCTCAGCTTTTTGAGGTGACTGGAGATGTTTCCTTGGTTAATTATATGAGGGTAGAGGTTGGTGATTTTTGAAAGCTGTTCTCGGTTACCACCGCTATATACTCGGTCGACATCAGATGGTTCGTTGCTGAATATTGCGGCTTTTTTCATTCAGTAATTCCTCTGTGTTTCAAGACAAATCTAGTGGACAAAATCAAGCTACACGATAGGAGAAGAAAGCTTTTAACTTGGAAAGAAATCTGTTACTTAAGAGCATATTTATGTCGATTCTATCACGGATTGTTTCTATAAGCTATTTGGTATGGAATCTATAGGTATGGTACCAACCAAATTCCCACAGCAAAAACAGAACCAGCTGACAAGTTGATTGATAAAATTCAGGATATAAGCGGCTGCAATTTGACTGTTTAAAGGTATCTTATTTTGTCTTGTCATGGGAAGTTGTTAAATTTCGCTTTTTGTTTGACAATATGATTATGTCACCTGATAATTTCAGTATGGAAACGAGCTACTCATCTTTACCCAAACGTACCATCGCAGTTGGTGGTATGACCTGTGCTGTTTGTGTTAACCGTGTTGAGAAGGCAATCCATGCAGTTGAAGGTGTGTCATCGGCTGTGGTTAATTATGGTACCGAACAAGCTACTATAGAATTTGACCCGTCAGTGGTTGAACTGGATACTGTCAAACAGGCTATCGTTGATGCCGGTTATACAACTATGGATCTGGCAGAGGTCCGCCAAGCACATCTTGAGGCGAAAGAAGCAGCTCATCGTCAGGAATTGAAAAACCTCTGGCGCAAAATCATGGCAGGTATTTTTGTCTCAGTGATTGCCATGTCGGCGATGTTTGTTGGAGGACAAACTCCAAGCGTGATTCGAATAAAATTGGTTGTCCTGTTACTGATTACAACTCCGATTCAATTTTGGGCTGGATGGCGGTTTCATCGAGGGGCTGTTGTTGCCTTACGGCACTTCTTTGCGGATATGAATGTGCTGATCAGTATCGGAACCTTTGCTGCCTACATTTATAGCTTAATAATAACAATCGTGGCGTTTTTTGTAGTTCAACCAGATTCAGTCAACTATTACGAAACCTCAGCCATGATTATCACCTTGATCTTAATTGGTAAATTTCTGGAGGAACGGGCAAAAGGCCAAACCTCTGAAGCCATTAAGAAACTGATTAGACTTCAGCCGATGACAGCTCAGTTAATTCGGGACGGGCAACTGGTTGAAGTTCAGATAGATCAAGTCGAAGTTGGGGATCAGATTATCGTCCGACCCGGTGAAGGTATCCCGATAGATGGGGTTATTGTTGAAGGCCAATCGAGTGTTGACGAATCAATGGTCACGGGTGAAAGCATGCAGGTTCAGAAGGAAATCGGTAGTCAAGTCATTGGAGGCACGATCAATGGAGCTGGTAGTTTCACCTTAGAGGTAACACGAGTGGGGTCTGACACGACATTGGCTCAGATTATTCAGCTTGTCGAAGAAGCACAGGGGTCTAAAGCCCCTATCCAAAAACTAGCAGATCGTATCGCAGGTATTTTTGTTCCGGTTGTCATCGGTATTGCGATGGTCACCTTCATTTCGTGGATGATGATCAGTCCTGATATCTCAATGGCACTCAGCAATTTTATCGCGGTGATGATTATTGCCTGTCCCTGTTCACTAGGGTTGGCGACACCAACTGCTATTGTGGTTGCAACCGGACGTGGTGCCGAGTTGGGAATTCTCATCAGGGATGGTGAATCACTTGAACTCGCACATCAGATTGAAACAATTATCTTGGATAAAACGGGGACAATCACGGAGGGCAAACCCTCAGTTACCGATATTATTGCTGTAAACGATTTTTCTGAGGATCAACTGCTGGTCATCAGTGCTTCAGTCGAGTCGAGATCTGAACATCCTCTAGGACAAGCAATCATAGCTGCCTGTCAGAAAAAAGGCTTAGTAGTTGATTTGGATGCTGTCAACAACTTTGAGGTCATTGTTGGTTTCGGCTTAATGGCAACTGTCGATGGTCAGACTGTTCATATTGGGAGTCGCCGGTGGATGGAAAAAAGCGGCATAAAAAATTTGCTTGGGCAGGATGTTGATAATGAAATTCGTTTTGCCAATCAGAACAAAACGATCGTCTGGGTTGCTATAGATCAAGCCTTGGCAGGCATTATAGCAATCGCTGATCCTATTAGACCAACGTCCAAAAGAGCAGTTGAAGCCCTGCAACGTTCCAATATTGAGGTGTACATGATGACAGGTGACAATCCGCTGACGGCAAAGTCGGTTGCTGAATCAGTGGGGATTGATCACTATATAGCTCAGGTATTGCCTGGAGAAAAGGATATGCAGGTTCAAATATTGCAACAGGAAGGGAAAGTTGTTGCGGTCGTTGGTGATGGCATTAATGATGCACCAGCTTTGGCTCGTGCTGACATCGGGATTGCTATTGGATCGGGAAGTGATGTAGCAATTGAAGCCGCAGATATTACTTTGGTAAATAGTGATTTGGCTGATGTTATATCCGCCCTTCGGTTGAGTCAAAAGACATTCCGTACTATTAAGTGGAATCTCTTTTGGGCATTTTTCTATAATGTTCTTGGAATACCAATCGCGGCTGGGCTGTTATTCCCTGTGTTAGGGGAACGTTTTCTATTGAACCCGATGATTGCTGCCGCGGCTATGTCATTCAGTTCTGTCTTGGTGGTAACCAATTCTTTGAGGCTCAAAACAGCAAAATTGTCTTGAAGTAACTGAAGGTGATAGGTGAACGAAATAAAAGACTTTTCTCAGTTACAGCAGCGACATGTTATGCAGTCTTGGAGCACACAGGGGAACTACAAACCCATTCCGGTTCAGTCAACAGAAGGATGCTGGATTCATACCACAGACGGTAGAAAGATCTTTGACTTAAGAAGCGTTCATGAATGTATCAACATTGGCTTTCGACATCCAAGTTCTGCAAACTATGCGCGAGCAGATGGAAAAGGTTGTTTACCTGACTGATGATTTTTCAACGGAACCCACGGCCAAATTAGCTCAAAAATTAGCAGAAATTTCACCTGGATCCATCAATAAGCGTGTTTGGTTTGCTCAAAGTGGGGCAGCGGCAGTTGAAGGTGCTATCAAGGGCGCAAGGCTATACAAGTACAATCAGGTAATGAAAGAGGGATTCGCGCCTGAAGCTGAGAATCAGTCCTATCCGTATCCATATAAAATTATTTCGCGTTACCGATCTTGGCATGGAGCTACTACCGCTGCCACGTCAGTCAGCGGAGATCCTAGGCGTTGGTTTCAGGAGCCGTTTGTTATGCCGGGCGTTTTTTTTGGGCCGGACTCTTATTGCTACCGATGCGCATTGGGGCTAGATCGTGACAATTGTGGTATTGCTTGCGCCAATTATATTGATCAAATGATCGAGTTTGAGGGTGGATCGGACAAGGTGGCAGCAGTGATTGTTGAACCGATAGTTGGGTCAAACGGTATTATCCCTCCGCCAGCCGAATAATTTACCCCTTCTTCGTCAGATCTGTGATAAGTGGGGAATTCTGTTAATTGTTGACGAAACGATGACCGGATTTGGTCGGACTGGAGAGATGTTTGCTGTCAATCATTATGACGTTGTGCCGGATATTACTGTGGTCGGGAAAGCTCTGGGGGTCTACTGTCCGTTGACAGCAGTGATTTTCGGTGAAAAAGTTACTCGGATTTTTGATAAGAACCTTTTTGGTCATGGACAAAGCTATTCCGGTCATGCGCTGGCATGTGCCGCTGCTCTCAGGAGTATAGAAGTGTTGGAGGAAGAGAATCTAATCCAGCGTTCCCAAGAACTAGGTGCGTATCTGGGCGAGCGATTGACCGAGATGGCGAAACGGCACAAATCGGTTGGTGATGTACGAGGTCTTGGTCTTTTTTGGACAGTTGAACTGGTAAAGAATCGACAGACGAAGGAACCCTTTCGCCGTTTCACTGAGAAGTATAAAGAAACTGTTGTAACCAAGATTGCCCAATACCTGCTGGAGAAGCGAAGTATCTATATACCGAGCGATAAGTTCGGCATCTGGATCGTGCCACCGCTGGTTGTAACCAAGGAGGAAATTGATTTTCTATTGGAAGCTATTGATGATGCTTTGGTTATTGCTGATCGAGAATCAACAGAATCCTGAAATCTGAAACTAATCTTGAGGGCGATCAATATGCGTCGAACATTTTATGATTATTTAGCTTTAGGCTTGATGGGTTGATTTACCCGTGCTAGAATGCCGATGTTTTGATGACATTTAGGATTTAGGAGAATGATATTATGGAAGACCTTCGCGTTGGATTTCTTGGGGCTGGAGGGTTCGCCACTCACACCATATATCCAGCTCTGCATTTTGCACCGTTGGTACTGGAAGCGGTCTGTGATATGGACGGAGAAAAGGCCAATCGGAACGCTAGGAGGTTTGGTGGCGGTGCAAATGTCTATACCGATCGGTATCAGATGTACCAGAATGAGGATTTGGAAGCGATTATTATCTCCATGGGACCCGAGTCACGATTACCGCTCGTAATTGAAGCACTGGAGGCAGGTTATCATGTCTTTACACCCAAACCCCCGGCGGCTTCGCTTGAAACCACTATCGAATTGGCAGAAGCCGCCAAAGCTAATAATAAAAAGTTGATGATCAACTTCCAACGTCGCTTTAGTATAGGTGTTCGGTCAGCTAGAGAGATTATGGCTCAGGATTCATTTGGTCAGATCTCGCAAATCTTCTGTTCCTTCTGCAGCGGCGGCTATGGTACACCCCAAGTATATCTTCTTGACTTTGCTATCCATCACTTTGATCTTATCCGGCATATTGGTGGTGAAGTCAAAACGGTATCTACCTTTCACAACGAAATCGATGATCAAGGTAGTTTTGCTGTTTCAGTTGAGTTTGAAAGTGGCGCAGTGGGGACCATGCAACTAAATAGCCAGAGGCTCTGGGGACGAAATTATGATCGGATTGAGATCACTGGACAAGGTCAATATATTGTCTTAGATGGACTCTGGACAATTCAACACTATGCTGGAGAACAAAACACATTTACGGATAATTTTTCTGATCAGCGGAACGGAGAGTTGACTGGTGATGGTTTGAGCCTAACCGAATTTGTGCATGCTATTCGCGAAGATCGGGAACCGGTTGCAAGTATCGATGACTGTGTTGGTACCATGAGACTTTACGATGCGGTGCTCCAAACCCAACAAGGTGGTGCAACTATAGTCTCTCTAGATCAATAAGGGGAAAAATTTATGTCGGATATTCAGTTGAGACCTGAAAAGAAAGGAAACCTTCGTTTGAACCTCAGGTCGAGGGTTCAACCTTTTAAAGGCAGTAATGAATGGGAAGAGATCGTTGTGCAAAAAGAATTTCCAACGTCCAAGACCGCAATTTTACTTTGCGATATGTGGGACACTCACTGGTGTTATGGCGCGGCACAGAGATGTGAGGTTCTTTGTATCAAGGCCAATCCGATTGTAGCAGAAGCCAGAAAAAATGGTGTGCAGATTATCCATGCGCCTTCTGACTGCATGGATTTCTATGATGATACTCCGCAACGCCAACGGATGATTGATGCTTCGCCAGCCGAAATGCCTGAACCGAAAGAATTGCCTGATCCGCCGTTACCCATCGATGACTCTGATGGTGGCTGCGACACTGAAAAGACACCAGGCTTTACTGGATGGACACGGCAACATGCAGCCATTAAAATTAGCAACTACGATGGAGTTTCTGACAACGGTCAGGAAGTTTACAACCTGATGCAACAAATTGGAATCGAAAATTTGATTATTATGGGCGTCCATACCAACATGTGTGTGCTGGGTAGATCTTTCGCCATCAAGACCATGACCCGAATTGGAATTCACTGCGTGCTGGTTAGGGACCTAACTGATGCTATGTACAACCCGGAAAAGCATCCCTACGTGACACACGATGAAGGAACGGAACAGGTGATCCAGCACATTGAAAAATACTGGTGCCCATCGACGCTAAGCCAAGACCTGACAAAAGTTTACGACTGAAGTCTCCCAACCAGCTGTTCTAACTTGACTGATACTTGATGGAGGTTAAGTCCCCCAGCCAATCAATAGCGCCATAGTTGGGTTCTAGTTTTATCAATAAAGGAAGGGCAAGATCGTTGATGAATGGGATGTAGCATGTCGGTTTACTTAAATAATTTATGTTAAACCTTAAAGAAACCTGATTTAAGAGGAATCTTGATCGGATTGCAGTTTTTCGAGCCGGTCAATGTAGCGATGGGCTGAGGAGAAAATCAGATCCAAAGTGCCAATATCCCTGTTCTCCAGCCCTGTCCTTGAAAAAACCCTCCTGACAGAACGCATCAGATATTTCCAATCTCCATTTCGAGGTTTTACGCCGACTCGTTCAACAAGTGTGAGTAAGCGTTGATAGAATCTCTCAATTTCATCCATGTTGGTATTTTGTAATCCCACTGGTTCAATCTTGTTATCTAGACTTTCCAAAAAAATTTCGTAAACAAAAATTTGGACCGCTTGTGCTAGATTTAGGGATGGATTTTTCACAGCCATGGGAATGCTGGCAGTCAAGTGGCATCGACTTACATGCTCGGTTGATAATCCAAAATCTTCTCGCCCAAAGAGAATCGCTACTTGTTGATCCTGAGAAAATCTGGCAATTTCTTTAGCAGCGTCTCTAGCCGTTTTTGGTCGGGCCAATTTTTCTTTGCGTCGACGATGTGTTGTGCCGACTAAAAACTGGATTCCTTTTAGAGCTGTATCAAGACATTCTACGATGTGACAGTTTCGGATTAGATCCGTGGCTCCGTGTGACATATACCATGTTTCCCGACAATCGAGAAACGGTTTGGGATTGACCAAGTAGAGTTGTGATAACCCCATCCCTTTGACAGATCGGGCAACGGCTCCGATGTTAAGCGGCCCCTGTGGTTCAAACAAAATGACCCGAATATTATCTAGATTCGAAGGGATACTGACATCTATCGCCCGGTGATAATCCGCCGAATCAGACCCATTATTTGTCATATTCTATCTATCTTTGTTGATATTGTTTCAATTGATTGATTAGATTGGATAATACTGGCAAATCTGGGTGATTTGGTTCAAGGTTCATAACAATTTCTCCCTCAACGATGGCAGCGTCGATCATCCCGCTATTGTAGTATGCCCAGCCAAGTCCGGCGTGGGACATAACCGAATCTGGATCTGCTTCGACCGCCAGTTGAAATTGTTCAATCGCTTGCTGATAGCGTTTTTGTTGCAGAAAGATGTTTCCCTGATCTAGGTAAGAATAGGATAGTTGATAAGAAAGATTAGATGGCTGGTTCTTCTGAATCGTTCCACATCCAAGCAGAACGATGAAAAGAGAAGAAACAATCAATTCGAACATTTGGTGATTTATGTTAAGGCGTGTATCCAAGGTCTTTAAGTTTCCTGTCACTTCGACGCCAATCCTTCTTAACTAGAACACGCAATTCAAGGAAGACAGGCGAATTCACAAATTCCTCGATTTCGACACGTGCCAGTTGTCCTATATGTTTAATCATCTCGCCTCGTTTGCCGACCAGAATCCCTCTCTGAGATTTCCGTTCAACATAGACAATTGCGCTAATAAATATCTTTCCGTTTTCTCGCTCTTTGAATTGCTCAATAACGACACTTGTTGAGTAGGGAATTTCTTTTGATGTCTCAAGGAAAATCTTTTCACGAATAGTTTCAGCCACAAAGAATCGCTCAGGTAAATCGCTTATCTGATCTTCCGGAAAATATTGTGGGCCTAATGGCAAGTAACCGACGACCAGTTCCTTTAATTCTAAGATTCCTTCACTCAGTTTGGCTGAAATAGGCATAATCTCAATGAATGGAAACTTTTGACTATATTTTTGAATGAGTGGTAGGAGTGAATCTTTTGGAATTAGATCAATTTTATTGATGACCAGAATCGTTCTAAGACCTATCTTGGAAATCCTTTCAAGGATTTGTAGTTCGATCTGGGTTTTGCGTTGGTTGACATCAACAAGGTACAAAATGAGATCCGCATCTTCGGCGGCGGCATATGCTGTCTTCACCATCCAATCGTGTAGACGATATTTGGGATCTAGAATACCAGGCGTGTCGAGAAAGATGATCTGGTAGGTATCAGTTGTTACAACCCCACGAACTTGGTTTCTTGTGGTCTGGGGTTTGGGGGTAACAATAGCAATTTTCTCCCCCATTGCTGCGTTTAGGAATGTAGATTTTCCGACGTTCGGCTCACCGATGATGCTGACATAGCCGGACTTAAAATTTTCCTGTGCGTTCATCAGCTATAAGGGGAGATGAACGGTTTTGCCTGTCTTACTAGATTGGTAAATTGCCAAGATGATCTCAACTGCTTTTCTGCCTTCGCGTCCATCAACGAGATGAGGCGTATTATTTTCGATTGACTGGATAAGATTTGTCATCTGCCGGCAGTGATTATCATGATTAATTGCACGTGGGTCGGATGCGCCACCCCCACCCGATTTTCTTTCAGAGAATTGCTTTTTAATTTCGGCATCTTCTGGTTTTTCTTCTTCGAACTCCCATGTGATGATATCTTCCTCCTCCAAAACAATTGTTCCTTTTGTGCCGGAGAATTCAAACTTTTTTAAAGAACCCGGATACACAGCCGTTGTGCCTTCGATGACGCCAAGTGCTCCATTTTCAAATCGCAAAGCAGCAACGGCAACATCTTCTACATCGATTCGCTCGTGTGCGAGAGTATCGGTAAAGGCCTGTACCGACCTGACAGGACCCATCACGTATTGCAGAAAATCGATTGCATGGATTGACTGATTCATCATCGCTCCGCCGCCGTCGAGTTCCATAGTGCCGCGCCAGTCGCCGCTGTCGTAGTAATCCTGCGATCGATACCACTTAACATATGCGTCGCCAAGCGTTAGCTGTCCAAGTCTCCCACTAGAAACTGTATCTTTGACCAGTTGGCTAGCATCACTGAAACGAGAGTTGAATATGGTACATAACCGAACATTTGTCTTTTCGCAGGATTCAATAATAGTATCACACCGTTCTAACGTAATCTCAAGAGGTTTTTCAATAATCACATGCTTACCGGCTTCTGCGGCAGCGACAGCGGGCTCCATGTGTGCCCCACTCGGTGTACAAACACAAACAATGTCAATATCATCACGATTCAGCATCTCATTGTAATCCGAATGAGCCTGAATACCGTAATAGTCAACCAGACGCTGTGAGTTCTCCGCCTTTCGCGAACTTACAGCAACGAGCTCACCGTTTTTGATATTTGCAATAGCTGCCGAATGGAAGTCGGAAATCATCCCACAACCGATAATACCGAAACCGTAAGTTTTCATAATTCCCTTTCATACATTTCTCGTACTCTAGTACCATTAGCTAGCAAAAATGTAACCAAGGCAGAAACCTAAGCCAATGATTGTAGCAGCTGAAAGCGCGATAGCCACATAGAATTTCCAAGTTAACACGTTTGAGGTAGGCATCTCTATTGATTTCGAAGGTTGGGAGGGCGAGCTGATATCATGATTCCAATCTGTGCCTTGAACACTACTGCTAGCAGAATCTGAGTTGGTTTGTTTCTCGGTTAAAGGTTCTTGTGTTGTTCGCGAGGAAGATTGATTGGAACGAGGACGACGCACAGGACGTTCTCCATCCCACATTTCGCGTCTTTGATCTCGGATCTTTTCTTTCAGTATCTTTTTTTCGTCGTCGTTCAGTGACATCAACTACACCCTTACAAAAGCATTTTATCATACCCAGCTAGAATACTCAACGCAAAATAATCTCCGTGCCGACCCCTGTCGATGTAAAGATCTCCAGCAAAATAGTGTGTGGAAGTCGTCCATCAATAATATGAGTTTTAATAACACCAGCCTTGAGAGCGGTAACACAAGCTTCTACTTTTGGGAGCATTCCCGACTTAATCACATCATCTGCAACTAACTTGTCGATTTCATCTATTATTACAGTGGGTATTAATGTGGACTGATCGTCTAAATCACGTATAATACCAAGTTGGTCTGTCAACAAAATGAGCTTTTCCGCTTTTAGCGCGGCTGCCATCTCACCCGCCACAGTATCAGCATTGATGTTATAAGTGGCACCGTTTTCACCGACACCGTTCGGGGCGACTACCGGAATATAATTTGCGTTCAGCAATGTGGTAATGACTTCTGGCTCTATGTGGGTTATCTCACCGACATAACCCAGATTAACTGGGATTGGATTCCCTAATTCATCTGTGATCTCATGCTTTTTTGCTTGGATCATGTTTCCGTCCTTACCACATAAGCCCACCGCTTGGCCACCAAGTTGATTAATTAACTGTACAATCCCCTTATTAATTGAACCTGCCAATACCATCTCAGCAATTTCTACTGTTTCTTTATCTGTAACACGAAGTCCTTGAACGAATTCAGGTTCCTTGCCCATCCTTAGCATAACCTCGCTGATCTTCTTTCCTCCACCATGGACAATTACCGGCTTAATTCCAATGAATTTCATTAAAACGATGTCTTGAATCACACTCTGTTTCAATTGTTCGTTTTCCATCGCTGATCCGCCGTACTTAATTACCACAACTTTATCAGAGAATTGGCGGATGTAAGGCAGTGCTTCAATCAAAACATCGGCTTTTTTAATCAGTTCTTTCATTATCTTGTCTGGAATTTGATGTTCTCCTGTTTGCTTGACGGCCCAATAAAAAGTGGATATAATCTTAAATTATGAATCATATTTACTTGGATCATAACGCCACAACACCACTTTGTCCGCAGGTCCTAGAAGCCATGATGCCATACTTAACAGACCAGTTTGGCAATGGATCAAGTATCCATTTCTATGGTCGCCAGGTTCGGAGCGCGGTTGACAAAGCACGTGAGCAGGTTGCGGATCTAATTGGGGCTAAAAGCCCAGGTGAAATTGTCTTCACCAGTGGAGGAACTGAGTCAGACAATTATTCTGTTAAAGGTGTTGCACTACATCAGAAAAATTCGTGTGGCAATCATATCATTACAACTTCAATCGAGCACAGTGCTGTGCTGCATACTTGCGAACATCTGGAAAAGCATGGATTTGAAGTTACTTACTTACCAGTCGACCGGCATGGGCTAATTTCGCTCGATCAGCTCCGAGAAACAATCCGAAACGATACTATACTGATTTCTATTATATATGTCAATAACGAAATCGGGACAATTCAGTCTATGGCTGAGATTTGTGGTATCGCTCAGGATCATGGCGTTCCTGTTCATACAGACGCGGTGCAGGCAATCGGTAAAATTCCAGTTGATGTAGAAGATCTCGGTGTTAATCTGCTTTCACTTTCTGCACATAAATTTTATGGGCCAAAGGGTGTTGGTGCCAACTATGTACGTCGACGGACTCGGTTGGCTAATTTCGTTCATGGAGGTGCGCAAGAACGGAATCGTCGTGCTGGTACTGAAAACGTTGCCGCCATAGTTGGAATGGGTGAAGCGGTGGAGATCGCCAAGCGAGATCTTCAAGAAAATAGTGATAGAATCGTCAAACTCACCAATCGGTTGAGAAACGGGCTGAGGGAAAAGATCGAAAACATTTACGAAAACGGTCATTCAGAGCACAAAGATCCGGGCACACTAAGTATCTCATTTGAATCGGTAAGTGGAGAGATGTTGCTGATGCGGCTTGATATGGAAGGCATTTGTGCTTCGAGTGGTTCTGCCTGTGCGTCGGGCTCAGTGGAGCCATCACACGTCTTGGCACAACTAGGCATTCCGCCAGAGGTAGCGCAAAGTACCGTTAGATTCTCAATGGGCAGTACCAATACAGAAGAACAGATTGATGAGACCATTGAAAAAGTCACCGAGATTGTCGCTCAGATACGATCGGTTCAGAATTCTTCATGGGTTTGATAAACGACATTTAGTTAGATGGATTACCGAATTGAGATAGATCAAGCTGACACACGGCTAGATCAATTCATTACGTCAGTCTTTGAATCAATTTCAAGATCTCAGGCACAGAAGTTGATTAGTGAAAATCAAGTTACTGTCAACGGGAAATCCTGTAAGTCTGCCTATAAACTTCAGGTTAGTGATTGGGTTTGCGTAGACATTTCGGACACATTTGACAGTTCACGTATTCAACCGGAATGTATTGAGTTTGGTGTTCTTCATGAAGATGCGGAGATTCTCGTCGTTGATAAACCGGCCAACTTGATTGCGCATCCAGCGCCTGGGGTGAGCTCAGGAACGCTCGTTAACGGCCTCTTGAAACGTTATGGAAATCGGGTACATGCTATTGAGCGGAATGGTATTGTCCACCGACTTGATAAGAATACTACTGGTGTTATGGTAGTTGCTAAAACAGCTAACTCTGCTCAGCATTTGTCTAACCAATTTAAAGCGCACACGACAAACCGGAAATATATTGCCTTGGTCTGCGGAACACCAAAACATCAGAGTGCAACCATAGATACCCGAATTCATCGAAGTCGTCGAGACTGGCGTAAGATGATGGTTACTGAGGATAGCGGACGTCGGGCCATAACTCATTATCGCGTTCTGGAAATCTTTGATCGGTTTTCCCTGGTAGATCTCACACTCGATACTGGCAGGACACATCAGATTCGTCTACATCTCAGTCATATTGGATATCCTATTGTTGGTGATCCCGTTTATGGTGGTGGGGACAAACGAGCACTTAATGATGCTTCTAATTCATTAGTGAAGCAATCATTCCTTAATCTAGGACGTCAAGCACTTCATGCCCAAAGCCTGGAGTTTGAACATCCTTTAACTCGGAAGCGCGTTGCCTATTATTCACCACTTCCCGCAGATATTCAATTTGTAATTGCAACTTTGTTAAATCCATCCGATTTCGCTTGAACCCTGATGTGTTTTTTGATATAGTACCCTAGGTTTTGATGGGTAGAAGCGGAGATATAACGAATGAAATTTGAGAAGTTCGGCATTATATTCTGTATTTTAACTTTGGTTCTGGGATGTGGCGTTTCTAACTATGATCGCGGTGTAAATTTTTTGGGAAAAGAAGAATTTGATACAGCAATTCCATATTTTGAAGCGGCAATCAATAGCGGTGTCAATACTGCGGAAGCCCATCGTGAACTGGGCATAACTTACTATAAAAAAGAGATGGCACAGCAAGCCGCAAATCACTTGCGGATCGCTGTGAAAAATAGTAGGAAGGATAGCCGTGCAGCATTTTTTCTGGCTGCTGCTCTTGAGAAGAATGGAAGTTTTGATGAGGCGGTAGACGCATACCGAGAGTTTATAAAGCTGAATAGTTCCGACGCAATTGACCACGATGTCAAATCGCGCATCGTTTTGGTCAAAGACCAGAGGGATAATCAGTTTGTACAGGAAGCTATTGCAGGGGAGCTTGAAGCAAATTCAGGCAAGATTTCGGACAATCGAATTGTTGCCCACTATATTGAGGTGATACCGGGAAGTGAAGATCCTGTCGCCCTTCAGAAGTCACTGACCAGTTTGCTGATATCCGATCTGGCCAAAGTCGATCAAATTGATGTTGTCAGGCGTAGTCTGCTACAGAAGTTGATCAACGTGATAGATCTGGATCAGGATGCCGTTTTTAATACTAAAAATATTAACCGGATAGGTCGTCTACTCCGCGCAAAGAATGTTATTTCCGGTAAAATTGAAGAGGCCAGTGATGGAAGGCTTCGCTTAAATCTTTTTCTCAACAAAATTAAGTCAAACGAAGTGCAACCGATAAGCACACCGGAAGGCGAACAGAACGACCTGTTCGATCTCCAGAAAGCTTTGGTGTTTAGTATTCTCGAATCACTTGATATTCGACCAGTGGGTACACTCAAAAAGGCGTTGCTAAAGAGGGAAACTGAGAGTATGTCTGCGCTGATATTATTTGGGCAAGGGATAGACAGCGCAGATCGTGGTGATTATGCAGCTGCTGTAAAGCTGTTACGGGATGCTTTAAGTGAGGATCCAGATTTTGAGTTGGCTAAAAAGGTCTTGAATGATGCTGAAGCACATGAAATTGCCAGAAGTCAAGATTTGTCAATCATCGAAACTAAAGTTGTGCGGCGGATTGAATCACAGTCGGCTATCCACGACCGTTTTAGTCGAATGGATAGCGCGTTAACGCGCGAATTCGCACCGCCAACTGCAGCCGATGCAACGCTTGAAGGTGATGCCCCGCCACCTAAAACGCCCATCACCATTATAGTAAAACAGTAAATTTAGGGAAGTTTGATGAAACTTTTTCGATATGGTCTTTTCAGTTCATTAATATGCTTTCTATTAAGCGGTCACCTCCAAGTTCTTGCGGATGCCGTTCAGCCAACAGCCACAACAGATCGAGCGTTCTTAATATATTCAATTCCACACCTTCAGAACTGGAGTATTACCAACAAAATTGACAAGACTCAAACGCGTTTAACGCAAATTTCTATTCCTTGGACTGCTCAGCTATGGTTGTCCAACCGAACTCGGATGGTGTTAACGCAATCAAGCGCGATTTCGGAATTTAATTTAGATAAACTAGGAGATCAGGATAAATCTGAACTTACTCTTCAAGGTATGGGAGACATCCGGCTAAAAATCAAACATCAATTGCTTGATAGTTTAATGGTGATCGCTGGCACTAACTTCCCGACAGGTAAAACTGGTATAGATCCAGAGACTGATGAAGAAGAGGTTTTAAAACATCTGTTTAATGATGCTCTTGATTTCCAAACTGGGCGTCTTGGTGAAGGTTGGGCCTTTGATATTGGAACTGCCTATGCACGTCAATTAGCTGGTATTACTTTTGGGATTGGGGCAAATTACCTGTATAAAAATACGTATTTGCGGCAGTTGTTGAATGACCCGAGAAGAAAAGTGAACTATAATCCTGGTACAGACATTAGTTTTACCAGCGGTTTCAGTGCCGGATCGGTTCTCCAATTCCACTCAGATTTCACCTATATTATTCATACGAGACAGACAATTCGCGGTACTGGAGTTTTTGACAAAGAGAAGAACTATTTTGAACAAGGACCGGATCTGCTCGTTGACGGTGGGATTACATACAAGCGGCAACGTCTGCAGCTAGATATTTTTGGACAACTGCTAGATCGGGAAGATAGCAGCCGTCCCGATGTGAGTAAGAATAACAGGCTTGAAATTGTTGATGTAAACCAAAACAACCGGAGAAGATATGTACTTCGAATTATGTACCAAACTGGTGGGAGCAGCACAATTTCTGCGACAGTCGAGGATAAGCTTCTTGAGGATCAAAATCAGGAACGGGTTGCCAGTATTCTGAGTTATTACTTAGACTCTCATTTTCAACTTGCAAATCCTATTGGCTTGACATTTGGCCTGAAAATATCCAACGGAAAAATGAATGAAGGACAAACGCGACTTTCGGGTTATGGATGTTATGCTGCTTTGACCACTGGATTCTAAAATTAGACAATGGTAGGACTCAAGCATATTTAAGGTAGATCAATGATCTTTGGGTTTCGATCTTTTTGCAGCCGACGGACGCGCGATCGAAGTCTTGAAGTTGGTTAGATGGAATCAAGACGAAGGTCCTGATTTCCTTGACGCAGAGCTTTCAATTGGCGTGAATCTGGTAATCTGGTAAATGGTAACGTTGGAGATTTGTGTTAAGTCCTCTTAGTGATGTGAACACAAAAATCATCTAAATCCCAAAAGCAATTCTGTTGTTTTGCACACTGCCTCAGAATGCGTCTTCATGATGGCAGGCTCATTCCTACTCTCGAATTTCCACACCGAATAGGCGATTCCCATCGGGGATTTGTTGGATTATCAGCACGCTAAAGGTTCAATTGGAGATAATTGTCTGGTTGCTGGAAACTGT
This sequence comes from Candidatus Poribacteria bacterium, assembly GCA_012963885.1. GTDB lineage: Bacteria > Poribacteria > WGA-4E > WGA-4E > UBA9662 > UBA9662. The sequence goes on along the minus strand of DTUY01000075.1, from coordinate 5,374 downwards.
TTGATACCTGAACAACTCAGTTTTATTTTTGATAGTCTTGGTTAGGAACGACTCATTCAAAAGATGGAATCGATACGAAATTTATCCAAGGGAATGAGTTATGATCAATTGATCTATGAAGGAATTATGGAAGAATTGGGATACGCTAATAACCGCCGCTGTTTCGCGAATTAGCGCAGCGCGCACCGTTTAACACACTTGGTGGCAAGGAACTTCTTGAGATTGAGGCTATCCTCTTTGGTATCTCAGGATCTATACCTCCTCACTCAATCA
>DTUY01000075.1:0-5001 GCA_012963885.1 Candidatus Poribacteria bacterium | reverse complement strand
CTCAATCAACTGTTTGTACTGATCTTCTACTCAACGGTACAGGGCACAATAATCGAATCCACCATACCATGTAGTATCTTTTTGTCGTCGGGACAGACTGTTGCTTGAATACCAGCAAGCCGAACTTCGTTCTGTGCAACGAAATAATAGGGTCGTAGTAAAGCTCGACCTTTCATCTGTCGAATATCGCGGTGGTCAAAGTCATAATATGGCATCATGATTCGCTTGGATTTGTGGAATTCCTGTAAAATGTGCGGGGTTTCTCCGAAACTGCTTAGAGCGTGTTCAACAGTCTTTTCCCAATCTTCGGTTGCCATGTCGTGTCCGATTGCCACTCCTTTGCTACCCCAGGCAAGTGAAGAAAATCCTGATGGTTTGATCACTAGTTCGCGTTGTTTTTGCGTAACTGCAATCAATTGTCGGAAATTGGTAATAGGGTTGTCACCTAGGCTTAGGCCAGGGATAATTGCGTGCGGCGGTAATTCACGAGGATCGATAATCCAGGTTTTTGGGATGATTTCCGATAGCAGGTGGTGGGTATCTTTTCCTAATTCGCGTTGCCAAAATGATAGGAGTGTCGGATGGTGAAATAGGGCAAACAAGAGTTTCTCTTCCAAATACGCTTTTGGGGGCGGTGTCATAATAACATTTCGCTTCTTCGCTGCATACAAAATCAGTTCCGATTTTGGAATATTTTTCAGATCAAAAAGTTCGAAAAACCGATAGACAACGTCGATCTGAATGTTCCCCTTATCCTGATTCAGAAAAAGCCCAGTTTCAGTAAAGATAATATCACTTGGATGAACGGTTCGAGCATATAATCCAAGGTGATTTAGTTCGGAAGCTAACCAACACATCTCTTTGCGGTAATCCTCGGATTCATCTGATACAACGATAGCCAGAACTGGTTGATCTTGTTTCGATAGTGAACGAACCATTTCAGCGAACCCAACCGCTATGCCATTTGATCCCCCCACAATTTTACAACCGAGTTCTGAATACTGAAGACTCAAGCCGCCTGTAAAACCCATGCCTCCTGGAATCGAATCAAGTTCACTAATTACCATACCGTTTTCAGTTGGTAAGATATCAGGGCGAATTACCTGTGGTAATTGACTTTTGAACCGACGCATCCGTCCAAATTCAATAACTGTTTCCGATTTTCCTTTATCCAGGTAGTCTGAACTCCATTTAGGCTGAATTCCTCTGGTACTTTGTGAATAAAGTAAATTGCATACTTTATAAAATTTCAGTAAATGCGAACCTAGATTTTCCAACCAGGCAAGATCTTCTGCGGATATGGGGAAGGGGGCAGGTGAGATCCGCCATGGAACATTGCTGTCGGGATGTACCTCACGCTGCTTTTCAGTATAGAGACCTCCGTCAGGAATATTTTCGTTAATTCGTAAACATCTATCTTGAAGGCTCACCGAAATTCCTTTTTGTTGGCTTATAATTTTATTTGCTTAGCGAAGGTGACATTATCAAGTTCGGAAATTTCTCGCATAACTTTAGTTGAAACACTACCCTCTACATTAATTAACATAAGTGCCAGCGAACCGGTTTGTCTTCTTCCACATGTCATATCGGCAATGTTGATTTGGTGCTTTCCTAAAATTGTACCGATTCGGCCAATCATTCCTGGTATGTCTAGATTATAAATCAGAATGATATGTCCCTCCAGCTTAGCATTGAGATAAAGATCGTCAACTCTCGCAATTCGTATGTCGTCTTCTCCAAATGATGTCCCTTCGACAAACCGTTCCTTCTTATCTGTTACAATCGTAACAGCAATTGAATTTGAGAAGTTATCATCCATCAATTTTTTGGTCTCACTGATTTGGATTCCACGCTGACGAATAAAAAACGATGCGTTAACGTAATTTATATTTGTGTCAAGAACCGGTTTAAGAAGACCTACCTGACAGGCGACACTGAGTAAATTCACGTCTCCTTTAAAAATATTGCCACTATATTGTATTCGGATTTCTGAGATTTGGCCCTCAACAAGCTGCGCCTGAAAGCTCCCGATTCGTTCCGCCAGTAGGAGGTAAGTCCTCAACTTATCAAACTGATCCATTCTCGGTTGATTGACAGCACCATCGATAGGTAGTCCGTGTAATGTGTCAATTACCTTTTGGGAAACTTCTCTAGAGACATACTCCTGTGCCTCAGTTGTGGATGCACCGAGATGCGGTGTGGCAATAAAATTGTCAAGTTCCACCAAAGTTAAGTTTTTTGGAGGTTCTTCCTCAAAAACGTCAAGTGCCGCCCCCGAAATTTGCTCGTTTTTTAATGCTTCAAAAAGTGCGACTTCATCTACTAGTCCACCCCGTGCGCAATTGATCAAGCGACAACAGGGTTTCATCATGCTAAATTCACGATAGCTAATACTATGGTATGTTTCATTTGTGAGTGGTAGGTGTAATGAAATATAGTCCGCTTGTTGGATCAGTTTATCTCGGCTGACAAGCTGAATACCTAGTTTTTCAGCAGCATTTGATGAAATGTAGGGATCAAAGGCGATGATTTCCATTCCAAATGTTTGAATACGTTTGACAACCTCTGTGCCAATTCGGCCTAAACCAATTACGCCAAAAATCTTGTGGTAAAGTTCGTTACCCACGAATCGGCTACGATCCCACTCTCCACTTCTCAAAGATATACTGGCTGGAAGAATGCACCGCGAAAGTGACAACATCAAAGTGATAGTGTGTTCGGCTGCAGCAACTGTATTTCCGCTTGGAGTATTGAAAACGAGTATACCTTTTTCGGTAGCAGTGTTAACATCAACATTGTCAACTCCAACCCCTGCGCGACCGATGACCTTTAGTCGATCAGTTGCTGCCAGAACTTCAGTTGTGACTTGTGTCGTGCTTCGGATAATCAGCGCATCATAATTACCAATATGATGAATTAATTCATCTTGAGTGAGATTAGCTTTGACATCTATTTCTAAATCCTCTTGCTTGGTAAGAAGGTCCAAGCCTGATGGGGATAACGAATCGCTAATCAACACTTTCATAATCAATCTCCAAACTTGAATAAAACGTGGGAAAATATAACACTGTGCTGTTCGCTTGTCAACTGAAACGATCCCATACAGGCAGCTGAAATTTCAGTTGCAAATGGTCGCCGGGGTATGATAGCATTCGGGCGTTGACAGACAAACGTTAAAGTGAATTAAAAGGCTAAAGAGTGAAAAAATTCATTGTCATTGAAGTCGCTGTTATTATTGCTCTAGTAATCAGTTTTTTGGTTGGCAAATCATTGAATGGTGATGATTTTATCAATTATTACCGAAATGCCGATCGTGCTTGGCAAGAGGCGGAAAAAGCTGACATCCCACCTGTTACTTTTGATGATCCTGATCGCAAGCGGTTGCAGCAAGTTCGTGCACTGTATCGCGAAGTTTTCGATAAATATCCCAACAGTGATTGGGCAGATGATGCTCTATACCAGTATGCATCTCGGATCTCACGGTCTCAGGAGGAACAGTTCACTCTTTTCAGGCGTATCGTTAGCAGTTATCCGGACAGTCAATGGTCAGATGATTCACTTTACGGTATTGCTGTCGCCTACTATCGATTGGGGGCAGAAGCATCGGAAAATAATCCGGAACTACAGGATACAGGTGATACTTATTATGATCGAGCGTTTGCTCTCTTCGATCAGGTTGTTCGAGATTACCCTGGCAGTGTGCTGGTTGATCAGTCGCTATTCAACCGAGCCATGTGCTACTACGGCAAAAAAATGTTGGGGCCAGCACTTGAGCAATTCAGTGTTCTGACCAATGATTTGGCAGATACGCTGATGATTCATGAAGTGATCTATTATATTGGCATGATCTATGTCGAACAACGAAAGTATGAGAAAGCAAGGATAGAGTTTCGAAATGTGATCGATTCGGGTCACAAAGAGCTCTCTCCATTAGCTCAGTTTGGTATCGCACAAACCTACTTCGCCGAAGCAAACTATGAAAAGGCAATAGATGGGTACAAGAAAGTGATTGATAATTACCGCACAACGGAATCTGCTGAAGATGCCCAGTTTTATATCGGATGGTCATACCAGAGACTGGCAAAGTATGACGAAGCCATTTTGCAGCTTGAGGAAGCAATTGAGCTGTTTCCTTACAACGAAAATGCCCCTAATTCACAGTTCTTTATTGGTCAAATTTATTATGCTAAAAAAGATTATCAAGGAGCAATAGAGGCTTATCGGAAGGTTGCAGATAATACGACTTTCGATTATAACACACGCCGATCAGCTCAATATTGGATTGCGAGGTTGCTTGAAGAAAATAATGACATTGATGGGGCTGTTGGAGCCTATCAACAGTTGCTGAGAAACTTTCCGGAACTACATCAAACACCAAGCCACCCATCAAATAATGTCAATGAGAATTACATTCAGAAGTTAAGATCCGAGCAATTATAGGATTCTGTCCGAGCCCCTCGAGATTACTTGATTTTGTTTCTTTCATCAATCTTTGTTAACCCCGCTTGACAAGAATTAGGTCAATCTGCTAAGGTTGAATGACCTAAAATAAGTCCAGAAAACAATCATAGGTGTTGTGCGTGAAGCCAATCAATCTGTTTGTTGCTACCTTCCTGATTTTCGTGTTGGCAATGATTCCGAGCTCGATTAGTTTTGCGCAAAGAGCAAGTCCAAAGCAGTTAGCCGCAGCTGTTCGTGTCGCACGCAAATACTTGAGTTCTAATCGTGACTTCGCCCCGCATGAAATTGAAAAATGCTTCACTGGGGGCATGGTAACATTGGCTCAAAACTGGGATCTACTATCACCTGTACACCAAAGAGAGTTTGCAGGTGTTTTTGCCAGACCCAGCATTGCGGGCATCGCCAGACGTGATGGTGAAGGCGCACCTCCGCGAACCCCAATTACAGGTTCCTTAGTACACAAATTTGATACCCCTCACTTTCGGATACACTATTCGACCAATGACCGTCATGCTCCGCCTCTAGACGATTACAGCCCAA
>DTUY01000074.1 GCA_012963885.1 Candidatus Poribacteria bacterium | reverse complement strand
TTCTTAGCCTTTCGCTGGAAGGTATGTGAAGTTACGCTGTTTTGGAACCTGATCTTTTGCGCTGGAAGATTATCCGACGTAATGTATGTACCGCCGTGGGCCTATCGTGACTCGTAGGGGTTAGGAAAAGCCCCATTGGATTGTTCTGCCTATGAAGTGTCAGGCGGATACTGACCAATCCCAACTGGGTTATTAAACACACGCTGATACCCTCTTGATTACCCCGTACACGATATGTTCCAGATACGAGTTTCAAACCTTCAATAAGGATAAGGATTCAGTATCTGATTTCCCCAGCTCAATAAGCAGAAGATGTTTTTATTCTCTTGATTTGCCGATGGTATGTTGGATATTATATAAACAATTCAGATGCTAATAAAGGTGAAGATGAAGATGAAAAAAATTCTCAGCTTTAATGTAATCTTGACTTTAATCATGGCATTGGTGGTTGACGCCGCAGATCCCAAGGATTTAATCATACATCTACCTTTTGAAGGTGATGGAAAAGACGTGAAAGATGTATCACCCAATAAATTCAAGGGTGAAGTAGTAGGCAAAGCCAAATCGGTAGAAGGTGTTGTAGGCAAAGCCTTAGAATTCAAAGGAGGGGCCGCAAAATTCGACCCTCTGAAATTCGATGCACCCAAAGCTATGACCATTGAGTTTTGGTTTAAGCCCAGTGAGACGGTTAAATGTGGCGGTAGAATGGATATACTGTACCGGAAGAATGGCGGTGGACGGCCGCATATAACTTTCTGTCGGGGTGGTGTTACATTCGGTCATTACTTTGCCACGAAGGCGGTAGAATTAGAAGTCAGGAGTACGGTCCTCGAATTTGAAAACAAGTGGTACTACTACGTTGCCACACAAACCAAAAAGGAGGCCGTGCTGTATATCGATGGAAAAGTTGAAGGAAAAGCTGACGCTGGTGGTGATATCAGAATAGACTTCCCTGAGCACGGTATGTCAATAGCAGAAGATTCAGGTGGGGGGACCTTCTTCAAGGGAGCGGTAGATGAATTCAAAATCTGGAGCGTAGCGTTCACCGCTGAGGAAGTCACGAAAGCTATGGAAGCGGCACTGGCCGTAGAACCATATAACAGACTGACTACTAAATGGGCAGCTATCAAATCTGATTGATAGCTCTAAAATGTTGAATTCACCAATTACGATTAGTGTCAATAAGCTTGACTACCAATAGTTTGGATTTCTCTGGTTTCTGTGTAAACCAGTCCGTAACTGATAGCAGTGTTTCCACTGATCCGGATCTGCCGACGAACGGCTGTCAGTATTTCCATTATGCTGAATGCAAATGTAAAAGCTGAGGCTAAATCTAGTAATTTCTGTTGCGGCCTATTCCTTCGGATTCGTGTAGGCTGGGTTTGACAGTTTCGGTATCTGCTTACCGAAACTGCCGTTGGTATAATCGATAGCACGAATCAACCACTTTCCTTTCTGTTTCTGGAAGGCAATGATCAATTCGCCATTCTGCTCCCACTTGTACTTGCCATATAATACTGCCTTGCTGGCACGAGAGTCGATTTCGACTCTCGACACGTCAGTCGTCATCCGGCCACCACGCAACTTGAAGATGCCAACCCAGCCATTTTTCACCGCTCTCCAACCCTCGTACTTTTCAAAACCAGCACCCGCGAAGGTCCAAGCGGTAAAAACATTTCTATCTTCGCTCTTGATCCAGAAAGACATAATATCGTCTTCTTCCTTTCGGCTGATGGCTGCATTCTGGTCAACCAGCGTTTGCTTAATCGCCTTTTCTTCGGTTAAGAAGTCAATTTCGACAGCAACGACCGTTGGCTCACTCTTGGTCTTAGTTTCAATTATCGGTTTGGGTTTGGCGACCGGATCGGTTCCATCGCTACCACAAGCAACGATAAAACTACAGATCAATAATAACCATCCAATCTCTCGTTTTCTCATGAGGATTGTTCCGTAGTTCCTTTCTTTCGCTATTTAGCTTGGTTTCTAGGTATAAGCCTCTGGGACACCTCTCTTGGTCTATACTGAACTGCACAGGAGAGACTTTATAGTTTGCAGTTGATCTACGGCTAAAGCAATGTGACGCTTCTGTTCAGTGGTTAGTTTAATCTCAGCAGCTACTGCTGGGGAAGCTATTGATTGACCAAAGTTACCAGCTACAATCACTCAGTCAAAGATATTGTGACATCACCCTTCAGCTTGGCTTGCTTGCAACTCCCAGCATAGCAACGGTGGCTTGGATGAGTTCCACATAGACATCTAGCCGGGTACAAAGTCATAAATAGGTTGTTGAACGAAAACGCTCCAGAAAGCGCTCACCACATATTCATCCAACATTATGCCGAACATTAGCACGATGGCTTTGCCGTAACTACCGGCTCCACCGAATTGCAACGTCAACCACTTTAGCACATTGACAATCATAGGACAAGACCAAAAGTACTCCCACTCCGTCGGCCATTGAGATCGCATAACCGGCTGGATGCAGCGGAAACCACATGAATTGAGATCGCCGCATAAATTACAATAGTTTTCACTAAACCAACGGCTACTCGAAGCCAACCAAGAGAAAGAAGAAAAGAAAGTCAGTTTCTGGGGTCGTTTAATTGGTCAACAGGCTTGAATTCAAACCCGATTTTGGCTTAAAAACAAAAAAGCCCTCTGGCTGACTAGCAAAAGGGCTGATTATAGTTGAGATGTTTTGCGTAGGCTTACTTCAGTATCACCATTTTTCTGGTTTCTGCGTAATTCTGCTCTACGAGCAACTCCTGATCCTGTATTTCCGCTAATTAATTATAGATTATTCTTGACTATCACAAGCAGAGAGAAGATAGCTAATGCTAACGATGGAAATAGCAATGGCAAGTAAATGTCTAGTACTA
>DTUY01000073.1 GCA_012963885.1 Candidatus Poribacteria bacterium | reverse complement strand
CCAAGGTTAGCTTCATTGCCGTAACCAGATCTGGAATTGACTTTAAACACACTGACGGTAAGAGTGGAAAGCGGCTCTTCAATGAATTCTTGGGTTCCGGCGGCGGATTCTTCGATTACGATGACGATGGATATCTCGACATTTACCTGGTCAATGGAAGACCTCAGATTGAACCTTTCGGCAAAAATTCTTCAACCAACCTCCTTTATCGCAACAATGGAGATGGGACCTTTTCTGATGTCACGGAGTTGACAGGAACGGGAAACACGGGTTACGGCACAGGATGCGCCGTCGGTGATTACGATAACGATGGGGATTTGGATCTATACATAGCTAACTTTGGACCCAATGTGCTCTACCAAAATAGCGGTAAGGGTACATTTACTGATGTGTCGACGAAATCGGGAGCGGCAAATTCGCAATGGGGAACAAGTTGTGCTTTTGCTGATGTCGACAACGATGGCAACCTTGACCTGTACATTACCAATTATGCCGACTATGCTGTCGAAAACGACAAAAAATGCTATATACGCGGAATATGGCAGTATTGCGGACCACGTTCTTACCCACCGGATACAGATGTCTTCTATCACAATAACGGCAATGGGACATTCACTGACCTGACAGAAAAAAGTGGCTTTTTGAATGTTCCTGCCTGTCACGGTTTAGGTGTCGCTTTCAGCGATTACGACAACGATGGCGATCAAGACCTTTACGTGGCCAATGATCAAGATCCAAACTTCCTGTTTCAGAATCAGGGTAACGGCAAATTCGAGGAGACAGCTTTACTTTCCGGTGTCAGTTACAGCGATATGGGGAAAGAGGAAGCCGGGATGGGTACTATCTTCGGTGATTATGACAATGATGGATTGCTAGATCTAACTGTCAGTAATTTCCAGAAGGAAACAAATACGCTATACCATAATGAAGGGAGCGGTTTTTTCGCCGATGTGACAACGTTGGCTGGCATCGGCGAAATTACATACAGCTATTTGGGCTGGGGAATTGCTTTCTTCGATTACGACAACGACGGTTACAAGGACATCTTCGTGGCTAACGGACACGTTCTAGATAACATTGCCGAAATTGACCGCTCCACAACATATCCGCAACGTAACCTCCTGTTTAGAAATCTGGGAGACGGAACATTTGAAAACATCAGCAATCAATCCGGTTCCGGATTAACACTCAAGAAAGTCAGCCGTGCGGCAGCTTTTGGTGATTATGACAACGATGGAGATCTGGATATACTTGTCACCAACTGGAATCAGACGGCGGATTTATTGCGAAATGAAGGCGGTAACCGAAATAATTGGATACAGATTAATGTCATTGGAACCAAGAGTAACAAATCGGGCATTGGAACACGAATCAAACTGGTTACCGGTGACTTAAAACAATACCAAGAAGTACAAAGCGGTGGAAGTTATCTTGCTTTCAGTGCTCTACGCGCACATTTTGGAGTTGGAGATGCCGGAAGGATAGATTTCGTTGAGATTCATTGGGCGAGTGGCCATGTTGACAGATATAAAGACCTGACGGTTAATCACAGGTTTATTGCAACTGAAAATGTCGGCTTAGAAATAACAACAAAGTAACTGTTATTCCAAATCACAACCACCGTTCAATAGTTGTCCGGAAAAATCATGCGTTCAGCCGCTTCGGTCAGAATGCGGTCGGATGTTTGACCGGGAGCAATTAACCAGAAATCAGCCATAGTCTTCATCTTTCCGCCGTTTTTCCGAGTAGGGCGAAGGTTTTCATTTCGGCAGATTTAGCGGCTTCAATGGCACAAATTACATTCCGCGAATTCCCGCTGGTCGATTAGACATGGAACACTTCCAATTGCAAGTTCAACTTATTTCAAACAGGTTTAAGACTTAAGCACAAGTTTCACAATTGATAATTACATGCAAAAAAGCTAGAATAAGCAAGCATCGGCAATTATGTAACCGAAACAAGGGAGATATCATGAAACCTGGATTGACAGTAATCATAAATTTGTTGTTACTTCTTAACCTCGGAGTTTTTATTTTTGGATGTTCAGATGAGGAACAGGAAACTCAGGACCAAGAAATACAACAATTAGTGAGAGAACTTGGTGACAGTGATGGAATGATTCGGACTTATGCGACAGTCTCTTTAAGTAAAATGGGAGAACCGGCAGTCCCTGCCCTGATAAAAGCGTTGAGTCATCAAGATGTAGGTGTGCGTTGGAACGCGGTTGTCGCTTTAAACATGATGGGGGAACCTGCCAAACTGGCAGTGTCTGCCCTGATAAAAACATTAAACGATGAACATAAGGAAATTCGGGCTACAGCTGCTGGCGCGCTGGCAAAGATAGGTACTCCTAAAGCTAAACAGTCACTAGTTGAATTTGTGCCGACACTGATAGAGTCATTAAGCGACAAAAATGCAGGTGTTCGCGTTTCCGCTGCCCGTTCTTTAGGAGAGATAGGAGTAACAGCCAAACAGGCAGTACCCGACCTGATAAAGGTATTAGATGACAAAGATGTGGGAGTTCGGCGGAATGCTGTTGCTGCTTTGGGTCGGATAGGAGCAGGAGAAGCAGTACCAGCTTTGATCAAGGTATTGAATAATGATATTAAAGCAGTTAGTTCTTTGGTTGCTGGTGCCTTGGAAAAGATAGGAACTCCTGAAGCCAAACAGGCTCTGCAAGAATACCAGGCGAAAAGCCAGTAACTTTGCATTGGATATATTAATTTTTCTTGTCGGGGTGTGTTATAAGACTTAGCCTTGCCCCAGGTGGTTGAGGGCTTGCCGCGCACCTTAACGCCTAATGCTCTATCGGGACGTTTTTCTCTCTCTGAGTTGCATTGCTTCATTTTCGTCCAGAGCCCAGTCCCAGATAATCACATCATCAAATACAA
>DTUY01000072.1:2876-11310 GCA_012963885.1 Candidatus Poribacteria bacterium | reverse complement strand
GAAAGCTGGCATTAACAGTACTGACAGTCCCAGCAGTATTCTTCCAAGAAATAATAAAAGTGGTGACTTTCCCTGACACTAAACCTGAATAGTTTATCGTCGCCCGATTATTGACTAACGGCACAGACAGACCATTTGCCAAAGATCTCCGTTCGTGTACGGTTACAATGATAATTCCGTTTCAATGTTTGAACTATCATCAAAGTAAGCGTCAAAATAATACTGTGCCTGCTTAAAATTCGCACCACCATTGAATTTCAAGACTTGACTCGATAGCAGACGACTGATTGATAACTTTTCGTCCTTAACTTAGCAGCATTCTCTCGTTAGGGTCTTGTTGGTGACTCGAACCTCTGCACGACAAGCTCACACTGGTCTTCGGGGAAAAACTCCGTCTTCTCCAAAAAGCCCGCCTTCGTGTAGTCTGCGATGACCTTTCTCCAGAATGTCTGAGCCGGACGATTCTCCAGCATCTGTCTAACTTGCCACTTGCCACGGTATCTATTAAACATGGCGTGAGCTACCTGCTTGCCGAGGCTCTTTCCGCGGAATTTCCGCAGAATGAAGAACTCCCCGATATCGTTCAGATGGACATCTCCATTACTGTAGAACCGTACGAGGCAAAACCTGGCAATCTCGTTTCCCACCATTATCTTAAACCCTTTACCAGACCACCCGTCAGGCCACCTGTCTTCGGGGTCCTGTGGGATTCTGCCAAAGTAATAAGGCTGGTCGTCTGCGCCGCCAAAAAGCCCGTTTGGTGGACACTTCCACTCAGTGTATTGTGACATGTCATAGACGTAGAATCGAATTAGGTTCTGAATAAGCATGTAATCGTTTTCCTCGACTTCCAAAAGGGTGAATTCCAGCATGATTTTATCCTTCCTTACAACGTGCAAAGCCTCATTCTGATGGGCTTTGATTCAGGTACAGTATTTTTGACTCTTATTTATCAAAGGTAACGACTAAGGCACCATTAGTACCGATTTAGCTACCAATAGCAGGTCAGGTTCCCGTAACTTTGGCAACACCTCCTAACTCATCTCCACCACACCCAACCCAGACAACCATTATCAGTAACAAAATAACTGATCTCTGAGTCATTATATTCACCTTGTACTTAATTTTTAATTTAAATACAGGTTTTTCAGGTGAAGTATGAGTACAGAATACCATGGGAATACTAGGCACTTGTTTCTCTTGGCAAATAGATCTTATAAAAATTTCTTGGTAAACTCAATCTTCATCTTGATATCCTTAATAAGGCAGTTAATTTTTTTAGTAGTAAATAAGCATCATGCTTTAGAAAGCGCCAACTTAGTAAATCTAAGCTTGGCTATTTAATTAATAAGGGAAAAGTAGAAGCTATGGAAACAAAAACAGGTAATGTTAGTTAGGAGTTAACATCTGTATGAAAACAAGCAAGGTACTCAGAATCGTCGATCAAAAAAGTTATGACATCGTCGAAGAAGGCAATAAATATGCGATTACGCAACCCATTATCAAAAGCTATGATTCTGTTCAGTTATTGGTCAAGAGTAGTCGACAACCGATCAATTTAGGTGAGGAGATGATGCCCTATATGGATCTATCTGATCTGAGGGAGTTTATGGATCAACATCAAATCGCCAGAGCTGAGGATACACCTTTGGAAATTTACCTCTATAACTGGGTGGCAGAAGCTCAGGGACCAATGATCTTTCAAACGGGTTGCGTTGTGGATGAAATTGACCTGCTCCTTGTTGAACAAAACCAGTTTGAACTGATTCAGCTACCTCCGCTTAAGATGTCCAGTATCTTCTACATTGGTCCATTTCCATATCAGGAGCACAGTGGTTGGGGGCAAATTAACTGGGAGCAACGAGCAGCAGAAGCTGGATACGAATATACGGCCGTTTTGTATCGGGAACTTTATCATCGCTATGACTTTGATGGAGACAACCAACACATAACAGAAATCGAGATTTCAATTCGGTGACATTTCCAATCGAGACCAGACCAAGATCTGGAACTACAATTAGTACTATTTTCTCCTTGACCAAAGTTTACTTATCTCAGACCTATCTGCTTTTCTTGCGCATTACTTCTTTGCCGTAGATCAATTAACCAGTGTTAATGATAATTAATGTGTCGACCCAACACTACTTTTGAGATATAGCTTTACTCTTGGATATGTTATAGAGAAGCTATAATGGGTTTTTCTACACCAGAAATCAAATTGCTTGAGCAGTTTTTATCCCGTTATTGGGACGATCCAGTTGCCATAAATGGTAATGAAAACGACAAAAATTCCAGATGGTTGAATTGATTTAGGGATTATATGAATCACCTTTTTTAATTATTATATAGGATGCATTATGACGTCTATTAATGTAAATATGATTGATACCATTGAACGTGGCGACCATCTTCGGTTAGAAAAATTAATTAAGCTCGGTGCCGATATATTTTCTATTCAATCATTTCATCATAATGCTCAACCTCCCTATTGTTGGTATCCACCAGTTTACGTCGCTATTTCTTTCAATCAAAAAAAATGTGGGCAGATTTTAATTAACAATGGCACGCTTACACGTGCTTGCAATTGGGATGGATTGGATGAAGCAAAGAAAAGAGGTAGTGAATATTTTATCGAATTGATTGATATACGAAGAAAGATTGAGAATAAACTCATTAAAGCTATATGTGTTCAGGATCGAGAGTCGGCTATCTGGATGCTTAATCGTGATTCTTCTCTAGTCCATGCGAATGAAAATTGGCATGGTGGGGATCGAACACCTCTAATGTATGCCTGCCAGCATGGAAATGTAGAATTAGTAAAATGTCTGATTTCCAAAGGTGCTAATGTCTTTGCTCAAGCCCACGCTACATCGGTAAATGCAATGACTTTAGCACATTTTCATCAAAATCATGATATTGTTGAAGTTCTGTTGGAATATGGTGCAGAAAGTAAAGACATAACTAATTTTCTTTATGCTGCGGGTCAAGGTAAAATGGAATACCTAGTGCAAGCCATTGATAAAGGGATAAATATTAATGAGAAAGATGAGTGTAAACGACACGTGTTAGCTCAGGCTTTTATGACGGGTGATTATGATTTAATTAATTACTTATATGAAAACGGTGCGGATCCAAATCAAAGTCATGGATGGGAAGAATATATGTGGTTAGAACACCATATCAAGAAAGGTGAATTTGATGCGGTTCATTGGATGTTCCAGCATGGTTATGACCCAAATATAAAAAAACTGATGACCAAGCCACCTTAATGAAAGCAGCTGAAAAGTCGGGTTTACCTGAAATGATAGAGTTATTAATTTCATATGGAGTAAAGAGGCTAGATAAAATCTGATGGCTAATATGATAAACTCTCCTGCTACATATGCACTTTCGTGATTCCTGCTTCCCACTGGTGCTTCGGAATCCTGTTGTTGAAAGTCTGGTAGCAGAATGGGTGTTCGCAGCACAAGGTGGGTTGATTGGCAGGGAAATTTAATGAGCATAGATAATATGCTTAATTGTTCTATTCACTCCTGTACTCTAACTATCCCAAAGCTAAACATATCCATTCCAAAGAACATCTAATTCTATTACAGGCAAAAATTCAATTGGTTCATATCAACCAAATATGATTGTATCAAATAGCTGACATTTGGTGGAATACTTTGCTGATATTTACCTTTGTTATGATGTTCTTTGAAAGACTGGAGAAATTCAATTTATTATTTTAGGCACAATGAATCAACGGCGTAAAAAACAATTCCAGCGAATCAATGTTATTGGTACAAGCGGTAGTGGGAAATCAACCTTCAGTCGAAAACTATCAACTATCCTATCTATTGCCCACATTGAAATAGATGCCATTTTTTGGCAACCAAACTGGCAAGAACCTGACGAGGATATCTTCTTCACCAAATTATCTGCTGAAATTTCCTCTTTGTCCTGCTGGGTTTTAGATGGCAACTATGCTCGTACAATACCCATTAAATGGGAGAGAGTCCAAGTTGTCATTTGGTTGGATTATTCCTTCATTCGTACAGTCTTCCAGGCAATTAAGCGGGCAATTCCTGGTGCGTTCAGTCAAAAAGAATTATGGGCTGGTACAGGCAATAAAGAAACCTGGCGCCAACTTTTTTCTAAAGATTCTATAGTCCTGTATACCATCAAGACACATAACAAGGTTAGAAAGAAATACAAGTTGTTTATGTTGGATAAAAGCTATTCTCACATCGAGTTTGTTCGTCTCCGTTTGCCCAAAGAATCAGAACAATTCCTAAATCGGATCAAAGAATTATCTTAGTGCTTAGCCATCTTTACAATTCTCTTTCTTTAGGCTATAATACAAGATCTGTTTAGGCTTTTGACAAATATTAATTGGATTTCCACCAGATTATGTTATATCTAGCAGCAACCTCATCAACAACTTTCGGCTTGACCTTCTCAGGTTCATCCTCACCACACCCAACCAAGACAATCATCATCAACAGCATCACAACAACTGATCTCTGAACCATGATATTCACCTTTCGCATATGAGCGTTTGATATTGATCATGTGCCTAACCTGCTTAATCACTATATCATATATTTCATAAGCTGAGTGAATATTGTGCTCATACCTTTCCCCCAGCACTCTTCGTGTTATATCCATCCCACCTGTAGTTACCATCATTAATCACACCTCTAACCCCACCTGAAGCGTGACTCATTAACCCATAAACAATATTAACTGAAGGCAGATCTTGAATCTAGGTCTGCCTATTTTTATGCCTAAAATTAGGAGGATATCTATGTTTACATCCGGCTGCAGTCTAGTGATAGATTTGGATGATGCACGATTATTCGCTCAACACTTTCAACTGGACGAAGACAGGCCAACGCTGAGATGTATAGCCAGAGCCAGTGCTCTATGTCATCACGATCTGGTTCAGTACCTGAATGCTTCCAGCTTCATTGTCCGATCACAGAACAACCCTGATGTGCAGTATCAGATGGTATCTGGCGAGGGCGGCTATGAAACACCTCAACCGATTCATTAAGGCCAAGAACCTCGATAAGCAGATGGTATTGGACTACCTGCGAGGTCAGGATCCACGTAGAACATATCCACTTTATCACTCACCTCTAGTACCTACCTTTGCCGGTGCTATCGATATCTTTGAGCTTAAGCAGCTGGAGGAGATCAAGGTAGAGACTCAGCAGGTCAAGGAGGGCTGTATGTGGCGATTGTACAACTGTATGACAAGCGTACGCTCGGTAGAGCAGGTGCTTCCCAAAACAGAGACGAAGTGATAGCTGAGTGGCTGGCCTTCAGTAACGCTGTCAGGCAAATCACATTCTAACTAACAATCCAAGCCCCAGTTGTAACATCTATGGCTGGGGTCTTCTATATCTACAATTAAGGAGGAAAATCATGTCTCATTATGATAGAGCCGTCCATGCGGTAATTCAGTGCCAACAGTCGTTTCGCTCACCTTTGGCTCCTGGCCGTCAGATGTTCGGTTTTCTCTGGATTTTACCCATTTGTGACCAACATCGGCATCCGCCTACCAGTCTTGACTGCCAGGTTCAGTACCTGGTCAATGATACGCCCGGCTGCATTGGCTTGGAAGTAGGCAGCAACAATAATCAGCTTGCCTCTAGCCCGGGAAAGGCTAACATTGAGCAGATTTGGTGCATTGGAACGAGGAGAATCTCCAGCCAATAGAATGCCGGGGGACATAGGGGCTGTATCAACGGTATCGAATATTACCAGGTCTCTCTCGTTGCCCTGAAATCGGTGAACAGTCCGGCATTGAACCTGTTCCCCCGGAAATGGTCTCCTGTCCGAGATAGTTCGCCTCTCTTTCGCGTTTTTACCATGCTTCAACCTGCCGTGGTAAAATAACTGGCTAACCATTTCTCCAATCACCGGGTGCATGCGATACTGAACCTCCAGCATAACTACCATATTGCTGGCTGTCCCTTCAGTCGCTTCAAAAATATTCCGTCCCATCGCTTGGTTGACATATTCCGAATTCGACTGGATAATCGGTGGTAACTGCCGTTTATCGCCAACCATAATAATCTTTGTTTGGGCCAAAGCTGCGCAATAAAACAGGGTGGGCAACACGGCCATCGCCGCTTCTTCAACTACAACCACGTCAAATCGCTCCCTGTTCAACAAAGGGCTGAGATATACATTGGCCATCGTTGATAGGATAACTTGTGCCTGCCGAACAACCACCATTTCCTGTCGATTGAGCTCAATTCCTAATCTATCAATTTCTTGTTGGCAGAGCAGACAGACTTTTTCCAGCCGTCCCTTTCGGCCTAACACCACTTCTTTCTACCTCTTAGTCGGCAAATTCAGCACATATTGAAGATAATTTTCTGAGAAAATGGGTCTCAAATCCTGGGATGTAAGTGTTTTCAACTCTACTCTATCGAAGAGATCCAGTTGCTGCGTATCGGCTTGTAACTTTTCTAATATCAGATCACACGGAGTGATTTGACCGTATCGTTCATTTTGCAGGGATCTCAATGCCTCTATTTTTTCTCTGGTCTCGGCATGAAGTCGATTTTTGACCTCATTGGTACTTGCACCGAAGGTGGGGGCCTCGGTCTGACCCACCCGAACGATTCGTCCACTCATAAGAGTTGGTTGGGCATCTCCCAACTCGGCCAAGTGGGCCAGGGCTTGGTCGATCGCTGCATTGGTGGTGGAAGTGACCAGCAGGCGTTTTCCCTGCTTCATTAATTCCGTCAGGATGTGACCTAGCGTCGTTGTTTTGCCTGTTCCAGGCGGCCCCCAGATAAAGGCCAGGTTGCTGTCACTGCACAACTGAACCGCCTCTCTTTGACGTGCGTTCAACTCAGCGTGAGGCAATTGTAGGGAAGTGGGTCGCCTGTCTGGAGGTATTTTGCCAAAGAGCCGTAGTGCTGTATCGACACAATAGCTGTCCTCCTCCAACAGAGATTCTAGGGCGGTTTGCAGTCGTTGATAGAGAAACCAGGGATAGATGATCAGCATGTATTCGGCCGCTTCCAGCGGGATCTCTATGGCCGATCGAATCGTAACCCTGTTTTTGTCGAGGTTGGTGGTCGTTACTAAGGTTTCGCTGTTATCAATGCGCAGCGTACATTCAGTATTCAGAGCCAGTTTATTACTCTGGGTAACGATTTGAAAGACATAAAAAAAATGCCTGCCATCGGAACTCTCTATCGCTTTGACCTGTCGTGGGCTAGCTAAAAGGAGCTCGAACGGCCCCATGCGCCGGCGCATGGCATCCATTTCTTCGGCGATCGCTTTTTGAAAACTACGGATAAAGCGGATGAGAAGTTAACGCATCAATACCACCTCGATACATCATCAGGTGCTGTTACATTTGTTCTGCATCTATCGTATCAATCTGGTATTGCTTTTTCAAATTGTAGTATGCCAGGTTTGCTTCTCCCGTTCCCGATTTCAGCTCAATGATACCTGCAAAAAATGGTCTTTAACTTTTCAGTATACACGCAATAACCCACGAACCCGACATAACCGTGTCCTATTCGGCAACACCGTTTGCTCTCAGCATCTCTATCACCCTTTGGCTCGGTCCACCTGAATATGGTGGATTCGGTTGGCGTCTCAATTCGAAGCCCAGAGGGGTCAGTTCCAATTGTTCGCCGTTTACCATAAATGTTCCTTTGACTGTCAAATCCGCCCCTTGCTCAATTAGAAAATTCAACAACTTCTCCGATGTTTGAATCCAGATCCGCAACAGATGGAAGATTGGAGTGTGTCCATCTGTCCCGTCGACAGATTTTTTGGTCCTAGCATTGATGTCCGCTCCTCGAGCCAGCAACTGTTTAGCATTCACCAGTGCATTTGGATACTCATTGTACTCAGCCACCAGATGTAGAAGTGTACCCCCATTCAATGGACAATAGGTATTATCGTTCGGCATTTCAAATCGCTGATGCACCAATTCCGGATTCGCATCCAACTGTTGTTGTAATAGGTCAACCCGTCCACGGTGAATGGCCATCATCGCATCATCCCTGTAATTAGCCCCGGCTTCAATCAGGCCTTCAATAATTTGATGTTTCCATTCACCATCCCATCGATTATAGGTTTTAAGTGCCATCATCAAGGGCGAACCTTCTACCCGACCGATACGCCCAAGTGCGTTTGGGTCAGCATTATTATTAAGCAAAAAGATGGCTGTCTTAGGCGAAATATCATAGCAAGCATGGTGGAGAGGGTGACTTTCTCGACTGGATGGATTAATCTGGGCACCATGTTGGAATAGCATTTCCGCTGCCTTGGCGCTGTTGCTCCAGGCGGCCTCAATTAAGGCGGCTTCATGGTCGGCGTGGACATCGGCACCCGCCATGATAAGTTGTTCCATCACCGCTGGCCTATTAAACATGGCGGCCAATGAGAGTGGAAGATGTTTCCCTCCATGTGT
>DTUY01000072.1:0-2776 GCA_012963885.1 Candidatus Poribacteria bacterium | reverse complement strand
CATGTGTATAAAGGGGGCATCTCTGTCGAGAAAGCCCCGAATTCCGTCGACATCACCAGATACGATGGCTGAAACAACAGTTGGATCAGCACCACTTTGGACTAACAGGTGGTAAATCTCTTGTCTCGGTCGGTCGTTTTCCTGCCATACCCAAACGGGTGCTTCCGTCAATGCCTGGATCGGTGTTCGACCCATTTGATCCTTGTCTTCATTCAGTCTCGGATAGGCATTGAGAAATTCGGCTACCTTGGTTACGTTAGCATTGTTGATCGCCTCGAACAGTGCCTCTGTGACAGCCTGTTTACCTTGAGACGATCGGTTTTTATCAAGTACAGGTTGTAACATCCAACTACTCCCACCCACAGGGGGTATTTGGTCAAGTATCGGCCGCTGTATGATTCTGAGTTAACGCTATTGGACTTAGTAAAATAGCCAAAGTTGTCTTACCCAACCACGACTGAATCCACACACCGATTTGGCTAGCGGCTCAGTAAGGCGGATTCAGAACAGACGCAATGAGTCGGCCAAAAAATCCCTACGGTAACAGGGTATTACCCCGTCCACACGGGTCCGCTGGTACCTTCCTATAAATAGGGCTACCCAGCGTATTTTATGGTAACATGGTGCAATATAGGTGTCAAGATCGCCTTAGGTTTTAATTTTATTGTCCAACTGGGCTGTCCGTCTCTGGGCAATAAGGATCACTGACTGCAATGATTGAGGATATTTTACTACAGGAATTTGGATCCATAGATATCCAATACCAAGACATTAGAGATGGTGGTGGAACTTCCGTCTTTAAAGTTCAATTCGATGGACTGGACTACGTCTTGAGAATCCGTGGTGAAGAACCAAATCCGATTGTAAACAACTTCAGGAGTCTGAGGCATCTGACAAGTCTCGACATCGCACCTAAGGCAATTAGATGCAACCAATGGGACAATGTTTATTATTCAATTGAGACCTTCTTGCCTGGTGAGCATCAGCCAGTCTCCGACCAATGAGGTACCTGCACTACTTCAGGCAGCGACACAAATTCATCAAGTCAGCTCTAATAAATGTGGGCCACTGGTTGGATTGAACCGCTGCGGTTGGCTCGCTTACGTCCACGATTAGGTCACCGTCTATGAGCGTTATTTCTTAGAAAAAGTGCCTGACCGAAAATATATCCAATGCGTTCTGTTCATGTGTCCCGATGTCTCAACACTTTCGCTGCTACACAACGACCTCTGGTTTACCAACACTCTGTTTTATCAGGGCAAGATGTATCTGGTCGATTTTGAAAATGGAATGTTTGATGGCAAGGAGTACGACTTGGCTTCTACCTACTATTCTAAACCACTTCGCAAAGTTTTCTTTGCCGATGATAATCTACTGGCCTGCAGGATCAAGAGATTAGAGCAGATTTATCAGGAACTATCTGCCATCTAATCCTAATACACCAGATTATACCTGATTTATCCAAGTAGTATGACAGAAGTTACCCCTCATCCCTATAAGAAAGCATCTCTTCCAAATGATCTTCTTTGCCTTGATACCTTTCAACTCCTTAGCACTTCCAATAATGACTTCTTTGGCATCCTCAGCACGCACCAAACCTACCCAGACAATCATCGCCATCATCGCAATAACTGATCTCTTAGCCATGACATACACCTTGTATTTTAGTTTTTAACTTAAATACAGAATAGCCCCATTTATTTAGAGTTGCTGTGTCTTTCATCTCACATGGATTTCAAAACTTATTGAGACTTAGCCAACCGAAAACCTGTATTATCCCGTCTATGCTCTGGCGGACACCAGTAACGAGCCGCACATCGAGCCGCGCTGGCAGAATAACGCCATGAACCGCCACGCACTATCCGATGTTCACCTGAACTCGGGCCAGTCGGGTTTCGCCGTAGACTTGACGAATGAACCTCTTGATACCAATCGGAACACCATTCTGCTACATTACCAGCCATATCTATCAAACCATAGGCACTAGCGCCATCAGGATATTGATTAACCGGTGTCGTCATACCAGGGCCATCTTCACGAGTGTTACACTTACTGGCGTCGAAATCCATGCCCCAAGGATAAACTCGGCTGTCAGTACCTCGCGCTGCTTTTTCCCATTCAGCCTCAGTTGGGAGGCGGTAAGCAAGCTCGGTATGTTGACTGAGCCATGTTGTATAAGCCATCGCTTCATCCCAGATAATGTTGACAACCGGATTATTGATGCGATCAGTCGGCGGTGTACAACCATTCCAGTGCTGGGGAGCAGGTTGATTTGGATTGGCTTTCAGAAAAGCCTGGTACTGCTGGTTAGTTACAGGATATTTTGCGATTCCAAATCTATCCAAGTACACTTCATGGAATGGAGTATTAAATGGAGTCTCGTTAATAACACCGCCAGCAGTACCCATGGCAAAAGCCCCTTCGAGAATTTTAATCATTTCTGGCTCAAACATAGATTATCTTCCTTCCCAACTGGTGTTATACCTTGCGGAAAAGCCAGATAAAACCCGAGGCCATCTGGTTGATGATTACTGTCAATTCCATACTCTAAAGTCTACGATCCACTACTAGAATGTATAAGTAAGTCCCGCATAAAGAAGCATCGAGAATTACTTTAAAGCCACCACCCAACCACCTGCACCGTAAACTCGGACTGCCATCATCTGCCGCCTGATACCTTGTCATCAGCACTTTGCCAGGATCAGTGGCAGCTTCATGCACCATCTGCCAAGTGACAGTTCTTGGTTGTGGCTTAACATACTTTGGCCCGTCTCTG
>DTUY01000071.1 GCA_012963885.1 Candidatus Poribacteria bacterium | reverse complement strand
TATATAATCAGGATGGCAAAGGCAATGGAGAATCACTTTAGGAGATTGGTATTTCAGGAGATTGGTATTTCGTGCATGACCAAACCGGAAGATAGTACCTCGCGGATATAATTCCAGAATCCACACGCAAAAAAATGGTTTTCAACCAAGCTAAACATGGTCGTTGTAAAGCGTGCATCTAAACCACACGGTATTTACTTGTCAGCATTATCTGAGGATTCTCGACCTTTCTTTCTTTGGTCAACAAACACCTTTAGACGCCTGATATCTCCCTCAGTGAAACATCTCCTATTATTTTTGGGATCACGCAGTACTGGCGATATTAATTCACGCCGCTCCCAGTTTCTGTACGTGTTAGCGCTAATTCCTATCAACTGGACAGCTTCTCTCAGATTGTAAGTCCGTGTTTCGGATAGCGGTTGAGATCGATTTCCCATTAGTTGTGTAAGCTCTGTTTTCACCTTTTGGATAACCGTTCCCCAATCCCCAACATCTTCCTGTCGGAAAAGTTTCATAGTCGGGTACCATAGGGTGTCTGACCGGTTGAGCATCCAACGCCAGTCAGCTACGGTAGGTAATAAAGTCCATACAGGCTTACCCAAGGCTCCAGCTAAGTGAGCGACAGCAGTATCGACACTAATCACTAGATCAAGTTGCATAATAGTAGCTGCGGTCTCAGAGAAATCATTAAAAGACGATCCCAAATCTATAATTTCATCTTCAAAATCATAGATGATAATATCAGTTCTTGCTGAACTAACTTGCAGACTGTAGAACTGGCAAGCGTTAAGTTCAAATAACGGAGCAAAGTCCAGCAGTTCAATTG
Organism: Candidatus Poribacteria bacterium; assembly: GCA_012963885.1. GTDB lineage: Bacteria > Poribacteria > WGA-4E > WGA-4E > UBA9662 > UBA9662. Next base: position 2,075 of record DTUY01000071.1, on the reverse strand, counting down.
ATCTACTGGCAGAGGCTAATATCAACCAGTTTTCAATCTCATTTTCCGGGTTTCCAGCCCAGACAAGGCCGATTTTAAACTTATTTTCAGCATTCAAGTTAACTGCTGCGTCTGGTGTGGTCGAGCATAGATAGGGAACTTGATTAGGAATAGAGTCTACATCCGTCTTCAGAATATAAGGCAAGCTAAGTATGGGGGCATACACGTCAAAATCAGGGAGCAATTCCCCTGTGGGGATGACCTGATTGATACTGTCCATACCTTCAAGCAATGTAACCAGTTCCGATTGGCATTCGACAATTATCTTTGTATTGGAGTTGGTAATGAGATCAGCATACCTGACAAATTGAATAGTATCACCAAATCCCTGTTCGGCATGCAATAGTATTGTTTTATCATCAAGTGGAGAACCATCCCAAAACGGTTGAATAAATTCCCGCTTGAAGAGTGAAAGGCGTTCTGATTCCCAGCGCCATTCGTATTCTTCCAAGCCTTGCCTGAAATTTCCTTGTAAAAGCAAAACAAAGGCCAACTCAATATGTACCTCCGGGTTATCAGGCTCAATCTCAAGGGCTTGGCGATAAATCTGTACGGACTCATCCAATTCTTGCCTTTCCCTAAGAAGATAACCAAGATTCCTGTGGGCATCAGTAAATGATGCGCCCGCCTGAATTGCTCGACTGTAATATGCCATTGCGTCATCCAGCTGATTTAGCTTTTGCTTAACTACACCAAGATTATATAAAGTCTCATTCACATCAGGATTAATGCCAAGTACCTGTTCATAAACCCGTGTGGCCTCCTCCAAATCCCCCAGTGTTTTGTGTATATTGCCAAGATTATTGAGAGCTTCAATATAGTCGGATCTATGATTTATCGCGCTTTGATAAGCCTGAACAGCATCGTTAATCCGATCCTGTTGTTCAAGAACACAACCCAGATTATAGTGGGCTTCCGCCATGGCAGGATTGATATCAATAGCTTGTTGGTAAGACTGTTCAGCCTCTTCAAATTTGCCTTGAGCCTGCAAGACATTACCAAGATTAATGTGGGCTTCGGCATATTGGGGATTAGTCTCTATGGCTTTGTGGTATGACCAAACGGCATCGTTGATTCGATCCTGTTGTTCAAGAACACAACCCAGATTATAGTGGGCTTCCGCCATGGCAGGATTGATATCAATAGCTTGTTGGTAAGACTGTTCAGCCTCTTCAAATTTGCCTTGAGCCTGCAAGACATTACCAAGATTAATACGATATATTGGCTGATCCGGTAAAATTCCTATCGCTTGATTAATTAGACTGACTGCTTCTTCGTGTTGGCCGAATTGACTACCAAGAACCCCCAATAAGTTCATTGCATCCGGGTGATTGGGGGAAACCTCAAGAATCTGTGTGTATAGCTCCACGGCATAGCCAAATTCCCCATCGTTATGGTAGCGAACTGCTCGATGAAAAGCATCTTCAATGGTAATTTCCTCAGCTGGTTCAATCATCGTTTACATCCAATTGGTGTCGATCGCGTCGAGTTTTCATCATAATCCGGTTGATTCACCGATTTATCTAAGCCCAAGTACAGAGTTACATCCATTTTCCATTATGTAACCTTTGGTGCTAGTTATTTGTGGTCATTAAAGGTAGAGATGATTGACTTCCTGTTAATACAAGTGAATCATCAAAAACTTGATTGACGAGAGGAAGAATACCTGATGACCACAATAGATTTTATCACACAATTGTTTTGTTGTGTAGATGATAAACTTAGAGAATCTGGACTAAACCATAAACACAGCCAAGCCAAACTCTATCCTTAACTGAAGTCGTAACTTTGGCTTTACTTAATGCACTCAAAGGATGTGGGAAACGAGCCTTTTGGCCATGGTTGAGAAGGGAAACTTGGCTTCACCATAGCTCTATTCAACATCTTGGTTCGGTGGAATGGCCCGCAACCTGATGAGAAGGGATTTGTTCAACTCTCCATTGCTGAATTCAGCCTTTAAAACTAGCACCAAAGGTTATGTAAGCAACCACATCCAAAAATATTTTCGCATAGTATCATGCAGGTATCTTAAACAA
>DTUY01000070.1 GCA_012963885.1 Candidatus Poribacteria bacterium | reverse complement strand
AAAGTTAAAGTATCTGTACCACTGCCACTGGAATAATCAACCACGGCATCCTTTGCCCCGGTTTCTAGAGTGAGTTGTGGTGTTTCTGTAACTATGACACTTTCGCTGAAGATAATTGTAAGCGCTATAATATCTGGCTCTTTATAGATACCATTTCTCGTAGGGGAAGTAACCACAGCAACCACAGGAGGAGTAATATCTGTTGGTGTGGCACGCAAATTTTCATAGGCCCCAATATCCGGTTTGGAACCAGTTGGATTTGGACGGGCATTACCCTCAATATCTGTTTTAGGTGCGTTCCTCATGGTACCAGCACCAATACAGGAACTATTATCTCTAAGATGATAATTCTCAGCAGCAGCCTCTACAAAAAGCGGATCAACGTCGATGTTACCGTCAGCCCAATTAATTCTTCCATTATCATTGGTGACAATTTCAGCCTGGCCACCTTGAACGTTGGAATAGGAGACGGCAATTTTGTTGGAAAGACCGGAATCACTGAAATAGATCGCCTGTGGGCTATCTTCCCAAACGATGGTGTTGATGATGGTGAGAGACAAATTGTTGAAACCATAAATCCCACCACCAATCTCCGACTGATTGTTGGTGATAGTACAATTAATAAAACGCGAAGATGAATTATTAGAACAATAAACTCCTCCTCCATTCTTCTGTGCCTGATTTTTGGTAATAGTGCAATTGACGAGGTCAGGAGACGATTCGGCACAAAGGATCCCACCACCATTACTGGCTTGATTTCCTGTGACAATGCAATTGATGATAGTCGGAGAAGATTTGTTGCAATAGATCCCACCTCCAATATTATTCGGCCAGACACCTGTAGCTTTGCCTCCAGTTATTGTGAATCCATCTACGAAAGAAGATAGTGTTTCCCCGCTATGAAAATAAAATCCCCTTATATTTTGATTTTGGCAGTCGATAATGGTGGCCGCAGCACCATTAACAGATTTAACGGTAATGGTCTTTCCTTTGAAATCTAAATTGACGTTACCTTCTCCGGTATACGTGCCATCGGACACCAGAACAGTATCTCCATCAACTGCTGTCTCAATTCCAGCCTGTATGGTCGGTTGATCTTTCGGTACATGGACCGTAGCTGCATGAAGCCATTGACACCCCCAAACTAAAATTATCAACCCTACAGTAAACATTGACTCCCGTTTCACCGCTAGCAGGGCACATAAATTTTTGTCCAGTATAGCCATTCTAAATTCTTGCCTAATTCCTTCAACCACGCTGCAAATGCGACCATTCCGACTTAGGACAACCACTTTCTCGATCCCATTGAGACAGATCTAAATACGGTGATAAAGCACTCAGGCCAAACACTCGTTTACCCTCTTCACCTGCTCGATCTAAAACTTCCGGTTCGACAATTCGCGAGAGTTCAGATTCACCGCGCAACCATTGTCTACGCCAAGGCGTAAAAAGCGCATACCGCGTTTCACCGGCAGAGTTCTCAGAAGCACCATGCCACGTGTTAATGTTGAAGATCAGCGTTGACCCCCGCTCAGCTTCAACGATTCTTTCACCATAAACTGGAGAAGGAGGTACGCTGAGTGCCTGGTACTTATAACTGCCAGGCACAACTCGAGTCGCACCGTTGGTTTTTGTAAAATTACTGATACAGAAAATAACGTTAAATGCTAATACATGACTGGTAATCCGACGGTTGTTATCCACTGGTGCAAGTGAATCCAATCGGTTAGGACCAGTTATCGATCCATCGGAATGAAGACCCCCTCCTCCTGATCCAGAATGAAGAATACTGCCATAAACACCACTGAGAACAGCATCTTGACCCAGAAAATGCCGAATGACCTCCAATAATGGCGGAATTTGATAAACCCGCTCAAAAACTCGAGCCTTATTGAACAGGTTTCCCAGCCAAACTTTCTTTTCCGAAAGCCCTTCAAGTTCTTGTTGGGCTTGATCACATTCATCCGAGGTAAGCACACCTGGCAGGACCGTATAGCCATCTAACTGAATACGTAAGATATGCTCGTCAAATTCATCGCGCGTCATTTTTAAAATCCTCATAAATTTAATAAACATCCTGTATAGTGAAACAGGATTCAAATGCTTTTACCGCATTTTTCCCAACTGGGCGTAATTCCCTAAAATCCGGCAGTTGATAATGATTACTGGATGGTTGTGGAACACCCAACTTTTCCTCAAAGCTCGAGAAAATAAATGCCAATCCTGACTCTCTTAGCTTTGCGCGAAACAGGATGATATACTTATACTTCACTGGACTTGACTAGCATACACATAGTAAGCACCAATAGTAAAATTATCTTCATCCGTTAAAAAAGTCTGTAAACGAGTTTCACCTGCCTTCAGGACAAATGTGAACTTTATTCCTTTAGCATCAGAGGGGATGGTCTTCACTTGTTCCTGATCACCAATTCGGATCTGAGCCTTTTCCAAGTTAAGAGCCTGGCCGCCATTATATAGATCAATTATTTCTCCAAGAATCCCTGCCGTAATATATCTATCCTCTTCTTTGGGCCATCGTCTGAGTTCAAAGACATACTCACCATCCTCAGCGATTTCAACTGCCCAGTATCCATTGCACTCCAATCCATGGCGTATTTGTCCCTGATTCCAAGCATGAGCTTCACCATGCCAATCGTGACTGGTTAGCAATGAAATCTTTTCACTTTGACTACCAATTATAATTGGGCAGTCCTCATCAAAACGAGGTGAAACCAAATCCCACCATATTTCATAATGTTTACGGAGTTGCCCAACCAGATCCGGATGATCAACAGACACATCATCCCGTTGCTCCGGATCAACCAAAATGTCATAAAGTCCAGCACCGTTAATCAACCGCCAACGTCGGGTCATGGTCGCGCTTTGCTTCCATTTAATTGGATGTTCAACACGTTGCGAATCGGTGACAATCACCCGATCTGGCCATTCTTCAGTCTCGCCACGAAACAAAGGAACCAAACTGATACCGTGAAACTGACGATCTTCTGCCACCTGCAATTGACACAAATCTATCAGTGTCGGCAACAGGTCTATGTTAGCAGCCAATTGATCAACATCTCGTCCCTCTGTAAACCCAGCGTCAGGCCAATGCATAAAAAACGGCACACGATGTCCACCTTCATACTCTGATCCCTTCTTACCACGCATACCGGCGTTAAACCCATCTGAGACATATTGATCCCAATCCAATTCACAACCAGCAGCTGAACCATTGTCAGTCATAAAAATCAGAATCGTGTTATCTTCAATACCGAGATTTTTCAGCCTGGTTCGCAATCGCGCCATATTTTCGTCGATGTTAGTAATCATTCCGTAAAAATTGGCACGAGAGTCAGGAACTTGTCCACGATAAAGTTCACTATAAGAATTTGGGACACGAAACGGACCGTGCGGCGCATTAGTCGACAGATAGCAAAAAAATGGCTGATCCTTGTTTCGTTCGATGAACTTCATGGCCTCATCAAACCAAACGTCAGTACAGTAACCTTCAAAAGATTCTTCTACCCCGTTCCGAAAGAAGGTATCATCAAAGTAATCATTTCCCCAATAATCCGGTGTTTGACTAATCCCACCTCCACCATGGTAAAGTGCCTCTTCAAATCCCCGATTATGTGGCCGAAATGGATAATTATCGCCTAAATGCCATTTGCCGAACATGCCCGTTCTGTAACCATTCGCACGAAAGATATCGGCCATTGTAACTTCATCATGGCGTAGAAGTGAACGCCCTCCGATAGTGTGCCAAACACCAGTACAGTTACAGTAACGACCAGTCATAATCCCAGCTCGGGTAGGAGCACAAGTTGGACCAACATGCAAATTAGCCAAGCGAAGGCTTTGACCATGCAACCGGTCCAGGTTCGGGGTTTGGATAATCGGGTTCCCGTGACAACCCAAATCACCGTATCCTTGATCATCAGTAATTACAAATACAACGTTTGGCTGACCACCAACACTAGCCTGATGCTGAAACCCAACTTGATTATTCAAAACCTGGTTGGACATTAACTTCCCTCCTTAAATGGGAAAACGTTGATACAATCGACAGAGCCAATAATTTGAACCAACCGTCATCATTGATCCTGCTTAAGCTTGTACTCGAATCTTTAACGCATTTTAATTTACTTGCGCAATCTAGTTCTCGGACTCCAATAAGATTACATTTTCAGCTGTTATTGTCACAGTTTGTCCATCGTATGGAAAAATTGTATTGGGGAAAATTTTTTGTGCCGCGGTCAAGGCTGATTGGGCTTGATTTTGCTGGCAATGAACCAAAGCCAGTAAGTTGACGTTGGCATCCCCAGCGATAGACGCTGCTTGTTCAGCCCCTGAGTGGCCCGAAGAGGAACCCGGTTTTGGGTTTTCCGCACCATACGATGCTTCATGGATCAGAAAATGAGATCCCTTAACATGATCAGCAATTGACGGATGATATGCAGTATCTCCTGTAAACGATACCACTGCCTGAGTATATTTATCTGTAAACCTATAACATAGCCCTTGTACCGGATGGATTGTGGTACTAGTATCAATACAGAACACCTGATCTTGATAGGATTGTCCCGGTTGAATTGGGATAATATCCGGAGCATAATCTATGGCAGGGAAACGATGCGTTTGTAAAAAAAAACGTGCCGACTTGACTACCCTCTCTATATCCTCAGCAGGACCAACAATTTTAAGAGGTAATCTATCCGGATAATCACGGCGACGCATACTTAAATAAAATAGTAGATGTGGCAAACCGATATAGTGATCATGATGACAATGTGTAATAAACAGATACTCCAAGCCCATCGGACTAAAACCATACTCCAGCATCTTGATAGCAGCATACCAACCTGTATCAACCAAGTATTTACCGTTAATGATAAAACTTACGGTATCGTATCCCGCTTCTGGAACAGCTGATCCAGTACTTAAAAACGTGACTTTTGTCTGGGGTTCGAGCATCTTTATGGTTTCAATAACTTAGCACACTCACTTCTTCATTTCTCTTCACCCATTTTACCAGTCGGCAACACTCCCATCCGAATCATAGTAAAATTCTCCACCGAGTTCTTCTTGATAAACACCACAGTCCTGCTCAGCTTCTGTTTCATCAATTTCAAATCCCAGGCCGGGTTTGGTTGGCAAGTCAATATGACCATCTTTAACCCGCCAATTTTCTTTAAAGAGTCCGGCACCTAACCCTGAATCAACTTGTTCCTGAATCAAGAAGTTCGGTACTGCGGCATCCACATGCAATGAAGCGGAAAAAGCCACGGGTCCAATGGCACAATGCGGCATAATATGTATATAGTAAACTTCACCCATATTTGCAACTTTCTTGAGTTCAGTAATACCACCGACATGAGAAGTATCAGGCTGGATATAAGCCACCGCCTGCTTCTCAAAAATCTCACGGAATCCCCAACGGGTTAACAGCCTTTCGCCAGTAGCAATAGGAAACGTAACATGATCGGAAACCAGTTTTAGGGCCTCAATATTTTCTTGAGGAACTGGTTCTTCAACGAACATCGGTCGCATGCCTCTTAGTTCATGACAAATTTCAATCGCAAGTGCCGGCGTCATTTTGCCGTGGAAATCAAATGCCAGTTCAATATCCGGACCAACCCATTCACGCATCAAGTAAGCACGTTCAACAAAACAATCAATAACTGATGGGGCTTCGTGAGCACGCCATTTCCCACCAAGCCCAGACTTGAATGCAGTATATCCCCCTGCTTTCTGTAACCATTCGAGTCGGTCTTTGGCGGATGCTTTGCCTTCATCTGTCAGGCTGCCAATTCCCCAATGCGCATAAACACGGATTCGATCTCGAACCGGACCGCCAAGTAGCTGATACACTGGCACCCCATAATATTTGCCCGCAATATCCCACAAGGCTTGATCAATCCCTGAAAGTGCTGTCATCAGCACGTTCCCTCCCCGAAAGAACGCAGACCGATAGATGTGTTGCCAATGATGTTCAATTCGGAGTGGATCTTTCCCTATCAGATAACCCGACAGTTCTTCGACAGCGGCGACGGTACTCTTCGGTTTCCCCTCAAGAGTGGTCTCTCCCCAACCGACCAAACCGTTATCAGTGGTAATTTTAACTAACCGTATTCGTGGACGCGGGAAAAATTGTTCAATCCCAGTAATCTTCATAAATTACCTCTTCAGTGTCTACGCTAAAAGATTATTTTTAGTACGAGGACCAAGTTATTGTGCAGTGTATCCGCCATCCACAAGAAGAGACGTCCCCGTAACAAAGGACGCATCATCAGAAGCTAAGAACAAAATACCATGCGCAATCTCGCGAGGTTGGCCTAGCCGTTTCAGTAAACATGGTTGATTCAGATGTGCATTTGCCTCTTCCAATGTTATCCCTTCCTCCTGTATAGCCTTTTCAAGCGCCGGAGTATGAGTAACTCCGGGACAGACAGTGTTGACACGTATGTTGAAAGGGGCCAGATCCATAGCCAAACATCTGGTAAAATTCAGAATGGCTGATTTTGATGTGTTATAAGGCACGTAATCCGGCTGAGCAATCATTGAACTGATAGAGCCAATATTAACGATAGCACCACTACTACCTTGCTTCATCACCGGAAGTACTGCTTTAACACAGAAGGCAGGACCTTTTACGTTAACACTGAAAACATGGTCCCAATCTTCTGTAGTTGCGTCTTCGACTCTGCCAAAAACAAAGGCAGCAGCATTATTTACAAGAATATCGATTTTACCATATTCACAGTAGGCAAGATCGGCTATTTTACGGCTGTCTTCTTCCTTGGAAACATCAGCTTCAACAGAAACCGCCTCCCCGCCAGCACTCTGAATACTCTGTACTGTCTCATTAGCGCCTTCAAGATTGATTTCTGCCACAACGACCTTTGCACCCTCCTCAGCAAAAAGTTGTGCTGTTGCTCTCCCAATCCCTGATCCAGATCCAGTAATAATTGCCACTTTATCTTCCAGACGCATCCTTCTACTCTCCTAAATGTTGTTTAATTACTCAATTTCAATACTAACAACAATGTAAGCACCAAATTTCTACGACTGTAAATACGCTAATATATCCTCTCTACCCGCGTGACGGTTCATCCATTCTTTCTCTGGCTTGACGTGATAGTTCTGCAATATGACCATCGTTAGCCATTACCTGTTCCAGATGTCGAATTCGTTCCAAACCAGCCGTTTCCATCATGATCTGACCGTAAGCACGATCGACCCAAAACCTGGCTACACCGTCCAGATAGTCTCGAAGTTCTTGAACACGATCCTCAGGATAGCGCTGACACAGATTCATGGTAAACATTCTCCGCCAACCACCACCACCAAAGGAAGCATGTTTAGTTTTGTGATTGAATACCACTACGTCGCCAGGTTCCGTTTCAATTGCCTGAGCCGGAACTTGACTGCCATCAATCTCCCACAGATCCTGGCTGTTCCCAAGACCTCTGCCTAATGAATCCGCATACTGATCACCAAAACGATGACTCCCCGGGATGACTCGCATGCATCCAGTCTCACGAGACAGAGGGTCGAGATAGTAGGCAATCTTAATATGAAGGATATCACTGTTGGCACCATCCGAGTGCCACCTCGTATCACCGGCATAGTAGTTTCCATCACTCGGCATGAAATTGTAATCATCACCCAGCAAAGCCGAAGCAATTGCGTCAATCCGTGGATCATCAAGAAGTTGACATAAACGAGGATGCTGATCAGGAAAGGGTACTATACAAGATCGCTTCGAGCCGTCATGAGTTACGCCGTTATGGGTATGCCCCCGCTGTTTCCAGACTTCTTCAAAAGCCAGAATAATTTCGTCGATACAATCCTTAATCAAGCCCGGGAAAGCCAAGTAGCCAAAGGTTTGAAAAAAACTGATATGCTGGTCTGTCACAATTTGATTATTCTCTGAATGGTGTTGATTCATAATTAAACTCCCTAGGTTGTATTCCTGTCAAAATTGGTACATCAATAATGTCACAACACGTCTGATCAAAAACAGCCCGCCGTATTTAAACATATAATTTGCACTTATGTAAACAAGCTTTGAACCACACCAACTAGAGCACCCATTCTTCAAAATGTTAACTCAATGACTTAGTTTCCTAAGAGTCGCAAAATACATTGGCCCCCATTGATGCTGATCGGGCAAAATCTGCCATCCAAATTTGGTTCTTTCTCCTACAGGTGACAAAGGCGTTTCAAATTCAAAGAGATCTCCTTTCTTATCTTTCAGTTTGTTCAAAACACCGTCATTTTCCAAAGGAGATATGCTACATGTGGAATAGACAATTTTTGATTCTGGACGCGCAGCTAGCAAAGCCGAACATAGCAGGGCATATTGCCTTTGCGCTAACCTCTTACTTCTCTTGGGTGACCACTTCTGCATTTCCGACAAATTACGGAGCAGGTGCGCCTCAGCCGAACAAGGTGCGTCAACAAGTATCCGATCATAAGCCTTTGTTTCATAAACACCCCATTTGGTTGCGTCATATGACCGAAGAGAAATCCGTGCTAAAATATCTTGGGGAACATAAGATTCCAGGACCTTTTTGAGCCGATGGAAGCGACGCTTGGACAACTCGTTCAACACTAACTGACCGTTTAATCCCAGTTTCTCCGCCAGTATCAACGCCTTACCGCCCGGTGCAGCGCACATATCCAAAACCCTGTCATTTTCTTGGACTTCTAAGGCGTTCGCAACCACAAAAGACGCTAGATCCATGACAAAAAAATCCAGTAATCCACACGCTTGCACCTGCGGTCTGAATGTTCGCTCAACTCTGAAACAGTTTAAGGCCCAACTGGCAATCGGGTTAGAGACATTTAAGGAAGAACTGTCCAGAAACAGATTGAGTCTCTTAATCTGAGTTGGTTTTTCGGTCAACGCTGACCTTAAATCCAACCAGCGATCACGATATATGGCTCCATAAAATTGATCAAACGCATCAGTTACTTCCATCTGAAACTATCCCACGACAAAAAATATCCAGTTCTAACTCCACAGACCGAAATACATGTAACCAATTCCCAATTTCATCCTGTCGAAATAATCTCATCGTTGGATACCACACCGAATCCTTTCTTCCCAACAACCACTTCCAATCCGGCACATGAGGCAATAGCGTCCACACACTCTTTCCTAATCCACCTGCGACATGTACCGTCGTGTTCGACGTTGATATAACTAAATCTAACACCGACACCTGCGCAACAAAATCATCTAAACTTTCCAGCGAATCGATCTCTTTATCATGATAAATTCTTAAATCCGTTTCCAGCTTGAAGTCTTCGATTTCCCGTGCGACATCTCCATATTGCAAATTCAGGAAAAAGCAATCCTGCCGTGACAGAATTGACGTCCAATATTCCAGCGGAGTACTTTTTGACCTACTCCTTCTTCGATTGTTCCCAGTACTTTTCCACGAAACACCGACCAACAGCCTGTCACCTGCCAACTGCTGATATTTTTGTTTTAGATGCCTAGCCTTTGCTGTACAAGGATATAAATACGACTCTTGATCCGAAGGGAAGCTTTCTGCACTTGGTCTAAGCCATTTCCCCAAACTAAGCATCGGAATTTGGTAATCAATGACCATATTAAGCAACTGTAGGCTTACTGGATTTTCCCGGGGGATAAATTGGATTTCAGGAAAAGCACGCTGGAAAATAGGGACCAAACGCCGAGTACACTCAACGATAACTTTCACATCCATTTGCAAAAAGGCAGGAAGCATACTGGCAAACATAATTTCATCGCCCACCCCTTGCTCAGTCCAAACAAGAATAGACTTTTGATTCAGATTCTCCCCATCCCAGAGAGGTTGGGGGAAACGAAGACTCTCGACAGTAAAATCGTCGCATTTCCACCTCCATTCATATTCCTGCCACCCCCTCTTAAAATCACCCTGAAGGAGCGAGAGCAATCCAAGATTCTTGTGGGCAGCCGCAAGTTGTGGCTGCATCTCCAGAACTTTGTGATAGGCTTGTCTGGCAGCCTTAAAATCTGCTTTTAATTGAAAGACACTCCCAAGATTATTATAAGCCTCACTATAGTCCGAATTGATCTCCAGTGCTTGACGATAAGCACAAATCGACTCTTCCAATCTGTCCTGCTCCGCTAAAACATTACCTAGATTATTATAGGCTTCGGCATAATCCGGTTTGATCTCGATGGCCTGTTGATAAACTTGAACTGATTCTTCGAACCTGTCCTGCTCCCTAAGAGCCAGCCCCAGATTATTATAGACTTCTATATGATATTCTGGATTGATCTTTAACACCTCACTATAGGCTCGAATCGAGTCCTCCAACTTTCCTTTCTCTTGAAATAAACAGCCTAGGTTATAGTATGCATCGGCAAATTCAGGGTCAATTTTAACCGCTTGGCGATAAGCTAGGACTGATTTCTCTAGGCTTCCCTGAGCCTTAAGTGCTACACCCAAATTATTACAGGCCTCGCTATATTCCGGATCGATCTCCAACGCTTGGCGATAAGCACAAATCGACTCTTCCAATCTGTCCTGCTCCGCTAAAACATTACCTAGATTATTATAGGCTTCGGCATAATCCGGTTTGATCTCGATAGCCTTGTAATAGGCTTGAGTCGATTCTACCAACTTACCAAGTTTTTTGAAGGCATTACCCAGATTATTGAAATACGAGGATTGTTTCGGATCAATTCCTATAGCCTGGGTTACCAAATCAGCTGCAACTTTATATTTTCCAACTTGATAGGCAACAACGCCTAAGAGATGAAGAGCATCAGCATGCTTGGGAGCAGAACAAAGTATTTCCCGATATATCTGCTCGGCCTGATCTAGCTGACCAGACTGATGCAGGCCCACAGCTTTGTGCAATTCCTCCTCAATAGCTGTCCGTTGGGCTAAGAAAAAAGATTGTTGAACCATGTTTATTAACCCTGTCTATATTGACCTGTTGTCTTACACATACAAAAATCATCTCCAATATCGTCGCTTACAACTGAACCATGCCATAAAACAGGAGATTTTAGTTGTACAATCTAAGATTTTTTCCCAACGTAGAACTAGCGCGTTGGAATACTCTTTCCCAATCTCCTGCCTTTTCCTGTCTAAACAACCTCATCGTCTGATACCATGGCGTGTCTTCCCTCTCCAGCATCCATCTCCAGTCTGGACGAGATGACAATAAAACCCAAACCTTTTTGCCCAATCCTCCTGACATATGTACTGTTGCGTTCGAGGTGGAAACAATTAAATCCAACGCTGATATCTGGGCCGCAAAATCATCTAAATTGCTCAACGAATCTACCTCTTCATCTATATATACCGGATAGCCACTAGCAGATATATATTCCTCAATTTCCTCTCTGATATCGCCGTATTGCAGATTAATAAAATAACAATCCTCTCGTGACAGAATGGGTGTC
>DTUY01000069.1 GCA_012963885.1 Candidatus Poribacteria bacterium | reverse complement strand
AGTATCAGCTTGACGTGAGATCCTTTGAGATCGCCAAAGACTTCATCGTCGATCAGTTGATAGGGTATGGCACTGAACAGAAATGGGATTTGGTCGGTTTGGGAGAGGGTGAATGGGGATGAACTTACATTTTGGGTATGAGCAGACATAAAAAAAATCTCCTAATCAAAAAAAGTTGTTGATCGGAGACTCTCAATCCATTATAATAACGATTGTCAATGTCGTTACTATAGAGATCTAAAGTCTCGAATTGCCCCTACTTATGTGGGGGCTTTTTTATTGTTCTTCCATCTTATATGATATTACAATTCAAGTCAAGCTGTTTGTAACATTATACCGTTACAACGTTACACCATCATACCCGTCTAAAGTCGAAACAGTATACCAACATCACGGATTAATCAATACTGTGTTTCAACTCATTGATTGAAGGCAATCCCCGCCCTTGGAAGACTAAATCTAATCCTTCCATCAAGTAATCATGCATCTTCTTACGCTCTTCAAAAGCGAGTTTCCGCAGTTGGTCATGCACAAACTCTGGAAGATATGCTGTCTGTTTGACAACTTTTGGTTTAGCTGGTCCAGTATCCTCCGGAACTACTTCAGGCTTTATCTCGTCTTGAATTGAATCCGGATCAAGGTTGAGCACATCAAGCGAAGTTCGTTTCTTGGGCATACGTGTTTTTCTCCATTTTCTTTTGAATCCACTGCCAGAGTGATCGAATTTCATCGGCAGCTTTGCCTTCCGGTTGATATTCAGTTACACCCAGTCCAACACCGAGTGAATCCTGATAGTCATTTCGCATAACTGTATGAACAGGGGCAACAGAACCAAGCACTGACAGTCCCTTTTCCGCTTCAGTAATACGATACCCTCGAGGTGGTGTTTGGGTCAAAACAAAAGCGACAGGTTTATTTAACCGTTTAATAGTTTGTATTGTTGGCGGAGTAGCTTTCATATCCGCAAAGGTAGGACGACATGGCACAATACAGAAATCACTATTGCGTGCCGCTACCGCTATGGCAGGTTCATCCCGTCCGGGAGTATCAATGAAAACAATATCAAAATTATTGTCTTCTGCTTTTGTTAAAGCACTATCAAGCTTGTTACTCTCCAGACGAACCAAACGAGGTCTTTCATCTTCTCGGTCCTGATACCACTTTTCAGCCGTACCTTGAGGATCCATGTCAACGATCAGCACTTCCTTACCTTGCTGATAGGCAGCAACTGCGCAACAGAATGCCAAAGTCGTTTTACCACTACCGCCTTTCTGCGTCACGAAAGAAATAACTTGCATAAGTTTCTACCCTTAAAGCGGTATAACAATATACTCTTATAACCGAACGATGGTTTAACAGTATATCGTTTCACCTTTTTACCGTTACGATGGTGAGACACAACTGACTCCCTCTGAAACAGCTGCATGCAAGTACAACAGTACACAATTTCAACTGTATACCGCTACAACAACATTAAACGCTTACTTCATTCAACTGCAAATAATCTGTCACCTGTTCAGCAGCAAAGCATTGTGGGCGACGGATGTAGCACGAGGACGCGCCACTAATAGAAAGGTATGAGTAAAGCTAGCTTGTGATATAGTGGATAAGACTCATCTACAGATTCCTGTCCTTTGTAATCTTAATTAACTTCCAAAACGAATAGAAAGATAAGAGATATGCTGAAAGAAAAGTATCGTGTTGGAATCATCGGCTGTGGACATATTGGTGGGAACTATACTCAAGCGTTTCTGGGATTGTCCAATCAGGTGGAAATTGTGGCTGCTTGTGACCTCATTGAAGAGAAGGTAAAGTCATTCGTTGGGAAGTGGGAAATCCCGGCGCCGTACACTAATATGTATGAGATGTTGTCCACAGAAGAACTCGATATCGTCGGAGTTACGACGCACAACCGCGAGCATGTTAAGCCCACGATAGCAGCTGCGGAGGCAGGCGTAAAAGCGATTTTGTGCGAAAAACCGATGGCCCTCAACATGGCAGATGCTGATAGGATGATCGAAGCATGCGAAAAATCTGGAACCAAACTTGCCATCGACCATACTATGCGGTTTGAGCCGAACTGGCGCCGCATCAAACAGATGGTTGACGAGGGCGTGATAGGCGACCTACTACACATCGAGGTACATAACTACGGTGATACAAGTACGCTGCTGCACAACGGCACACACAGTTGTGATGCCATTCGCTTTTTTGCTGGAGATGCCGAGTGGGTCATCGCGACCGTCAATCGGAGCCATGAACGTGAAAGCGTCGTCAGTTTATTTGGAATGAAGAACGGAACCACAGCTCTGTTCATGACTGGTGGTCACTGGAATTACAGACTGGATGGGTGTTTCATTCTTGAGGGCAGCGACGGTAAAATAGAGATTCGCCCGCATCATGATTGGCAGCCACTCATTCACTTCTGGAAGAAGGAGGCTGGTTTGGGAAACTTCCGTGAGGGAGAACTGATTAAGTCAATTGAAAGCGAAATCCTTGGTGAATCGGCAGGAAATCCGCCAGGCGAAGGCGCTTGGGAGGTAGTAGCTTGCCTTGATGAGAACAGGGAAAGCATCTCCAGTGGGTACGACGGTCGAGCTGCTCTTGAGATGTGCCTTGGCGCCTACGAATCGGAGCGGCAGGGACGAGTTAGAGTTTCGTTTCCATTGACCCTCAAAGAGTCCCCTCTTGAAATGATGCTCAGGAGGGAACAGGTCCCATACATCCCTGCAAGGGAGTATGGAGGAGAATTGGCTTAAGACTATATGAAAGAAGCCATCCTTCTGGCAACGGCTCATTGGTCAAAAGATTTAGACACGTGAACATGTGAAATCTGGCATTTTACAGGTGAGCGTTGATTGCTCTCCAATCATACAACCCACCCATAAGCAGCACCTGTTGTTGTACTATAGGACAGGCAGTTCCAGTTGT
>DTUY01000068.1 GCA_012963885.1 Candidatus Poribacteria bacterium | reverse complement strand
CGTTTTCCTTGACGCACAACTTTCATAGATGGTTCGTACAAACCACGCCAAGCTAGGGCAAAGGCTTCCCAGTCTACCTTCTTCTGCCATTTTTGGTTAAGCACCTTCCCTTCATCAATGATGCTTGATCTCCAATCACCAACCGTCCCAAAAACATCAAATGTAAGTGCTTTTATTTCACTGGAAGATTTCATATTTATTTAACCAAAAACAGATTTTCTATATAATAAATTGGCTTCCTATTCCCTTGCAAGCGAATTTTACAGATCTGAACCTGAACTACCTAACGAAAGCGCTTCGAGACAGCGAGAAACCGCATCTTTTTGTTCCGAACTCAGTGGGGAAGCAGGTTGTCTTGGATCTCCACAATCGATTCCCAGACGTTGACCAAGCACAACTTTAGCTAGGGCGTGGAACCCTCCACCACAGTCAAAAATCTGTTGAATAACTTCAGAGGCCTTATCCTGAACTGATTCAGTCAGCTTTAAATCATCTGTTTGATAGGCATGCCAGATTTCAACAAAGTACTCTGGAACCATGTTGGGTGGGCCATCCACACAACCGGAAGCACCAAGTGTTAGCGCAGGCAACATCAATTGGCAGTTCCCAATTAAGCAGTTAAGACCCATCTTAGCAAAGGTTCGTACATTACCAAATGCCGATGATGAGTGTTTCAGGCCCTTGAGTTGAGGGACCTTATCCTGGATTTTACGCGCCAAATCGGGTGTGATCTCCACACCTGTAGCACTTGGCAAATTATAGAGGAAGAGAGGCAAATCAGCAACAGATGCAACAATTCGGTAGTGTTCGACAATTTCGTTATCCGAGCGTCGATAGAAAAATGGCGGCACACAGCAGATAGCTTCTACTCCAACCTTCGCCGCATGTTCTGCCATCCTAGCCGAACGTGCGGTGGTCGAGGCACCAACGTGCATAATATTTTTCACCCGTCCTTGCGACTGATCAGCCACAATTTCTGCAATCCGATAATTCTCTTCGTCGTCAAGGAGAACGCTTTCTCCCGTACCACCTGCTACCCAAAAACCATCGACTCCAGCCTGGATATTGAATTCCATTACCTTGCGATAAGCATCTTCGTTCAATTCTCCATTTGCTGTCATAGGAGTAATTATAGCTGGAAACAATCCTTGAAACTCGGTTTGCATTGGTTAAATCCCTTTTGGTATCAGAATTAAATGAATACGTTTTGGGTTCAGATTGTAGCTAATCTTGAATTTAAATCAAGTTTTTAGTTAGAAACAGCGTTGAGGTTGGAGACAATTCAACTATCGAAGATAGTCTGTTAAAGTCTAATAACTTGAGATCTGATACCGCTAGCGAGGATGAATCCTTAGTCCTAAACCGTAGTGGGGAAGATAATTCGTTTCGATAAAGATTGGAAATCGTAGGGTCTGATACAGATAAGCGAAACGTACGCATAGAATATTAAACCAACGGCATTAGCAAGAGAGCAGTCGTTTTTGACATCCTTGGTGCCAGTTGATGCGAATGTAATCTTGATAAAGGCCGATGGTCAATAACTCGTCTTTATTTTACCCCAAGTAGTGGAAAGTTTACTGGTAGCTGCAACTGCAAGTATCACGTCAGGGTCACATTCACTAGCCTTCTCACAAATCGCCCAATTGTCAAAGGAAACAACGGTTTTAGCTGGCAACGCGGCACTCGATCCACCGTTCAGACCAACTTGCCCACTGGCGGGTCTGAGCCCTCCAAAATCGAGCTTGCTTTCTAAAAGCCATTTTTTGGGTTCTTTTTCGCCATCAGGCCAAATCTTTCCTGTAAACTTCTTATCACTAATTTCGGCTTTCATCCAATACCATTCACCTGTTTTGATGACACCAAAAGGGGGTTTGGTATCGTTCTGTTTCCACGCCAGATGGTCATTAAGAAATTCCATATTAGTTAAAAAATGGTGAATTAAAAAAGCATAACCAGAGGCATCAGCAGGATCAAGACGAAACCCAAGTCCGCAACGAGCGAGATCTCCATCGCCCCATTCGTCAACACGGATTTGCACTAAACCAGTGTGCGGTTCCTTAAAATCTCCCGCCATGACCAGATAGGTGTGATCACCAGGCTTTGGTTCGGTCTGACTGATGACACCACCTTTCTCTACCCACTTGCCAGGATGATTTTTGAACTCGTATTTCTTGTCAATTTTTCCGTCATCAAAATTATCATAGAATAACACCTTGCTTTGCACAGTGGACTGTGAGAGAAATAGACATGCCGTAATCAAAATTAAAACAAAAGGCCAGTTAACAATTCTCATGGTTTTCCTCCATTAAAGGTTACATACTAAATATCCTAAAAACACTGAGTTTTTTTGTCAATAGTATTATGTACTTTCTATCGTAAATTCGGCAGCGTTTTTTAACTTCTGCCTCGAAACACTCGTCAAACAAGACCCCCATCAGGAAACTTATTACCAAATCCTCTTTTCCTACCCATTATTTCCTCACTTGGTTGGGCATAGGAAACAGATCTGATGTGTCTTTGATCACTTTCCGCAAAAGTGCTTGGTGTTCTAAAACTGTATCTCGATATGCGACCTGGTAGGCCAGGTTTTCTGTCTCACCAGGATCTGTTTCTAAATCAAACAACAGTTCTGGACGCTGACCATGGGAAAAAATGATGTATTTAAACCGTGCTGTTCGGATCATCCTGCCTTTCATCTCTTCACACTTTGGGTCAGGTTGCAGTTCTGAAACCACGTAGGATCGCCCGGGCAAAGACGGATTCTCAATCAAAGGGCGCAAACTCTGGCCGCTTAAACCTGTCGGCAAACCGATGTTAGCATAATCACACACAGTTGGCAGAAGATCCAACCCAGAAACGAGATGGTTGCGATCAACCAGATTGGCTGGAATCATACCATTCCAGCGGATCACGAATGGTACTGTCACAACTTCC
>DTUY01000067.1:4994-11449 GCA_012963885.1 Candidatus Poribacteria bacterium | reverse complement strand
TTTTTACATTCCGAAGCATTTCAGTATTCATATGGCAAGTTCCATGTCAATAAAAATGCATTTAGGTAGGATAAAGAGGTGAGTCAGTCAAAGCCCGAAACGCAGAAAACTAACTCACCCACACCTATCTGAAATCTAGTTTAAACCAATATGGGTAAGTTATGTTGCTTTTGGTTCTTAGCTTCTAGGGATGTAATGCTATGTATCGCCGTGGGGCGTCACCTAAAAAAACGTTTGCTTAACTGGCGGAGATAATTCGGTCAAAGATGATTTTGCCAGTAGATTTACAGATACCGACCACTCTGCTCACCCCGCTTAGTATATCAGCACCAGTTGGGGAAACATGCACAAACCAGCAGTTCTTGTTGCGATTAGAAGATGTAATAAAGTCTTCTTCGGTTAATTCTTTAGTGAAAAATGGGCTGAGTAGAGCTCCTTCGTCAGGTAAAATTAACTGTTCTTTAACTGAATCCTTGTTAACTTCCCAATTGCAATCAACGAACCATACACCCATACATTCAGGACTGCTGGAATTTAGGTGGGCTTGGGCAATTTTGAGGGCGTGATCCTTTGAAAGGTTTTCAGTTATCAACGAATAGAAGAAGATAAATAATTTCTTTTTAAGCCGGGAAAATTCCTGTTCGATAAATGTCAAGACCTTCTTGGGAACTGTCTTTTGGCCAATAGTTGGAGAGAATATGGGATCTGTTTCTGCCCCAACCTGCGCCGGAGATGCCAATCCACGTCTCAGAAATCCAAAAAACGAAGGAGAACTAATTCTATGCATTAACTGCTGTCTCACTCTTCGCTTGACGTCAACCGAGGGAGCAAAGATTTCGTGTTTTTCAAATTTGTATTTGTGGTATGCGAATTCAACAATGCCCTTTAATTCGTCCCAGTCACTTGATTCTTCTAATACTTGGAGGTATCTATGGTTCTCGGCTGAAAGCTTCTCATCTCGAATCCAGCGTGTGTAGACCTCTAATATCTCAGCTTGATCGACTTCATTTTCGGGATTCGGAATGTATGGCTTGAAAAACATAAGTCAGTATCATCCTAACAATAGAGGAAAAGATCTCTTTAAGTAAGAAAAACGATAGATTGTGAAATTGGTTTCCAATTTTCTTTTTTAGAAAAATAAAACCAATTTAGTGGTGGGATTTTCGCAGTCTATGGATAATCTGGTGTGTACTCATCCACCAAGTTGCAGGATGATTGAAATTGTTCTCTGCCGTCGGCCATCCGGTCCAGTAAGTTGTATCAAACGGCACAAGTTTGCGAGCCTGTGTAATCGGAATGACAACTTGCTGATTCATAAAAATCTCCATTGCTTCGACAACTAACGGTTCGATTGCTGAATCATTGAGCGGTAGGATCCCAATTCTCTCGACGATTTCGCTGTATTTATCAGCTTGGTTCCCGCTCCAACGGACAAAATTATTATTACCAGGCGTCCGTTTTCCAATAGGTCGATAGAACTGTTTGGTGTAACGATTCATTGAAAACCACGGCTCATTGACTGAACCGCAAGCATCCCAGTCTAAAACAGCCTCAAAGTTACCAAAAGCTTTATTTTCATCCCAAGTAGAACCAGCAATGGCACGAGTTGTCGCGTTAATGCCCGCGGTACGCAACTGTTCCACCACAACTTCTGCAATTCGGCGTTTTTCTATGGCGGGTTCCCATGTTTGAATATCCAGCGAAAGTTCTTTACCGCCTTTATCGTAAAATCCATCTGTGTTCAACTCCCAGCCGTGCGACTCAATTAAAGCTTGTCCAACCGCCACATTACTCTCTGGGTCAATCCAGAGATGTTGAATGGCTTCGATATACGGCTTCATAGTCTTGTACTGAACGAATATGGTCTTAGACGACATGGAGGTTCCCTCATATGCGATTTCAACCACCTGTTGGCGATCAATTAGCAAACTCAAGGCACGTCGCATGTCCGGTTGACTCCACGGTTCGATCTGGTGGTTGACAGACAACTGTCGCGGACATGGGTCTAGCCAGATATAGGGCATCTGACTCTGCCAAGAAATGATGTTCGGATTCATGGCTTGGATGGCTTCAAATGCCCCCAGTGTAATATCACTTAAACTGTCGAGTTGACTATCGATTGCAAGCATAGATCTATTTTCTTCTGATCCGGTAACAATCCAGATGAGTCGTTTTGGAACAGGCATATCCTCAAAACCGACTTCAGCTCCCCACCAAGTTTCGCGTTTATCATACACAAACTCATTTTCACTTGCATTAACTAGCCGATATGGTCCTGTACCTAGCGGCCATCCCTTTTCAGGATCATAGAAATCGAAAGTGAACGGGTCTCTATCCTTCCAAACATGCTCCGGCAAGATAACAACACTGCTCCCAACACGAACTGAAAAATAATCCAGTTGGAACCGTGGGTTCGGTTCTCTTAAGTTAAACTGAACAGTAAGATCATCAATCTTTTGGACGCTGTCAACCCATTGTTGCATATTAGCCGCGTCATTTAGAGATTGGGACTCATCGTTTAAAAGCAGATTAATCGTCATCACAACGTCGTCGGCATTAAAGGTTTCACCATCAGCCCATAGCACCCCTCGGCGAATAGTGAGTGTCCATGTATCAAGATTCTGATTAGGCACGAAACTTTCACCCAACCAAGATTCAATTTGCCCCGTTTCGTAATTAAGAATAAAAAGTGGTTCCCATACAGCCTGATGCATCCCTTGGCTACGCCGTGTGCCAGGTACCAAACAGTTGAAATTAAGCGGATTGGCAACCGTCCAACTAGCATCAAAGATAACCGTATCCTGACGAGAGACATTGTCCCTAGAGTAGCTAGTAATAGAAATGAGAATATTACTTATTAGAACACACCTTAGAATGATAAAAACATTGTGTTTCATAAGCGATTAATTCCTAAACTTGGATATACTAAATCTTTTCCTTAATTGAGTGTCCTGATTGACCGCAGATTGAATAAACAGTAAAATCGCATCGACTCTCAAAAAAAGCAGGCAGGGCAACACGACAGTAATCATGGAGGTCTGATCTATTAAGAGGGAAATGTATTTTCTGACTGGTTTGGTCCTTGCTGATGCGTCTCCTAACAGTATACTAAAGAATCAATGGTCTGGATACGTTAATTTCCTCGGCCACATATTATCTCAACCACTGTGGAGCAAGTCAGGTTAACGTTTCAAAGATCTACTTCATAGAAAGGAATAAAGGTGAATTAAATGATTATCGATGCACACCAACACGTTTACTATCATAATCTAACTCCAAAGGGTGTGATTGCGGAAATGGACACATTTGGTATCGACGTTACTTGGTTATTAACCTGGTATCTACCTCCTTCAGAAGATGTCCGCTCAACCCATGGTGCATTTAACCCGTTGAATTTTCGACCAGATGGCACACATGCCGGAGCTGTTCTCAATGAGGTGTTACGAGCTAGAGACGATTATCCGGGCCGCTTCGTGGCTGGATATTGTCCATGCCCTTCTGAAGGTAGTGCATCTGAGCTATTTGAAACGGCTTATCATATGCATGGTGTCAGGGTCTGCGGGGAGTGGAGTTACCGGATGTTGCTGGATGATCCGCGTGCCTTAGAACTTTTCCAAACTGCCGGTAGACTGGGATGCCCAGTGATATTACATATAGATGCACCATATCTGCCGGACGGAAATGGTGGTCAGGTCTATCAGACCAACTGGTATGGCGGTGGAATTGGAGCACTGGAACGCGCTCTACAGAATTGTCCCGAAACCATTTTTGTTGGCCACGCCCCCGGATTCTGGCGCTACATCAGTGGCGATGCTAAACAAGACTCGGCCACCTATCCAAAGGGCAAGATCGTCAGCGGAGGTGAAGTTCAGCGACTTTTGGATACATATCCCAATCTTTATGCTGATCTCTCAGCCGGGTCAGGTTTGGGTGCAATCAGGCGTGATCCAGAGTATGGACGCAAGTTCATTATTCATTATTCGGATCGTCTGCTTTTTGGTCGGGACGCCCCCGGACAGGAACTTCAAACCTTTCTGCCAACACTCAATCTTCCGTTGGAAGTCAGCAACAAGCTGTTTTTTCAAAATGCGCTGGAGCTAGTTCCTCTTTAGTCGCAGGTAAAATAAGTTGAAATAAGACAAATATGTGGAGATTCAGAAGCCCCTCATGTTCTAGTCCTTAGGCGTTTTGTAATATTAGAGTTTGTAAGCTTGTTGACGGTTTCACAATGCGTGTTCAATTTTTGTAGACCTTTTCCTTCTTTTCAGGGATTTGGCTATCAACGCCATCGCGGTTATCGAATCACAGGTACTTTACGCCATCCTTGCCCTTCTGTAAATTCCCGAACACTGAAACACCAAATGACCAGCCGTTTTCCTCTCATGTTATCTCGACGACGAAAAAGGCTCAACCGCGACGGAGTTGCACCAGAGCCGCGGACAGCGACTAAATCGACGGGGAAGCCAATTCGATGAGCAAGATGGTCTGGCAAGCCTGCTCCCAGCGAGTGCATATCGTTGCCTGAGTGAAAAACGAGGTTGTGACTATCCCCTAAGAGCACAATTGGGCTCTCCCTCCATGGTGCTACAGGGCAAGTTCCATCTGCTGTTCGTTCTCTGACAAATGTGAGTTGTAATTGTTCCTTTGGAAGATTTTCCTCGCCTAGTGCCTTCCAAAGATCGCCTGTGATTTCGACGATGCGCATTTCGGCCTGGTAATCCCGTTTCTCAACCTCAGTTAGCCACGGCCGATCGCCAATCGCCTCGGCAATGACCTGTGCGGCTAAGATGCAACCGTATCCAGACCAGTGCGTGTCTTGTTCACAGTATATTGGTTCCGCCTTGGTGAATCGATGTTGGATAAAAAATGGGGTTAAATCAAGCACATTCACCCCCTGTTTTCGCAAGAGATCGTAGAACTCCAAATGATTTCGGTCAACTCGTGATGGCACAGCGGTTTGATCTGAAATCTTCTCTGGATAAATCGTCGCCTTTGCTGGCACAGGAACCAAGATGAGCTCGATTCCCACTTTGTCTAGTTGTGCTTTGAAGTCGAGAATGGCGGGTAGTGGGTCTGCATGCTCTGGATTCAAAGCACGGCTCACCTTTGTTGCAGCATCTCCCCAAAATCGTCCCACGCTCAGGTGGCGAAGTTCGGGTGCGAAAAACAGCCAGCCATCTGACCCTTCGACAGCAGTGCTCCTCGCCTTTTCAGCAACTTCCGCTTGTGTACGGATGTCGGTCAGGAATTGCTGCGCCATCTGAGTGTCATCCGCATCGGCGAAAATTCCTATTATGCCGATAAAGATTACAACGGCACGGAACAGTTGCGGTTTGTCGAGGCGATTCATTTTTGCCCTTCCGTTTTCTGGCCTTGGCTCACATAGTAGAAGAACGGCAGGTCGAATTCTTCGCAATCGTTGAATTGCAACTCCGACTCCAATTGTGGGTTATCATCGAATCGCTCAAGCTCAAGCTGATAAAGGTCGCCGACCTTTTTTTCGCAAATTAATAGCACGGGTTGAAGGTCTAAAAATGCCCAGTGTGCAACCAGAATGCGCCTAGAATCCAGGCGACCTTTCAACACATTCTGCACGTCATAGGTGTGAACAACCAATGCACGTGGATATTCTTGTAACTTGGCAATCGTTGGCATCTGCGTCTTTTCACGCAGCTTCGCTTCGACAACGAATCGCGCAACAGGTTTGCGCGTTTTCAATCGCTTCGCATAGTGGGCATAATTGTGTCTTGCCTCTTCTGGGGAGAGAAAGCGGTTGTAAATGGCAACTCCTTCAAGCTTGCCCGCCCAATCTCGTTTGCCCCCCCATTCATCGCCAAACAACAACCGCTGAGACGACCAGTTGGAGAAATCCCCGCGCACGTCGCCTATCGAAAGCACACGCTCACCATTTATATAACAGACAAGTCTGCCCGGATGATACGCTACGACGATGTGATGAGGTTTACCCGCATCAATCGTGTAAAGAGTTATCTCAGGCTTTGTCCCGTCGCGATTAGTTTTCGGTGTTCGCAAGCGGAAAACGAGCTTGTCACGCTTCTGGGCCAACGCAAAGTTACGTGAATCCAGTCCGGAGGAAAACGTGATAATGCGGCGGGTACGCTTGGATGGAATCGTCACAGAGGTAATGACTGCCTCAAGGGTGAGTTGATCTGTCCTCTGACAGGCGTCCAACAGTATCTGGTCAACGCCTTCGACGTCGAATGTGCCTTCTGCGAGGTCCATAGCGTAATAGCGGTCAAATTTCGCGAAGTTCCGAAGACGACCGGTGCAATATCGTGGTGTCTGTGCTTCGGCGTCAAAAATCTCGTTCGGCTGTCGGCGATTTTCCCAGAGGAACATGAGACCGTCGCGACTGCCGGGCCAGGTATTAGCCAGTGCAACCGTTTTCGATTGAGAGACGAACCCTGTCGGCGCTTTGGAAGCAGCGGATTCCT
>DTUY01000067.1:0-4894 GCA_012963885.1 Candidatus Poribacteria bacterium | reverse complement strand
CCACAGTAAAATCACCGTACAGATTCGCTGAGTCGCCTTCTGCTTTCTTTCCCATGTGCGTGGCTTTGTTCGTACCGACCTGCATCACCACCATCCGCATGTATTTTTCATCCTCGCACACGATAAACCGTGGGTCGTTAGAAGACCAGCGATGATTGTCGAACTTGCCATCGTACACCCACTTAAGCCAACCATCGACGCCGCCTTGGCGAATCGCCGTGAGTCGGCACCGCTTGTGGTCGCCTTGCAAACCGGTGACCGATCTCCCATTGGGAGAGAGGCTGGCCGAGCAGTTGCCGCCGATATGACCGCTGCCGCCATCAGACGTCTTCCATGTTTCGTCTGACACATATGACCATACGCCGTCTTCACCCAACTTCACATCAGTTTCACGCCGAGCGGTTCCCAGACGCTTGAGCTCTGGCAGCTTCGTTCTTTCACCAGAAAGGGAGACGCGATACCACGCTTTCTGTTCATTCTTTTTCACCAGAACGACAACCTCTGTGTTGCTGACCCAGTGGACACCACCTCGGCGATCGACATTGGTCGCAATAGTGTAGATGATACGGTCGCCCTTGCGCATACATCCCTTCGCCTTGGAGCCGTGAAGCCAGGCCAGTTTAGAGCTATCCGGCGAAAATTCTGGCTGGCCACCTTTGCCTATAATCTCTGTCTCGCCTGCAGAAAGTTCGGTGAGGTAAATCTTACCATTATGCTCATGCGCCAAAGCGCCGTCCTCACATAATCCTTTGAGCCAATCGAGGTCTGTTGGACACTGGGGTTTGGCAAAAACCGTTGAAATCATGACTAGCGTGCAAATTCCGATGGTTGCAACTTGCGTAAAATGATACTTTCTGCAAATTTTCATGATACGCCTCCGAAGTTATGCGAATGATGATACGTAACTGCCAATCAATTTGATTGATTGGCAACCTCGCCCCAATAAACATCCAGCAACCATGCCTCTTCGCTTTCCAACTCCTGGCGATTGTAACTGCCGTATTCGGCTTCGACTTCTGTCCACGGGCGAAGACGCAATTTGATTTCTTGACCTACTTTGAAAGTTGCTGCTGCTGTCCATCGACTTTTACGCATGCCCCATACGAACACGACTACTTCCTCTGGAAGACTGACTCCGTTGTGTGTTTGGATGTTCTGGAGATGGAGTGCAATCAAGCACTCTGGATATGGAACACTACCTGGAGCGGGCGGCTCCGTTTTGTTCCTGATGATCGCAGTGATTGTTACATGCTGACCTTGAACGCGTTGCCCTGCCAGTTCGGGAAACGACGGAATCAGCAAATCGAGCAGTTTCCAGTCATCCGAGAAGAGTTCTCTCGCTGCAAACTGATAGACAACTACGCGTTTTCCCGCTAGTCGATTGTCGCCACGTTTTAATTCCTGTGCGAGTGCTTGACGAGTTGCGTAAGCCCCGCCAGCGTTGATCACAATCTTGTCAATTGGTTGTTCCAATGCGAAGCTGAGTTGTTCAACGAAGCCACCTGATTCCCCCCAACCCATACCCTCAAGCGAGTAGATATTGCTGAAACTATCCCCCAAAAACAGAATCTCTGCATCCCGTTTGGGTTTCCAAGGTTCGCCCGAAAGAGCCTGAACAACATGGGTTGTAACGCGCTCGGGTGGAAACATTGTTTGGTCTCCTGGCAATTTAAGCATTTCGGCAATATCACCGAGGTTCGTTATCGCGACTGCTGTTCGAGTGTATGAACGCGATGTTGATGTGGACAATTCGATCCGTTCCACAATCAATTTTGCCAAGTGTGTTGCAACGCATTCCATCGCTTTTGGCGTCCAATGCGTGTCGGTCTTTAGATATTGGTCACTTTGTCGAGCAGCATTGAACAGAATTTTCGACGGATCAAAGACCAGGATCCCTTCTGACACTAATGCCTCGATGAATGCCAAATCGGATGGATTGCGTATAGGTGCGTTTGGATTGACGTATCGAGCGGAGAATTTTTCAGGATGAATTGTTGGTTTAAGTGGTGTTGGCATGACGATAAGCTTGATGTTATGGGTTTTTAACTGGCGATCGAAATCAACAATTGCTTTGATTGGGTCGGGTTGCAGTGGCGAGTCCCAGGGTTTTCCATTCAATTTTTTTGCTTGCTGATGACCTTTGTCAAGGAACCCATACCCGATTAATGAATCCAGATCGGATCGGTAGAACAACCAGCCATCTCGTCCCACATATGCTTGCTCGTTGCCAAGATGGAAATAGCGGGTCAAGATCGACTGTACCCGTGGCAGAAGCCAGTTGCAAACGACCGATTCCTCTTCAAGCTTGTCCTCGTACTTTTCGATCTCTTCTTCGCTTGGCACCGGCAGTAGGCGAAAAGCATCGTACACTTGCGGCAGTTTGCGTTCCCGAATCTTAGAAGTATGTTGGATAACCGGAACGAAAAGAATAGTCATACAGAAAAGGATAGTGCTGATCACGCTTATACTATATTTAATAAAGGTAAATCCGATTTCTTTCTCTGCTGTCTGTCGTCGGCTTTCTGCTAAGTTTTGCATGGCTGACCTAGAAAATAAAGTAGATAAATGGATTATAGGCCTGCGTCGCCAAAATGACGAGCGATAGCCAGAGAAGTAGCAAACATGCCCCCGCCTTGATGAGGGTCAAGTGCTTGGTCCAATTCCACGTTTGTGGACAACTCCAGATAACAACAACAGCGATTCCCATCATCAACAAATGGTACGGTTGATAAATGAGTCCAGCGATCAGATCGGCGCCTGCTTGAGACTGTGCTAAGCCAAACATACTTTGCAGGTGAGTAATTGCACAGGGCAGGTCACTGGTACGGAAGAAGACCCACGCTACCAACACAAGTAGGAACGTTGCACTGACTCGAAACGGTTTGGGAAATAATTCATAGAAACTCGCTTTGCCACGCGTACGTTCGAGCGCCAACATGCCACCATGAATCCCTCCCCAGATGACGAAGTTCCACGAGGCTCCGTGCCATAATCCGCCAAGCAACATTACAATGCCAAGGTTAATATATGTGCGTCTTTGTCCACTACGATTGCCGCCAAGAGGAACGTAGAGGTAATCACGTAACCAGCTGGACAGCGAGATGTGCCATCGTTGCCAAAATTCCGTGATTGATGCCGAGCAATAGGGGGAATCAAAGTTTTTGGGAAAAGTAAATCCAAGCATTAATCCCAAGCCGATTGCCATATCGGAATAGCCGCTGAAATCGAAGTAGATCTGAAAAGCATAAGCCAACGTGCCATACCAGGCATCGAGCGGGACAACCAAACCAGCCTCAAACACCGTATCGGCGATCTTGCCACACGGATTGGCCAGCAGCACTTTCTTTGCCATACCGAGGGCGAAAAACGCAAACCCACGGGCGAACTTCTGAAACGTGTGCGTTCGATTCTGCAGTTGATCGGAGATCTCCGAAAACCGAACGATAGGCCCCGCAACGAGTTGCGGAAACATCGACACATAGCAAGCAAAATCTATGAAATTTCGGATAGCTGCACCATCGCCACGATAGACGTCAATAGTGTAGCTCATTGACTGAAATGTGTAGAAGCTGATTCCGAGCGGAAGCGTTACTCGAAGGACGTTCTCCCACAACGGCAAACCGAGCCAGTCCGTAACAAGATTATAGTTTTCAATAGTGAAGTTGAAATATTTGAAGAACCCAAGCAGAGAAAGATTGGTTACGATAGAAACAATCAATGCGGTTTTGCGAGCTTGCGTCTTTTGTTTGTGTTCGGCGATAATCCGACCGCAAGTGTAATCAACCAGTGTTGAGGCGAACATCAGAAAGACAAACAGAGGGTTTGCCCATCCGTAAAAGACGTAGCTGAAAACCGTCAACCCGAAATGCTTTGCTCGAGGAGGAAGTAAATAGTAGGTTGCAAGTGCAATCGGAAGAAAATAGTAAACAAAAATATGTGAACTGAAAATCATAGATACGAAACGTCAGACTTTGCCTCAGACGACCTCTTAATCACTCCCGCTCACCCACCTCTACAAGACAGACATCGTCTATCTGTGCAGGCATAGCGGCTCCCTTGCCTAGAGCGATGACACATTCGAATGAGTTCGCGCCGAATCGATTCGCTTGAGCAGGAATCACGAAATCGGTTCGCAAGGTGTGCCAGTTTCCATCACCCGGATGGTTAACCACGGCTACTACTTCTCTCCCGGCATCGTAGGAAATATTACAGCTCAGCATGTTTACATCGTCCGACCGTCCCTTAAGGGTCAATCGAAATTGCGCTCCGAGCGCCGAATCCGGAAGCTCGAACGCCTGCACGAGCACTGTGCGCTTATTACCATTCGGTGGGATCAACTCGACGCCCATCGCTCCACCCGACAGTTCAACCTTCCGCACATTGGCGTTCTCTCTGCGCCACCCCACTGGGCTCTCGCCACTCCATAGTTCGAACGTGGAGTTTGTCAATCCGCCCTGCTCCCCAAATCGCGTCCACCGCGTAGATGGTTTAAACATATAGCTCTCGAGAAATGCAAGTATCACTACACGCTTTCCGCGGATATAGTTTTCCCTCTTCATAGATAGCATACGCGGTGCACGCGGTCCGGCTGCATCGCCAGCAATGCGTGCGATCGGCATTCCAATTTCTGCCGCGATGTACGCAGCCAAATCCGCACTGACGCCAGAGAAGAATTCCACAAAGCTATCCCCCATCAGCAGTACCGGTGAATCCACATCCGGCTCAACACGTGAACCGTCTATGTGACGTACACAAATCACATCGAGCGACTCGGCCAGGTACGGCTGTCCATCGGCATCCAGCTCATCACGAAAATCTGTTCCTGGGCCAAAGTTGATGCTTAACGACTCTTCCACGAAGCGTCTTCCCAATCCTTCCGGGTCGCGAATAAAGT
>DTUY01000066.1 GCA_012963885.1 Candidatus Poribacteria bacterium | reverse complement strand
CTTGTACTAAGGCAGGTATAGCATCTACGGCATCTTTTCCTATAGAACCTAATGCCTCTGCCGCAGAAACACGAACAATTTCCTCTGGATCTTGTAATGTTTGTATCAAAGCAGGGACAGCATCTATGGCATCTTCTCCTATCTTTGCTAATACCCTTGTTGCATATTGACGAACTTCTGGATCTTGCAATGCTTGTATTAGGACAGGTACGGCGCCTTTTCCTATCTTTGCTAATGCCCCTTCCGCATGCCAGCGAACTTCTGGATTCTGTAATGTCTTTATCAGAGCAGGCGAAGCATCCACTGCTCCTGCTCCTATCTGTCCTAATACCCCAGCTGCAGAAGCACGAATACCTCGACTCCCATCCTGTAATGCTTGTATCAAGGCAGGCACCGCATCTTTTCCTGTTTTTGTCAACGCTACTGCTGCAGTCTGACGAACCTTTGGATTTTTATGCTGTAACTTACTGATCAGTTTTTCAACCTTCTGTTCTGGGGTTTGACATCCACCAATCCAGATACCGACCAACCCCACAAATAAAAACATTACAGTTGTCAATTTCAAAACACCTTTAGATGATGTCTCGGTCATACTTCCTCCTATTTTGTCTGCTTGTACTTTAGTTTTAACTTAAATACAACCTAACTCCCTTAAGACTTTGTCAGAAACATGGCGGGCTGGCTTGCTAATTGACTATCTTCTCAGAACTACCCGTGCAATACCCAACGGTATGTACCGTCGTCGACATATTACTGTCGGGATTCATATTCCTTAACTGCTTTCAGTACTTCGGGTGTGCCTATATTCTTTAATGCCTCTGTCGCATTACCACGAACACGAACATCCTGATCCTACAATTCTCCGATTAGCCTTTCAACCTTCTGTTCTTGAGTTTCACATCCACCAATCCACATACCGAGCAACCCCACAAAGACGGACATTACAAGTGTCAGGCTGATTGGTTTCATCACTTTCATGTTCTCCTTAACTGGATTAGGATGCAGATACATCAGATTGCCTATGTACCTATTTTGCTTGATACAGCCAATCCTCGCGCCCTTATTGGCATTTCCTACAGCCTTGATTTGACCGTTTGCCTCCGCTGAAAAAGCGGGGGTATCCCGTGGTTGGGTCCTCTCTATTCAATGGAGTCATCTTTTATTCTCCACTTGTGATCATAATCACCTGCAGAGTAAACAGTCTCCACTTTATCTCTTCAGTAAGGGCGAAAAATCTTTCACCCATGTCCACAACCAGTTTCTAAAGGATCTGGTCGAGGGCCTGTTCGAGCGTTTCAACTGTCCGATCAATGTTGTGCAGTTTGTCTAAACCGAACAGGCCAAGACGGAAGGTTTGGAAATCATCTGGTTCATCACATTGTAGCGGCACACCTGCCGCAATCTGTAGCCCTGCCGCCAAGAACTTTTTCCCGTTATGGATGTCCACATCATTAGTGTGGCTGACAATAACGCTGGGTGCTTGGAAGCCCTCTGCAGCTACACTCTTAAACCCTCTATTGGTTAGCAGTGCCCTTACTCTCGTACCCAATTCCTGTTGTTCTGCACACACCTTATCAAAACCGTATCCTTCGGTTTCCTTCATCGTATCCCGAAACATAGTTAGGGCATCTGTTGGCATAGTGGCGTGGTAAGCATGACCCCCATTCTCATAAGCCTGCATAATTTGCAACCATTTTTTTAAGTCGCAAGCAAAACTGGTACTGGTCGTTGTTTCGATTCTCTCTTCAGCCAACGGACTGAGCATCACCAAACCACTGCAAGGGGAACTGCTCCACCCTTTTTGCGGCGCACTGATTAGCACATCGACCCCACAAGCTTGCATGTTCACCCAAATTGTCCCAGCCGCTATACAGTCCAAAATGAATAATCCGCCCACGAAATGAATTGCTTCGCCCACAGCGGTGATGTAGGCATCGGACAAAATCATACCCGATGACGTTTCGACATGTGGTGCAAAAACAACATCTGGTTTTTCAGTTTTGATGGTGCCTACGACCTCCTCGATTGAAGCCGGGCTAAAAGTGGGTTGTGGGTCATCATCAATTGGTCTAGCCTTTAAGATGATGGACTCAGAGGGGATATGACCCATCTCGAAAATTTGGGTCCAGCGATAGCTAAACCATCCGTTCCGGATCACCAGGCATTTTTTGTCGTTACCAAATTGGCGGGCTACGGCCTCCATGCTGAACGTGCCACCACCCGGCACCACCACTACTGCAGCGGCGTTGTAGGCTATCTTGAGTGTGGTAGAGATATTGTTCATCACCTGTTGGAACGATTGAGACATATGATTGAGCGACCGGTCAGTAAAAACAACCGAGTATTCCAGAAGGCCATCTGGATCAATGTTGGGAAGTAAACTAGGCATATTTATTTGTGTCCTTTTGACTTCTGATCCTTAATGAGTTTGATTATTGATTTAGTTTATGTAAGTGTGTCCAATCACCGCCAGAGTGGTTGGCCCTCCTCCAATTGGGCTGACAAGATGTCTTCGTTCAACTCAACGCCCAAACCTTTTTTCTCAGTTAGAATTACATGACCGTTTTGAATCACGACCTAATCTGAATTGATCATCTAATCCCAAGTGGGATCGTTGAAGCGGTGAAACTCTAAAGCCAAAAAATTGGGCACACTACTGCTGTTGTGCGGAGCGAAGGGGGTATAGTAGGTTTCGGCCATATTACCAATCTTGCGACACTCGGACAAACCACCACATTTGGAGATGTCGGACATGATGATGTCTGCCGCCTGCTTTTCCAACAAATCACGAAACCCGTAGCAAAATTACAAGTGTCAAGCTAATTGATTTCATCACTTTCATTTTCTCTTTAACTGGATTAAGATGCATCAGACTATGTACCTATTCTGCTTCATATACCCAATCCTAGTGCCTTTATCGGCATTTCCTGCAGCCACAGTTTTT
>DTUY01000065.1:1938-34904 GCA_012963885.1 Candidatus Poribacteria bacterium | reverse complement strand
CGTTTCAGCCCGATATCTACCGGTAAGTCAAGCAGAAAAGTGATATCCGGTACGATTCCGTTGGTCGCTACTTGGTTCAAGCTCCGAATGAGATTGATATCCAATCCACGACCATAGCCCTGATATGCAAGCGAAGCATCAGCAAATCGATCTGATATTGCAACCTTTCCTTCCTCTAGGGCGGGGATAATTTTTTCCAAAACGTGCTGGGTGCGTGAGGCGGCATATAATAGCAATTCAGTGGTTGATTTCATGGCAGTATTTTCAGGATCTAGGAGGAGCGACCGAATCTGCTCAGAGATCGCTGTTCCACCTGGTTCTCGGGTGACAATTACTGAATATCGCTGAATCGCTAAATCTGCCGACAAGCGTTGAATCTGCGTGGTTTTCCCAGATCCCTCAGTACCTTCAAAAGTAACAAAAACACCCCGCACGACACCTCCATAATTTAACCAAATGATCCTATTTCGATTGGTTATAGTACCGTGATTAAAACAACCTGTCAAACATTTTGCTGTTGCTCTCCACTATAATCTTTGCTACACTTTCAACGTGCGAATTCTGATGTTCAACTACGAATTTCCCCCGATCGGTGGTGGTGGTGGTTGGGTCAGTTATTTTCTTGGTAAACACTTAGCCGCATCAGGTCATCAAGTTCATTTAATTACTTCACGATTCGAAAATTTGCCTAAGCATGAAGTTATTGAAAATATAACTGTTGATCGGGTACCTGTACTTCGGAAACGAAAAGACGTCTGTGCCATTCACGAGATGATGACCTACGCCATAAGCTCAACAATCCATGGCTTTCGCGTTGCCAACCAGTTTCAACCCGATGTGGTTCAAGTTTTTTTTGGCATCCCGTCCGGTGGATGTGCCTATTTGTTAGAAAAGATGGACAATGTACCTTACGTTGTTTTTCTGGGTGGTAGAGATGTTCCCCGCCCAAACCCGGATCCACCCTACTACCGATGGCTCTACTTGATTTTATCACCGATTATCCAGTCGATTTGGCGGTCAGCAACCGCAGTTGTCGCCTGCAGTAACGGACTACGAGAACTTGCCTACCAAACGGATCAATCAATAAAAATAGATGTGATTCCGGATGGTCTTGATCTAAATCGTTTTTTTTCGGTTGAGCGTAATCCGTGTTCTTCACCTGTTAAGATCTTGACCGTCGGTCGATTGATTCCACGCAAGGGTTTTCAGTTTCTTATTCAAGCGTTGCCAGATGTCTGCAAACAGGTAAACGCCGACTTTCGCATTCAGATTGCTGGTGATGGTCCCTACCGATCAGAACTAGTTAAATTGGCAGGAAGCTTAAACGTCAGCGATAAAATTGATTTTCTTGGCTCAATTGATTACGCTAACCTGCCACAGAAATACCACGAAGCCGATATTTTTTCCCTCTGTTCACTTGCAGAGGGAATGCCCTTGGTCGTTCTTGAAGCTATGGGAACGGGGTTACCGATCGTTGCCAGTCGAGTACAGGGAATCACAGATCTCGTAGAAGTTGGCACTAACGGTGAACTGTTCGATCCCGGCGATGTCAATCAACTTGTCAAGCATTTGGTCAGACTGATTGATGATGGCGAACAACGAGTTAAGATGGGACAAAAGAGTACTGAGTTAGCCCAAGGATATGATTGGGAAAATATTGCCCAATCATATTTGGAACTTTATGAAAAGGTAGTCAGAATTGAAAAATAACAAGTCGAATGATCATGACGAACGCATTCCATTAGCACGTCAAATTCTTGCCGATCTTAATTTTAAAGATGTGCAGCTTTCTCATCACGGATCTATCTTGCGTATAAAAGTTGCTGATGCTGGTTTTGAACCAGCTATCGATATTCGGGAAGAGCTTGTCAGACAGATTAAAGAGATTGGTTATCATTTTGTTACTCTTGACATGGATGATGAGAATCCGGAGGAAGAATGAAAAACCGGGAAACCAAACTCACAGCATAGCAATGATCAAATTACAACCAGAAGACCACAGAACAAAGATAGAGTGGACTAGTTGTCGTGAACAAGCGAGATGAATTTAGTGTGGCCTCAACCCATGAGAGTTTCGATTATGCTGTATGGACACCAGCTATATGCGAAGTTCGTCAGGTACAGGTTGTTCTCAATGACCTCTCTCCAGTTCCCGCTGAATTGCTTCAATTCTTGAATCCAGATTACTAAAATCTGGTGGCAAGTACTGTCGTAGTTCTTGCCAATCATGCTGTAATTGGTTTTCATTATTAGATTTTAGCATCCGCTCCGAAAACTCGTAGATCTCTTGTAAAACCCACTCGTGAATATAGTAACTGAACAATTTTAAGTCTAAAGTGTCAGTTTGAAAATGTCGGAGGTAAACCGACAAAAAGAGATCGAATCGCTCTCCAGTAAACGTTGTCAGATCTCTCTCCGGTGTTCCCAGAGCCATGTTGTCCCAATCAATAAGATAAATTCCTCCTCTATTCCAGACCAGATTTCCCGATGTGGGATCCCCATGCGTGATGACCGTCGTTTTGATTCCAGACTGAGCATATTGCACCAAATCTTCGAAGCGAGAGATCAAGCTTGTAACTAGAGACTGTTCTTGTTTCAAAGCATCGATCAACAACTGATGGTAACTATGAGTTGGTGAGAAAGTATTAATATCTTGATAAATTTTTTGGATACCACTACAGAATGGACGTGTGAAGTCTTCTTTTGGAATGACAGGATAATCGACAGTAATCGCGTGTAGATGGGCGATCATTTGTGCAACAGACCGCAATTGATCGCCAGAAAAATCCTGATCTTTTTGCCAGAGTTGCCAACGTGAAATACCATCAATAAAGGGGAAAAGTGCAACAAGGTAGTAAGAACTTAGATCCGCTTGGAATCGACAGGTCAAATCCCCACCGTTTGTCAGGATTGGAGCAACAACGTTAGGGAGAAAATTTCGTAGTTTGACCGAGATTTCCATCTTATGCTGGAGATCAACAACGGGATCAATGTAAACCTTTACCACATATTGATCCGAAGAAGATATAGCATGATAAATGTAACTGCATTCCCCTTCCGGAATGAACGACAGACTGACAAAATCGATTTCGTACGTCTGACGAAGAAAAGTCAAAAATTGTTGTTGATCAAAGTTGGGAGAAGTCTTCAATTACCCTTCCTCTCATTTAATTGTTCTGTGTTTAAATGAGTTCTCCCCAATCGGGGTGGAGGCTTAGTCGCTTCTCCATACTCCGAAACGCGTTCATCGAACGCTGAAGATAGGTGTAAACATCTCCACCAAGACCGTATCCCTGAAACCCGATACGCCCTGCATATCCATATCGATTGAGAAGACCAAACAAAGAGAAGTTGTCCATTTCACCACTATCAAGAGGTTCGATAGTGCAACCTGCGATGTTACCACCTCTACGTGAACCACACATGTTCACCGAGTGTAAATAAGGGATTGCGCTTGATATAGATTGGGGAAGATTACTTCCCGCAACTGCATACCAATGAAAGCCGCAGAAGACTAATTTCAAAGAAGAATGTTCCATCTTTTGGCAAAGCCTTACACCATCCTCAACATGTTCTAGCCAAGCACCAAAGTGTGGGTAAAGGCAAATACGAGCTTGCTGTTTTTCAGCAATTTCAAGCAAAGGTTTCAGCCTCTCAATCGCCAAGTGATCGACATCTATCGACGAAGGTTTTATGGATTGATCACTGGTAACCAGTGTCAATTCTAAGTCGCAACCGTATGGCAGTTGTTGAAATAGCTCCGAGACTTCATGATTTTTGGGGTCATCCTTCGTAGTGGCAACATCAAGGCCAGCATAGGCGGCCACAACCTCTAAGCCATATTGATTCTTGGTAGCTGCCATCTTGTCGGCATGATGAAGACCATCCGTTTGTAGGGAAACATAAATCGCGTCAAAACCTAACTCTACCAAGATTTCACAACGAACATCATAGGGATAAGTACCAGCAATCGAGTTATGAAAGCAGGTATCCATAGCAAAGACCGGATGCTTTCTCATAAATCCTCCAATCTAACTGATTGTGACCGTCTGTTTCTGACACAATCATAAACGGCTCGAAGACAATTAAAATTAAAAACTGCCCGTTCGTTCAGCACAGCAGGAGACGGTTGCCCATTGATAGATTGAAAAAAGTAGAACAATGGTCTCTCAAGCATTTGGGGAGCGTTTTCATCTTGCACATACGGCACATGTTGGGATCCAACCATTCCTTGATCATTATAATAGTATGTTAAACCATCCTGATCAAGCCAATCGAATTCCACTGCACCTTCAGTACCTTGAAATTCAAATTGTTTGGTTGAAGATGCGTATGCGGGATGACCACGCTCAAAACTAACTGATACCTGACTTCCATCTTGACAATGATAAATCATCGAAGCCCCGATGTGAAACTCAACATCCAAGACCGCACCTTCAGGAAGAACTGCATCCGATACCGGTGGCGCCATCCAAGCATGAAGCACGTCCACCTGAATTGGCTGCAAAATATCGTTGATGGCCGTCATATCATAAGGCCCCCAATCCATCAAGACGCCACCGCCACTCTGTTGACTGTCAAAGCACCAAGATCGGTTGGATCCAACAACAACACCGGATCTCGATCCTTGACCTCGGTAAAGCCATCTGACATGATAAAGCCTACCGAGCTTTTGTTCCTCCACCCAAGATTTCATGGTTTCAGTAACATGATGTCCTATAAACCTTGAACTACAACATCCAAGTAATCTTTCAGTCTCTTGAGCTTTAGCCAACATAGAGCGAGACTCCCCTTGATTCATGGCTAACGGTTTTTCGCATAGCACGTGCCGATTTGATTCCAAGGCTTGCACAGTTATGGCACAATGCGAAACAGGTGGAGTACACACAATCACAAAGTCATTTTCCCGTGCAGGTTCTGCTAACATCGCTGTTGTATCCTGATGCGGGATGACCTGTGGAAATCTCTCCTTAAACTGTTGAAGCACAATCGGATTATTGTCGGAAACGTGGGTTTCTACTTCATCGATTGGCAGTTTACTGATGGTTTGAACGTGAGAATTAGCGATACTACCCGCTCCGATAATATAGATTCTCCTTTTTGACATACATCTTCTCCATGATGATCCTGTTTTCTGAATTAAGTTCTTCTAGTGTACTCGAAGTGTATTCAAAAATTATTGTCGTATTGTAAATACGGTTGAGATAAAAATATAATTCATCGGTTAGACACGGAGGTTATTTAATCAGAATAATCTGGTAGCAAATGGCAGGAAACTTAAAAACAGGCATTGAATGGGCAAGAAATCAGCAAAGCTGCTTCAAAAACAATACTAAATGATTATTTAGAACGATCAAACACCAAGGGGCGAAAACACGCCTTACTGGAGATCAGGTTTTTGGATGATCCCCAAATCATCACGAACCTTCTTAGCATTCTCACTCTCAGGGTCATCCGGTTTTTTTATTAATTCGTGGACCTGCGCCTGCAGAATTTCTAATTCAGCAACTTCAACTTGATGATTATTAAATCTGTAATTGTCCCAATTCGATTGTTCGGACTCGGTAGTTATGTTACCTATCAGCGAGTTATTATCCTGACAACCGAGAAGGAAAACAAGAGCAATAATACACAATTTCATAACTAATAAGAGTGTTTTCATATCTAAACCTCCTACTCTTGGTTCAGATTTTATCCTAATTTAACACTTTTATACAACTATAGTTGTAATAGAGAATAGTGACTATTCAAAAAATATGGATAAATTTAATCGTCATGCCACCTGTACTGAAACTGTTGTCGGTTATCACAATCTCAATTAGATCTACCTAATGAGTTCTAGGCATGGCCTTTCCTTTCAGAGCTTGTAGTAACTAAATCTAAGATCGTAAATTTTGGTTGTGTGTTTCCCTAAAACACTGTATGATGTGAAACAATATTTTAATAGAACCAAAGTCTAAAGATCTACATCCCAATCTGTATCGTTGAAAGTTTCTATTCTTGGAATCAATCAAATACATTAAGTCAGGGCTTTTAATAATTACGTGACGGGAGGAGAAAAATTTACCCGTCAATCACTAATCCTACCTGTATATCTTCCTGCTTTTTTACTTTCCTTTGGTAACGGAGTGGTCGCTCCAACACTCAGCCTGTACATAAAATCGTTTGACCTTTCCTATACTATGACAACCTTCGTTATCGCTATCTCTGTTGTTGGGAATATTCCTGCTGGTATTTTGTTAGAGCGGATTGGTCGAAAGTCAGCTATGTTAATCGGCGCAATCGTACTTTCAATATCAACTCTTGGAATTGGATTTGCCCACCATGTTGCAGAACTGATTATCTACCAATTAATAGGTGGAATTGGAATTGCCCTATGGGGGATTTCTCGACATGCTTATATGACAGATGTCATTCCTGTGGAGGAACGAGGTAGATCAATAGCATTGTTTGGAGGAATCAACCGTATCGGAACATTCACGGGGCAAGTTGCTTCAATCTTCTTGGGGACTAGTTTACGAACCCCATTCTTCGTCTATACGGTAGCTTCGGTTTTAACCGCATTTCTCTGTGCCTTTTTTATTGTTGAAACCCAACGAGACATGAAGATAAAACATCTGTCTTCATCCCATATGAAACGATTATTAGTTCTGCTGAAGGCAAATTATAAATTGTTGACAACCGCAGGAATCGGACAAATTTGTGTTCAGACAATCCGCAGAGGAAGAACAATCATCATTCCACTCTATGCAAGCAAGGTGATTGAATTAACACCTCAAAGTATCAGATTTATTGTCATGTTTTCTTCGGCCGTGGATATGTTAATGTTTCCTATTGCAGGATTTATCATGGATAAATTGGGTAGAAAGTATGCAATAGTACCTGGTTTCACCATTTTTGCCACCGGTATATTCATTATGCGATACACCAATAGTTTTACTTTTTTGCTCATTGCTGCAATTATAATAGGTTTTGGAAATGGGCTGTGTTCGGGCACAATGATGACACTTGGCGCGGATTTAGCACCTTCCACCAGTGTCGGAGAGTTCCTGAGCATGTGGCGTCTCATCGGTAATTTCGGTGGTGCTGTGGGGCCATTGGTGGTTGGGAACATCGCGGATATCTGGGATTTAAAAATATCCTGTCTTGCTTTAGCCGGAATCGGTTATACTGCCGTTTTAATTTTCTTGGTCATGGTACCGGAAACCTTAAAACTGAATAACAACAACCATGACCTCAAAAATAAGAGTTAAATCAAAAAGTTTGGTTTTTTGTTGAATTGACTAGCTGGTACCAATTCAATGGAAAATGTGATAATACTCATATCAAACATGGAAAATAAATTGTATAATAAATATTTGATTGAGAGGACTATCCAAACGGAGAAGATTAATCATGAGATTCGGTGTGTGTGCTCCCTTGGAAAAGGTGGATGTACTGACTGATGTCGGTTATGACTATATTGAATTAATCGTTCAGAACGAACTGATGCCCGAGGCGGATGATACGGAGTTCCAACAGACCTGTGACCGTGTAGCGGAGGCTGCCATCAAGCCGGAGGCTTATGCCTATTTCATCCCCGGTTACCTACGTGTAGTTGGAGATACAGTTGACCTTCCTCGCCTATCCGATTATGTCGAAACTGCCTGTCGGAGAGCAAAAGCGATTGGTGGAGAAATCATTGTTTATGGCAGTTGTCACTCCCGTAACCTTCAGCCAAGCGATTCATACCAAACGGCGTTAGATCAAATAGCCGAGTTTCTAGATATGGCGGCTGGGCATGCGGAGGAACACGGTATTACAATCGTTATCGAACCAATCTGCCACCTAGAAGGAAACATCATTCGGACAGTAGCCGAAGGTTTAGAAATGGCTAAACGTGTGAATCGTAAGGGAATTAAACTGTTAGCTGATCTTTATCACGTTTGGCAAGAAAACGAACCAATGGATAATATCCTAGAAGCGGCTGAATGGTTAGCACATGTCCACATCGCTGAACCAGTTAAACGTTCCTATCCTGGTAATGATGATTTCGATTTCGGTGATTTCTTTACAGTCTTGAAAAAGGCTGGTTACCATGGCCGTGTTTCCTGCGAATGCAGTTTTGATAATTTCGATCTAAATGTGGAAACAGCCTTACAAACTATGAAAACATACGCTGATATTTAAAAAAGGTGCGGACGAATGAAGATTCAATTGTTTAATGGTAAAAATTTGGATGATTGGCTACCACGTGGAGAGCACTCCCAACACCAGTGGGATGTCGTTGGCCATGTCGGTTTAGATGCACAGAATCCCAAACAGTTCACTATTGAAACGGGAGAAGGAGTTTTTTATAATGGTTCAACCGGACGAACGGTAGATCTTTATACCGAGTACCAACATGGTGATTGTGAATTACATATTGAGTTTGTTGTACCTCAGGGATCCAATTCCGGTGTATACTTCATGACTAAATACGAAATTCAGGTTCTTGATAGTTGGGGAGAAACGGATCTAAAATTCGAGACATGCGGCGGTGTTTATGCCCGATGGATCAATGAGCAGTCGGTAGGTGGGGCTCCTCCCCGAATCAATATGAGCAAACCTCCTGGTGAGTGGCAGACATATGACATTGTTTTTAAAGCACCTCGCTTTGACCAAGCAGGCAGTAAAACGGATAATGCGAAGTTTGTAAAAGTCATCTGGAATGGGGAAGTTGTACACGAGAATGTTGAAATCGATGGCCCCACGCGTGCCGCCATGCCGGGTGAAGAAACAGCCAAGGCGCCGTTGATGTTGCAGGGCGATCATGGCCCTGTGGCTTACCGCAATGTCATATTGCGACCATTGGACGATAAATAGCCTGTTTTAACTAACCTAATTATCATAAATGCCACTTTGAATGCAGGCACCTATTGTTTGTCAGCACGTCTAGTGTCGTGTTTATTGACTATGTAAATTCCGAAAGCGACAAGACCTGCTCCAATAATTAGACTTGGACTGACTTCGTCGTCCAAAAGTAAATAGCTGAGTAATACCCCAAAAAGTGGTGTGGTGAAAAATAAGACCACCAACTTACTTGGGCTATATTTTTTCAGAATCGATGTCCAGCTAACAAAACAGAATCCTGCTACAACCAATCCTTGGTAAAGAATAGCCATAACACCGGAAACAGACAACTGGTAG
This sequence comes from Candidatus Poribacteria bacterium, assembly GCA_012963885.1. Classification (GTDB taxonomy): domain Bacteria; phylum Poribacteria; class WGA-4E; order WGA-4E; family UBA9662; genus UBA9662. Next base: position 25,736 of record DTUY01000065.1, on the reverse strand, counting down.
CTTACCCCGCGTTCTAAAAAGAAACTTAACCCGAAAAAACATGGCAAGCTAAAAATCATCATCCAGATTAAAAGGCGGCACGGATGAATAAACTGTACCAATCGTTTAGTTGCAACCACTCGAAGTCCTAACAAACAACCACTAGCCAAAACAACCAGATCACCAAACAAAGAAACTTGTACCTCAGATTGCAAATTTTTTCCGAACGTCAATAGTACACCACAAAAAGCGAGCACAATACCAACCGTTTTGGTGAAATACAATCGATCACCAGGTATCCAAAAATGCGCAAATAAAGCCGTAAAAAACGGATATATGCTAATCAGGATCGTAGAACGTGATGCGTTGGTAAACTGGGTGCCAACATTCAATGAAATGATCTGCAATAGAAAAATTACAGACAAACATGTTAGCGGAACAAACTCTCCTGAATTCATAGCAATCCGAATACGCTGGGTAACTGACCAGCATCCAACGGCAAGAAGACCTAGAAGGAATCGAAAACCTGCCAGTGCCAGCGGAGGAATATCCTGTAATCCGATTTTAATTGAGACTGAATTACCACCCCAAAGCAAAGCGAGCAGTATCACAAAGATGATGATTTTTGTATCTGGTTGCTGATTGGCAATTTCAGATGTTTTCATGATTTCGTCCAATAGACGCTTTTCTTATATAAAAATTGGGCTAAACAGACACAGTATATCCACGATTTCAAACATTGAGTTGGAGGTTATGATGCCTTGATTTTGGTGACAAAACGCTATTTGGAATGCTCTCTTAACCTAATTTGACCATGCAATCCATCACCAGTTGAGTCTTCTTAATAATAACAGAATATCAGCCGATGTGCGTATCAGTATCTAAGTCACAAGACACTTGAATTGAATCCATGTTTAATCATATAATGCATGTTCGGTGGTTTCAGGACACTCATCTCATTTATAATCTATATGCCTGTTGCTTATCTTGATTAATTGTAGGATTCAGATCTAGTGATTCAATAACTAAGTGTAAACCACTAAATATTCAAATAACCTCACTTGGTAACTTAGGATAGGGGGTAAACTGCTTCTTGCCAATTTATTTCGATATAAAGGAAACATCAGGAGTAAAATTATGACTCACCGATTTCTAACCTTAGTTGTTATTTCAAGTTTTTGCATAGTTGGTTGTTTAACTGAAAAACCAGAAAAAATATTAGAAACCTCAGAAGCAAATATACCTCAGACCGAAGAGGCCAACCTAACCGTGGCTGAACTTTCTTTGTCATTGGCTAAATCAAGTTATCAACCTAAAGAACCGATTCACTTGGACATGACCATCAAAACTGGTAAGTTCGATTTATTGGCACCTTATGTCACTGCCGGCGGAACAGGTGCTTTTACTAAACTCATAGTCAAAAATGAAGTGGGAGAAACTGTTAAACCCAAGCATCCGATCACCATGGCCAATGAATCAAAAACTTTGATCTGGAATGGTAAAGAGGCACGAAGTATTCGAGGAATAAAACTGAGCACCAAAACAGAGAGGAAAGTTGCGTTGGACAACCTACGCACTTATTATGATCTCACCTCTGGCGATTATACGCTACAGGTTTTGATGAACTTGAAAGTTTATCGCGATTTTCTGGCAGATCAATCCCCTCAAATTGTTGAAATTGAGCGCGAGATCGCAGAGATCCAAGGTTCGACAAAACTCCCCGCTGACGCTAAACGAGAAGCTACAACTCGGTTAAGAGAAGAGATTGAGTATATCCAAAATCAAGAAAAAGAAAGATCAGATCGAATATACTTGCCCCTGGATTCTTACCGAGGTTCAACAAATCTTGAATCTAACATTACCATCCTGAAAATCGAATAAGGTTGATCCAAAATTATTCAACTGCTATTCTGGGTCTCTATGTTCCAGTTGTACAACTAAGCTAGGCATTTTGCCGTATTAACCTCGAGGAATTATGCAATAGGGCATCATCGGAAGGACAGTTACAAGGCAAATATATATAAATTGAATTTCTGTAGCTTCTCTTTTGTTTCTTTGATTTAACCAAATTCGCCGATAATACGCTGAACAATTTTTTTCTGAATCGCTGTATCAGATGGTTTTTCCAATTCATAGACTTGATCTGAAATTAGGTGCTTGTACTGTTCAACTGGGCCACCTCCGGAGTGATTTCCCATATAGCGATTGAAGATTGTTATGCGCGGATAATTTTCTGTCCAACGTCTAGCACCGTGGTAGAGTGCTTCCGTAAAAATGATGCAGTCGCCTGCGCTGACCGGAACATTAATAACAGTTGGTGGCCCTTGGTAAATCGATATATTATCAGGTGCCTGAAAGTTTCTTTTATGACTGCCGATTAAGCAAACAAATCCTGTTTCATTCGGTACATCCACCAGCGAAGTTGCTGCGTTTAGAAAGCCGGCGTACAGTTGACCTTCACAGACTGTGTAATCTGTACCAGAAGCGTGAAAATGGATATCATCTGATTCTACAGTATTTCTGGTCAGTGCAGTGTCAACCAGAGTCGGATTACCTTTGGTCAATGATATAACGACACGCATAATTTCTTTGTTCAACACCAGCTTTTGAAAAACCTGATCACCATACTGAATATTATTGATCCATCGAGCTATTGTTGGCGAATAATCTGGGTGAGTATCCGCAGTCGAAGTCAGCGGTTGCGGCAGATCTTCTAACTTCATTGCGTGCCACTGATGGCCAAGTTTAACCATTTTCTCGATGTCCTGCTGCGGTATAACTTCTCTCAGGATAAGGAACCCATGGTGGTCGAAATACCATTTTTCTTCTAGGGTTAACATGTCTACATTAGGTCGCAAAATTATAGTTTCTCACCTAGATGGAATATTTTTGTTGATTCTATCGGTTGAAAATCCCATTCATAGATGCTAACGCAATTCTGATAGCTTCTACAAATTTTGTTCGTTTTCCAATTCCTAATAATTCTAGATCAGAACAGTCCAGTTGACAATTCTGAGGTCTTGGTGCGCCGGCAGGCGGATGTTTACCTGGGATGATATGATCTACATCAGCTCCCCAAACTTCAGCCATGGTATGAGCCATATGGTATTTCGTCATCGGTTGATTGCCAGACCAGTGATATGTTCCATTGAAGTCAGGATTTTGTGCCCGATGCTCTAGGATCTGGTGACAAACATAAGCAACATCATCAACATAGGTCGGATATCGGGTTGCCCAATCATCGATTTCAATTTCCGATCGGCTAACCACAGCTTCAGCAACTTGGGTAACGGAAGATTCATCCAAAGTCTCAACCTTTCCGTAAAGAATAGGGAGTCTTAAGCTCCCTCCGCTTACTACATTTTGCCATATCATTTTTTCACCTTCGAGTTTGCTTTCTCCATAAAGATTCAAAGGATTGGTAGCGGAATTTGGGGTATAAGGTGGTAATGTCCCGTCAAAGACATAATTAGTAGAGATATATAACATCCATGACTTGATCTGGCTGGCAACACAAGCGATATTCCCGGTAGCGTGTATGTTAAGCGCCTTGGTTGTTTCAGGATCGTTTTGACAAACGTCAGGTCTCCGTTCGGCGGCAGCGTGAATGATGAAATCTGGATTGTGTAAGACAAGAAATTCTGACACGGAATCAAAATCCAAGAGATCCAGCTTAACAAGATTGGTGTTTGCACGGTTAAATGCTGTACCAATCACCGTGAATTTAGATTGTTCCTGGAATTCCCTAACTAAAGCGCGTCCAAGCAAACCAGAGGCACCGGTGATGACAACTTTGCGCATGATCCTCCCAATTTATTACTGATTAGAACAGATAATAATCTCACCGACCGACAAGTTAACTTCCTCCCAGTTGGAACTTGGATTAACCAGACGCCAGGCAAAACTGAGATCGATATTACTACCATTATAAAACACTATCCGGTATTGTCGGCAGAATTTCAGTTGAACTAGAGACAACAACTGGGGCGGGATCAATTTCCCACCTGAAGATTGTCTAATCTCAATTACCGAATTAAGTTGACCTTGATCAAGAGATAAACCTAGCAGAAGTTTCCCATAACATCCAGTAACGGCACCGGTTCCCCAGTTGCGACCATGTCCGGCAGCAACGGAGCAAATAGCACCACCCATGTCAGCGTGTTCTCTGCCACCACGAAGCACACGCCGGGCAATTGACAATCGCGTTACAGCACTTTTAAAAGCTCGCATGGCATAAACAGGATCATCTGTTAATTCGTAGGCAAGTGATAGTGTAGCGGTCGAAGGTTCCTGAATTGGAATAACTGATCCATCCTCAGACCATTCTCCCCATAGCGCCATATCCGCTCGTTTACCAACGCCTAATCCGCGAATCTTCCGTCTTTCTGGAAAGATCAAGGCAAGTTGATCCGGCGGCGAATCTGGAAATTTCCCAATCTGAGTTTCGATTAATGGATCAAAACTCGAATCCTGAAACGTGATTCGATAGTAACTGATTACAGCCGCTCCTGGATCGTTGTATGGATCAACAAGTGTTGGAATTAGTGGTTCAACAATTTTCCGTGTTGCCTGTTGGAAAATGGGGTCACCTGATAAAAGATAGAGATCTCCAAGCGCGTAAACCGCGCCAGATGCAAGCAGATTTTCAATCCCACCTAGTCTATTTCCGGAGTGGTGATGATGACTGTTAGCTAACGAATGAAGACCAAGCTGGTTAACCTGGGTTGGACTCAGAGCGTTCCCATCAAGATCCCATAGTAATGGTATTTCAGGCCAACTGAGAATACGTGCTGCCCGTTTTCGTCCATACCGTATTGACCAATCAAGGTAGCGTTGATCTGTCGAGACTTTATAAGCGGCAAGAGCGAGATGAATGAAACGAAAGTGCTCAGCCAACTCGTAAGAATTTTTCCCGTCTTCACGAACTTCCTGCGTACCAATAAAAAAGCTGTGAAAAACGTCACGATTATAATCATACCAGTCTGGAATGGAATCAACCCAGTTTCCAATATGCTCTGCCGCATCGAGCAATAACGAAACGGCTTCTTGATCATCCGGTACCAATCCAATATAACGTGGCAAAAAAAGCAGAAACGGTTCTGGGCCATGATGCGCTTCTGCAACCGGTTCATAACCGTGAAAACACTCTCGATCTACCCAGCCTGAGAGGGCTAGTTTTAGATTTTGACAGTGATCCAAGACATCCGTACTGCCCGTAACCAAATAGTGGTCAAACCATGCCAGAGCATAATTTGCTTCATCTTCTCCACCTTGGTTAGGCCCAGGCGGATCTAAGCGAACGCTTTGTTTCAACCACTGATCCATCTCATGACGAAGATCTGCGTAGTATACGTAACATTGCTGAATCGGATCATCTGAACCGGCAATTGTTCTTGGTCCCACTTTCCCAACCTTTATGAATCCCTTATCTCTTGCCAGGTATATTTGTTTCTGCATAGAGAGCTATCTTGACAAATTTTCAAACGACAGACTGGCAAATTTTATAGATTGCTGACAGGATGAATTACGTGGTAAACTCACTTAAAGCACCTTTAAAAAGACACCGACTGGTTTGAAAATCGTCTATTTTAGAGCATATCATCCCTCGATCAACCTGTCAATTCAACTCTTTTAAGTTCATTTGATGAAATAACATTCTAACATGTAAGGAGAAACCATTTTCTGTGGCTAATTCACCAGAACTTTGTGAAGATCAACTTCAATTCTTTGCCACCTTTGGCTATATCGTCCTGCAACAGTTATTAACACCTGAGGATCTGGAAATTCTTGCCGCTGAAATCGATCAAGGACTGGATGTCCAATTTCCGCATAAACCCTTCGATGGCAGTCAGCGACAATGGAGCCGAATGACAGATGAAACCACACCATTTTCCGCCTCATTGATGGAAGATGTTCGGTTCTTGACCCCAGCACAGCAGATCTGTGGAGAGGACGTACTCGGAATCGGTATAGATGCAAATCACTATGTCGGCGATACTGGCTGGCATTCTGACACAGGAAATCCTCAACAGATTGCTGTCAAGTATATTTTTTATCTTGATCCGGTTACGGCTAAAACCGGAGCTTTGCGTGTGATTCTGGGATCTCATCTATTACAAGAAACCGAACGCCGAATCTTTGCGAAAGGAATTCAAAATACTCCGCTTCAGGAGGTACCTTGCCAGACGATAAATACGAACCCAGGAGACGTGATCGCTTTTGATATTCGTACATGGCACGCGTCCTACGGAGGCAGTCAAAATAGGCGTGCGTGCAATCTGGACTACTTTCAGAACCCAAAAGCTTCCGACGATATTGAATTACTTCTGCAGCTTGGAAGATCTCATGCTGGTTCTATTAATCACTTCAACACCAAGCGCAAATTTAACTATTCCAAAAACTGGCTAAAAAATCCACATCAAAGTCAAATTAGACAACGCTGGATAGATCGGTTCCATGAGATTGGTTATCTTGATCAGCCCGGGGTTGCTGAATTATAAACATACCATGACGAAATTGAGTGTGTCACCATTGTCAGTAGAACTAGTTTTTATGGTGACTGTGCTAGGATGTGGTGAGACTGAAAAGCAGAGAGTTGTGGATTCAGAACGGAACTCCGTGAAAACCCAATTAGTTGATGATAGACAGGTAAGTAAAATAACCTTTAAATCCAACAGAGACGGAAATGACGAGATCTATGCTATTAATGTAAATAGAACTGGCCTGATGAAAATTACGCATCATCCAGCCAGAGATTACTATCCGTCTTGGTCGCCAGATGGAGATAGAATTGTTTTCTCTTCAGATCGGGACGGAAACTTAGAGATTTATACTACTAAAGTTAGACGGGACTAATGCAACACGGCGTACGAAACATCCGCAGGAAGATCATGATCCATCTTGGTCGCCAGATGGGAACAAGATTGCTTTCTCTTCCGGCAGGAACGGAAACTTAGAGATTTATACCTTAGACTTAGACAGAACGGATTTAACTAGGCTAACCAACAACATATCCAAAGACTATGATCCATCTTGGTCACCAAACGGGGATCAGATTGCTTTTTCCTCCAAAAGGGACGGGAACTTTGAAATCTATGTCATGAAAGCGGATGGAACTGATGTAACCCGACTCACCAATCATAATGCCGAAGATTACTATCCATCTTGGTCACCAGATGGAAATAGAATTGCTTTTTCCTCCAAAAGGGATGGGAATTTTGAAATCTATGCCATGAAGGTAGATAGACCTCACATCACCAGACTAACTCATAGTCCTGATGTGGACCAAGACCCAACTTGGGCACCAAGCGGAAATAGAATTGCTTTCTCTTCCAAAAGGGACGGGAACTTTGAAATCTATGTCATGAAAGCGGATGGAACTGATGTAACCCGACTCACCAATCATAATGCCGAAGATTACTATCCGTCTTGGTCGCCATTCTAACTCAATCTTTGTAATCAAGAACAGGAATTAAGCATGTGGTTAGTTGTAATTCTTTCCTCTCCCGGTTCAATGTGAACGCGGTGAACCTGTCAGCAATAGATCTATTAACCTCTAAATTAATTTCAGTAGAATTATTGACGGTAACAGGGTTCTCTGCTACAATTATCCATCTGGATTTGTTTGCCTTTGGAAAAGAATGCGAGGAATATGATGGAAGAAGCAAAAATTGGTTTTATCGGCTGCGGCGGTAATGCTAGCGGCCATATGAACACGCTAGAGAACATTGACGGTGCTAGAATAGTTGCGACCTGCGATATTGATGAAAACCGAGCCAATGCAGCAGCGCAAAAGCATAATGCTAATCCATATACAGATCATCGTTCTATGCTGGAACGCGCTGACTTGGATGCCATATATCTAAGTCTACCCGTATTTGCCCATGGCCAGCCGGAGTTGGACGTGATTGATAGAGGTCTGCCGTTTTTGGTCGAGAAACCTGTTGCTATCGAAATGGACATTGCGCATCAAGTTGAAGAGGCTGTTCGCAAAGCGGACCTAATTACCTGTGTTGGTTATCAGTTAAGATACCTAGGGGCGACAAAATTCGCACGCCAGATTTTGGCAAAGAACGATGTTAGTATGGGAATCGGCAAATACTGGAGTGGTACCGGTCGGGGCAATCCAGACGCCTGGATTCGCCAAATGAATAAATCAGGTGGGCAACTGCTGGAACAGGCAACACATACAATCGACATGATGCGATATTTGCTTGGCGAGGTCGAAGAGGTCCATGCCATGCAGACTAGCCGGGTATTAACTGAGATTGATTGTCCCGATAGTAATATTGTGTCATTGAAGTTTGAAAATGGCGCCGTCGGTTCACTCACAGCTTACTGGGCTTTCGATAATGGTGATTGGTCACATACCAATGTAGTTGATGTCCTATATAAAGATCAGTTAATCAACTGGAATCCAAGTCGCTTGAGAATCAAAGAAAACGGTGAATATGTTGATAAAACGGAAGCCAGCCCTTCAATAGACGAAGTCTTTGTTGGAGCAGTTAGATCGGGCAACAGATCGCAGATTCTCAGCCCATACGCTGACGCAGTCAAAACCATGGCAGTGTCAATTGCCGCCAATCAATCTGGGTGCACAGGAAAGTCCATAAAGATCAGTAACCTGTCAAATTGACAAAGTCTTAGATCTATTTATTCCATCGTCCATAACAGTCTCCGGCATGACGATCTAAAGCTAGACGTGTTGTGCAGAGCTGAATGATGTGCCACTTTGTTTAATATCGATTCTCAAGTCATGCATAGATAGTAAAAATGAGTCAAATCTATCGTATTGCGATTGTCGGTTGTGGAGGAATTTCAAAAGCCCATGGAACTGCCTGTCAGGAATCTGATCAACTAGATCTGGTTGCGGCCTGTGATATCAACCCACAGGCACTTAAGAGCTTTGCTGATCAATTCAATGTTGAGCATACTTACCTTGACCTTCGTCAGATGCTGGAAAAGCAGACTCCTGATGTACTAGTGGTTGCAACCTGGCCAACACTTCATTTGAATAATATCTTGGAAGCTGTCCGTGGCAACACAAAAGCAATTCTTTGCGAAAAACCAATTGCGCTAAATGCCAATCAGGTGAAGCAGATGATTCAGGTAACCACCAAGCATGATGTCCTACTGATGGAAGGATTTATGTATCGTCACCATCCATTGACTTTGACCGTTAAACAGAAAATTGAGTCGGGTGAGATTGGTGAGATTCGCTATATTAGAACTACATTTACTACAGGTCTAACGGATTATACAAATTGGCGCCTCCGTGGAGATCTTGGTGGTGGAGCCATGATGGATCTTGGTTGCTACTGCATAAATGCTATTCGCTATTTCATCGGTTCAGAACCTGAACGGGTTTGGGCGTCAGGAAGATACGTTTCCGCCACCAACGTTTGGGAAACGGTCTGCGGAACTTTTGACTTTGGCAATGGCGTTTCTGGTCAGTTTGATAGCGGTTTCGGCACATTATGGCGAGAGTCATATGAAATTGTGGGTACCGCAGGGTCTATTCTGGCACCAGTTGCCTGGGGAAACAACAAAGGCGATACAAGTTTTATTTTGAACGGTGAAACAGTTGAGGTCGATGGTGCAAACCCCTATGCTGCTGAGTTGACCAATTTATGCCAAGCAACATCGACAAACGATCCCCTGCTTGTGCCGCTGGAAGATTCGCTTGAAAATGCACGGGTTATTGATGCTATTCATGAATCAGCCAAGTCTGGTAGATGTGTCACTGTTGAGAGATAATCTATGCTTGACTGGTTGATTAAGTATCCAGCTACTATCTTTCAGAACAGCAACATATCGTTCAAGATCCGACTTCCTGGTCTGATTATCTTTATTATTCTCATTGCACTTATTGCCGCGGCAATCTGGTCCTATCGGATTACTATCAACCAAACAAATGGCAGGAATCGGGGTTTTCTGATCTGTCTTCGATCTTCGATCTTAATGGTTACCGCAATCGCCCTATTGAAACCATTTATGATGATCTACCAAACCGATCCTGACACGTCATACTTAGCAATTTTAGCTGACAGTTCAAAAAGTATGCAGGTTGTGGACATGCCTGATGGACAGTCTCGGATGGAGGTCACTAACCAACTTCTCTTTGATCCGGATCAAGGGATACTCGAGAAACTGAACCAGAAGTTCAAAACGCGACTCTTCACCTTTGACAGTCAGTTGAAGCGAATCAACTCAACTGAAATCACATCGGCAGAAGGTGAAGCCACTCACTTTCCTGAGGCCATTAATCAAGTCGTCGAAGATTTGAAAGGTGTTCCGCTATCCGGTATCGTAGTTTTCAGTGACGGTGCCGATAAAAGTGGTGTTGATATTTCAAAGCTTGCCCTACAGATGCGAGATCGGAAGTTACCCATCCATGCCGTCGGAATCGGAGCCTTAGAGAATTTTCAGGATTTAGAAATTTTGCGCGTTGACGCACCTCGTATGGCGGAAGAGGATTTTCCAGTTGACATATGGGTAACTGTTGTGCGAAAAGGTTATCAAGAGAAAAAAACGACCATTCGCTTGGTTGATAAGAATCGCGTGATAAAATCACAAGCAATCAACTTAGATAAAACCCACCGGATACTTCGAATACCAATCAAGTTTATACCTCGGAATTCGGGCACCCAAAAATTTATCGTCGAAATTCCAACCGAAAAAGATGAAGTCATCTCACAAAACAACGCCAAAAAATTCCTGATCAAAGTTTCGCCCAGTAAACGAGGCAAGATTCTATTTGTTGATGGTCGTCCAAGACAAGAATTTGCTTTCATCAAGCGTGCTTTGAAAAAAGATCCCAACATTCAAGTGATTGATCGATACATTACAGATGATAAACATTTCGGTGGCACGCAACAGGGAGAACGAAGTTTTGGCCTTTACCCAGACACAATAGAGGATTTATTCGATTATGATGCTATCATTTTCGGTAGTATTAATGCTTCCCAATTTACCAAGGAGCAGCTTGAAAACACAGCCAGATTTGTACAAACACGCGGCGGTGGGTTTTTAATGCTAGGTGGATCTGACTCGCTAGGTCATGCCGAAGCTGAAAGTTCCTATATTAACACCCCAATTGCGCAAATTTTACCTGTTGAACTTCAACTTGGCACACCAGTTATTAATTCCGCTAACCAGAAACGGCAAAGACAACCACAGCAAAGCCCTACCCCCGGCTACCAGATTAAATTGACAGCCGAAGGCAAAATCGATTCACTCCTAACTCTATCAAACAATTCAAAAGATAATTTGGATAAGTGGAAAAGTCTGCCTAATCTGCTTGGTTACAGCCAAGTCAGGCGGGCCAAGCCGGGAGCTGTTGTATTGGCCATTCATCCGCGAGATCGAAACGAATTCGGGAACCGTATTTTGATTGCCACTCATAATTACAATGCTGGTCGGGTAATGGTCTTTACACCACATAGTTCTTGGCGGTGGAAGATGCTTTCTCCTAAGGACGATGATCGGTATCAACGTTTCTGGCGACAGATTGCGAAATGGCTTATCACCCAACCCAAAGATCGACTCATCCTTGACATTGCTAAAACTTCATACTTGCCCAAAGAACCCGTAATACTCAAGGCATCAGCGTTCGACCAGAATTTTGAACCGACGGATAAAGCCAAGATCCGAGCTGTTATTACTGGCAAAAACGGAAAGAAGGACGAAGTTAAGTTAGATTCGGTGCTCGGCGATCCCGGGTCTTATACTGGCCGATTTCTTCCACAAAAGCGTGGTGACTACAAGGTAAATCTAATCGGAAACTTAGCCGGAAAAAATCTAGGAAATCAGGATGGGCTTTTTGAGGTTGCCACCTCGGATGTCGAGTATAGTGACGCGAAATTGAACGAACAATTATTAAAGGACATCGCAAGGTTGAGTGGTGGACAGTATTACACAATAGATCAGATTGATGAGATGGTTGAGAAAATTCCGCTAGTTGAAAGTTCTACATCAAAAATTGTTGAAGAAGATTTGTGGGATATACCGCTCGTTTTTGTAATAATCACTCTTCTTTTTAGTATCGAATGGTTGTGGCGGAAACGAATTGGACTTGTATAAGAAAAAGGAGAAATCATGACGAAAACCAATATTGCACTTATTGGTGCAGGAGGAATGGCGAACGGAGTTCACTATCCATCACTTGTGGAATTTGAAGACGTGAATCTTGTGGCTCTATGCGACCTTGTCGGATCAAAGTTACAGGCAACAGCCGAACGGTTCGGGATTGAAAACACGTTTACCGACTACAAGAAAATGATTGAGGCTACCAGCCCCTCAGCCATTTATGTTCTGATGCCACCCCAACATCTATTTGAACCGGTTATGCATTCACTTGCCCAAGGGCTTGATGTTTTCATCGAAAAACCACCGGCTCTTACACTTCATCAGATTAAAGAGATGGCTAGGCTTGCCGAAAAGAACGGTTGCAAGACCATGGTTGGTTTTAATCGCCGCTTCGTTCCGTTAATGCAAAAAGTGAAATCTATTGTTGAAAGGAACGGACCAATTATTCAGTGTATGTCAACCTTTCATAAGAATAGCCCTTCAGCGCTATATTATAACGGTGTCATTGATGTGCTGACTTGTGATGCTATTCATGCTGTAGACGCGCTTCGCTGGCTGGGCGGTGGTGAAGTCAAAGCCGTTGCTAGCGATATTAACGCTTTTGACTCTGAACGCGAAAACAGTTTCAATGCAATTGTCAAGTTCGATAGTGGAGCGTCAGGTTATTTGTGCACCAACTGGGCTGTTGGCGCACGAATCCACACTTTTGAAATGCATGCACACGGCATTTCGGCATATATAAATCCAGATTTAGGTGAAAAAGCGGTAATTCATACCAGTGAGGGCATCCAAGAACTTGCCACCAATGAAGTTGCGGGTAGTAATGAGAACTATAAAGCTTATGGGTTCTATAACGAAAATCGTCATTTTGTTGATTGTTTGCAACAGAACCTACTTCCTGAAACCAACTTTACTGATGCCATTAAATCCATGGAACTGGTTGAAAAAATATATCAAAATCGGATTGACCTATAAATACACCGAAAGAGCAACTATAACATGAAAATCCAAAGATCGATTTTTGTTGTATTCAGCATCTGTTACCTTCTGTCTGCACCAAGTCTAGTCGCCAAGAAGAGCAACTTTAAACCGCCGTGGTACAACTGTGTATACATTGATCAAAAGATTGAAATCGATGGCAAGTTAAATGAATCGGTATGGGAAAAAGCACAAGCGGTTCAACTGGTAAAAACTGACACTGGACAATTACCAAACAAGAAAACGGAAGCAAAAATGCTCTGGGATGATCAATATCTCTATGTCGGCTTTATTTGTTCGGATAATGACATCTGGACAACCATTTCTGATCATGATGGACCAATTTATGGCGAAGAAGTGGTTGAAGTCTTTATTGATCCGGATAAGGATCAGAAAACCTATATCGAGCTTGAAGTAAACCCGATGAACGTACTTTTTGATGGGTTCGTGATTAACGGGAAACAGCAACAGCTCGGAATTAAAGTTTTATTGGATTGGGAAAGTAGAGATCTCAAACACGCAGTTTTTATTGATGGACATCTTAAAACAAGTCACCCCAACCAGCGAGTTGAACCTAGCCAACCTGACCAATCGTGGTTCTGTGAGATGGCCATTCCATTTTCAGACTGTATCACCGCACCGAACATCCCGCCAAAAAAGGGAGATGAATGGCGACTAAATCTTTATCGTATCGAACGGGGAAAGATCAAGAAAGAAGACGAGTACTCGGCGTGGTCGCCAACACGAAAAATCGATTATCACCGACCACAACACTTTGGTATCCTCAGGTTTATGGAGTATGAACAGTGATAATTCAAGCCAAGGTATTACACCAAGTCCAAGACCCGCAGTCACACAATTCTTATCTTGGCAAGGCTGAAACAAATAATCTATCTAACATTTTTGCCGAATCACTGCTGTCGAAGGAAGTTAGAATTCTATGAGTCTTGATCCTATTGTTATTGGTATTGTCGGGGCAGGATTCGCCGCTTCGTTCCATGTTGAAAATTATCGGCGTGTGCCGGGATTGGACATCCGGATAAAAGGTGTCACCTCCAAAAAGGCAGAAAGTGCTCAGGCCTTTGCCAAACGACATCAGCTTGAGACAACTTATGATTCTGTTGAAGAACTTCTGGCAGACCCAGAAATTACACTTGTTGATCTCTGTGTTCCCAATTACCTGCACCATTCATTCGTTATTCAAACAGCAAAAGCTGGCAAGCATATGGTCTGCGAAAAGCCGTTAACAGGTTATTTTGGTGATGGCAAAGAAAAGCTAGTAGGACATAAAACATCTCGAAAGGCGATGTTTGAAAATGCGCTTAAATCCGCCGATGAGATGGTAGATGCTGTCAAACACAGCGGGGTAACGTTCTGTTATGCCGAAAACTGGATCTATGCACCCAGTGTGCAGAAAGCAAATAACATCTTGGCCCAAAGTGAGAACACAATTTTTCGTATTGTGGCTGAGGAATCGCATAGCGGATCCCACTCAGATTACGCCAAAGAGTGGCGTTATTCCGGCGGAGGAAGTCTCTTTTATAAAGGTTGTCATCCTGTAGCCGGAGCACTTTATCTAAAGTACAATGAAGGTCAACGGAAAGAAGGCAAACCAATAAAACCCAAGAGTGTGCTGGCGCAAGTGGCCAACCTGACCCAGATTGACAGCTTCGTCAACGAAGACGAAAAGTGGGTTCAAAGTGGCTGGAAAGATTGTGAAGACTGGGGGACAATGGTTATTACTTTCACTGACAATTCTATAGCGCAGGTCACTGCTGCAGACATTGTGCTGGGAGGTATTATGAACGTCATGACAGTCTACTCCAGCAAAGCTGTCGTTCAATGCAATATTAATCCCAACACAAGTATGCTATCCTATGCGCCAAACGATCAAGTCTTAGGCGATGTCTACATACGGGAGAAAGTGGAAACCCGAGCGGGTTGGCAATTGACCAACCCGGACGAAGATTGGATGAACGGTTTTCCTCATGAGTTGGAAGACTTTTGCCAAGCAATAGCTGACGGCCGGTCACCCAAGAGTACCGTGGAGTTGGCGCGGGATATTTTGGCAGTCTGCTATGGAGCCTACATATCAGCAGAAACGGAGAAACGATTTGTATTGTCAGATTGGATGTAATCAGAAAGGAAATCCTAATCTTCAATATAGTCGATAAGTTTTTATTAATCTCTCTGAAATCAATTAATAAAAATTAAGGAAAAATAAAATGGTTGGCGAAAAAAAACTTCTTAACGACCAAGAAATGAGAGATTTTATTCAAAACGGTTACGTTACACTGAAAACCGATCTACCAGCTTCATTTCACAACAACGTTTATCAAAAAGTGGAGGAAATGTTTGAGGACCATGGCAATCTTGGTAATAACATTCTTCCTCTCGTTCCAGACATGCAAAAAGTCTTCGATCACCCAGTGGTGCACGGCGCGATGACCAGTATACTGGGACCAAACTATGTGATGCACCCACACCGCTATTGCCACCTTAATCAACCAGGCAGTCAGGGACAAGGTTTTCATAAGGATAGTTATGAAGGGGATGAACAGGTGCGCCATCACCGCTGCCGATGGACGATGGCGTTTTATTATCCTCAAGATACCACTGAAGACATGGGGCCGACCGCAGTACTACCTGGCACACAGTATTACGACACACATGAAACAGCACATTCACAACCGGAATTGTCGCTCTGTGGAAAAGCAGGAACGTTAACGATCGTACACTACGATCTTTGGCATCGGGCAATGCCGAACCATAGCCAGAAAAAACGCTATATGGTAAAGTTTCTTTTTATTCGCCTTGAAGATCCCCAAGAACCTTCCTGGGATAATGACCAAGCAAGATGGCAATCATCTCATAACGGAAACTCCGATAACAGACATCAGTTCATGTGGTCAAAGTTTTGGAACTGGTACCGGGGAAAACAAAACGGTGCCATCGAAGATATCGAATCAACACGCGAAAACACATCCAAGCTGATAAAAACACTGCAGGATAAAAATCAAGATGAAGCCCTTCGTCTTGAGGCAGCTTACGTACTAGGAACTATCGGGCCTTCCGTTGTTCCCACCTTGATAGAGATGTTGCGCGATGATTCTGAGGACGTCTCCCATCACGCAACTTTCGCCTTAGGAGCATCTGGCGGTTCTGCCATCCCAGCATTAATAACAGCGCTAGATGATACGGATGAATCAGTTCGCGCCAACGCTGCTTTCGCCTTAGGTGATATTGGTCGATCAGCCCAAGAAGCGACACCGAAACTAACTCAATTGCTGAACGATGAATCGGAATGGGTGCGACGTCATGCTTCCGAGGCATTAGGAACAATTGGTCATCCGAGCGAAGAGACTGTTTCAGCGTTGACGTTGTTGCTACAGGATGAACATTATTGGATTCGTGACAATGCGGCACGGGCACTGGCCAAGATGGGGATATCTGCTGAATCTGCGATACCGGCGTTAATCCCTGTGCTGAACGATGAGAATCGATACGTTCGTTTTCATGCGGCTTTGGCCCTGAAGCAGATTGGAACTTCTGCAGCGACTAACATTCTTTTCGATCACTTGTTAACCTCGCGCTGGTGTTCGTTGACAAACAGAAATAGCGCTTATTAAATTCAGACATTCGCAAGTCTTTAGGATTATCTTGGTGAACCTACTCAGGTATTGACATAATACGATGAGCAATGTAATTGATTACGGTGCAACAGGAGACGGAATCGCTGATGATACGGAGGCAATTCTGCACACACTTGATGCAGGCGATGGCACTCTCCAATTTTCATCCGGTAATTATCTCATCACAAGGACAATTCCGATTCGGCTAGATCAAACAGGCCGATTCTCAATTAACGGGTGTGGAGGAAGCACCAAGATTCTAATGGCTGGAGCAGGTCCGGCTTTTCATCTGATTGGAGAGCACCATCAATCGGCTGATCCTGCTAGTTTCAGTCCCGAGATATGGGCCAGCCAAAGGATGCCAACCGTTCAACACCTTGAAATTGAAGGCAAGCATCCAGACGCAGATGGTTTTTGGATTGAAGGAACCATGCAATCAACTTTGGTTGGAATATTGCTGCGCGAGTTACGAAATGGAATCCATATTCGTCGGCATGCCAGAAATGTACTGATATCGCAATGCCATATCTATCATAACCGGGGTGTTGGTGTTTTTCTGGACTCTGTGAACCTTCATCAAGTCATCATCGCTAATTCGCACATTAGTTACTGCTTACAGGGAGGTATCAAGGTCGTTAATTCGGAAATCCGGAATTTACATATTACTGGTAACGACATCGAATACAACTACGATGTAAAGGCTGATATTTCGGCCGATATCTGGATCGATTCCAGTCAAGATCGCTCGTCAGTTCGGGAGGGTAGTATTGTCAGTAACACTGTTCAAGCCAAGTATAGCCCTGGTGGCGCCAATATCCTGATGATTGGTCATCATCCAGAGAAAAATCATAAAGCCGGAATGTTTGCTATTTCAGGTAACCTGATTGGTAGTCAGGAAACAAATGTCAACCTGATTGCCTGTCGCGGAGTCGTTGTCAGTGGAAATATCATTT
This sequence comes from Candidatus Poribacteria bacterium, assembly GCA_012963885.1. GTDB lineage: Bacteria > Poribacteria > WGA-4E > WGA-4E > UBA9662 > UBA9662. The sequence goes on along the minus strand of DTUY01000065.1, from coordinate 8,107 downwards.
ACAGTGGACACCACCGTAATTTGCAAGTAGACGGATCACGAAATATTGTTATTGGCCAGAACACTTTCGACCATAATCCGGATTATGAACCCAATCAACTCTGCACCGGTATTCGTTTGACCGACAGCTATAATTGCATATTCAACGGGTCAATTATTCAAGACTGTCAAAGCGGTCAACACACGGTTCCTGAATCCAAACCAATTATCCGGAATGGATTATTAGAAATCATAAATTGTCAACGGATAAATGTAAATGGTTGCCAGATACTGGATGGCTATCCAAACGGTATCTATGTCGACAAATCGAAGGATGTTATTGTAAGCGGCTGCAACATCCTTGATACCAGAAAAGAACCCAAAACAGAATTTGCTGTGCAATGGACCGGAACCGGTAGCGGGAATTTTCTGACCAATAACCGCTTGCAGAAACAAGTGGAGATCGATCTAGATTCTGGCGTGCAGCAAACCAATAACATGTTTGGTTAGACAAGGCTTTTTTATTTTCCCAAAAACATCTAGGGAGGAACGAGCAGAGATGAAAAATGTTATTGTCATGATTACCGACACCTTTCGATATGACAATTTAAGAGATCTAGCTGAACGTCCAGTTCGTACACCCGAACTAGACAAATTCGCGGAAGAACGGGCAACTTCCGTTGAAAAATTCTATATGGGAAGTTTCCCCACTATTCCGCACCGTACTGATTTTGCTACTGGTGTTCTCGGTTGGCCACACTATGGTTGGCAACCGATAGATGTCAGTGGGCCAAACCATATCGCCAAACTAATTGGCCAAGCTGGTTATGCGACTCAACTCATTGTTGACTGCCCACACCTTTTTAATTCGCGGTTTCAACATGATTTTGATGCCGCCTTTCAACATCGTGGACAGGAAGGAGATAAACCATTACTTCATTTAAATGATCCAATTAAAACCGTTACGCCAGCTAAAAAAACTCGCACTCACCCAATGTTCCGAGGTCATTCACTAGTTGATACTCACCGGTGGACCAACCGATACTATCGCTGTGAGGCAGATACATTTTCGGCTAAGACATCATCCACAACTATTCGGTGGTTGGAAGAAAATAGCCAAGCAGACCCCTTCTTTTTATGGGTTGACTTCTTTGATCCGCATGAACCTTGGGATCCACCGGAATATCTGGTTCGTCGATACCATAATCACTATGATGGTCCACCGATGATGCATCCCAACTATGGTCCTTCCTCCGCCTATACGGCAGAGGAACTACAAAACCTGTGGGCACACTACGCAGCGGAATCAGAACTGGTAGACCGTGCCATCGGGCGCGTCCTTCAAAAGATAGACGATCTGGAAATCTGGGACAATACCATCGTAATGGTTATGTCGGATCACGGCATGTCGATTGGCGAACACGGACAAACGGGCAAATCCAACATTACTGCCGAAGACATCAGATACTGGCCCATCTATCCAGAGATTGGCCATGCCATATTGATGGTTGCTGGTGGGGACATCCCATCTGGCAATCGATTGGAAGCGATTGTGCAACCAATTGATCTCCTTCCAACACTATGCGATCTCGCCAACCTAGAGATTAATCCTCTCAAACCGTTTGATGGCATTTCCTTCGCAGATAATCTGTTGCAGGGAAAAGGTAAGCATCGAGACCATGCGGTAAGCGGCTGTCACTTGAAATCACCAGATTCAATGCCACCCAGACGATCCACAACTCCATTTTTAGTCACTGACCGGTGGGGATACGCGCCAGTTGGAGCTTATGGAAAGCCTGAGCTGTACGAACTTGGTGTCGATCCGTTAGCCACAAATGATATCGCCGATCAAAATGAACTGATTGTGAATGAACTGCATAGCCTATTTATTTCTCATCTGACGCACTATCAAGCTAGTGAGGAGTTCTTATCCTTCTGGCAAAAGTCGCCCGATAATCAAGTGGCTGGAGGCAGTTGGGCTATCGACTATCCGGAAGATAACAGCTAATCGTCAATTGATGCCACGATTAACACCTAGATTAATAACGGGTTCATATCCAGAAAAAAGCATATATGATTTCCTTCGAACAATACATTCGGGAAAGCGCCATCACCCGGGTTGATATTGATACCTTTTTAGATCCCAATCAACCTACCTGGGCGCAGTTCGATTCAGAACTTGGATATATTCTGGGTAACGATATGCCGAAAGATGGTATCGACAGCAGTTACACTATCTCCACAGTGCAGGCTAACGGGCGAAGATCGGCTTACGCTTATTCTGACCGTTCATGTAGAATAAACACCTACGGTAATAGCTTTACCCAATGTCATCAGGTTAGTGATGGCGAAACCTGGCAAGAGTATCTGGCCGCACATTTAGGGGAACCGATTCAGAATTTCGGTGTTGGCGGATATGGAGTCTACCAAGCCTATCGCCGCATGTTGCGAACGGAAGCCACTGATAACGGAGCCGAATACATCATCCTTTATATCTGGGGAGACGATCACTATCGCAGCCTGTTGCGGTGTCGGCATATCTTAATCCATCGCTGGTGGGATCACGCCGGTGGACGGATGTTTCACGGGAATTTCTGGGCTAATCTTGAAATAGATCTTAATACTGGAAATTTTGTTGAAAAAAACTCGCTGATTTCAATGCAGGAAGACCTCTATCAGATGACCGATTCAGACTTTATGTTGGAGGCTACAAAAGACGATTTGATGCTACAGTTAAGCCTTTTTGACTACGTCGATTTCGACACACTCGATTCCGAAAGTCTTAATATTTTAGCTGAAGTGTTGGGAGTATCTACCATCGACAGAAGCAACAGCAAGAAGTTAAAAGCATCAATCAGCAAGCTACGGGACGCTTACGGCTTCTCCGCTACTAAATACATTGTAAAACAAACCTTAAACTATTGTCAGAATCATCAAAAGAAGATGATGGTCATTACACTATGCCCGAGAGTCGTTCGACAGTTAATAGAAGGTCATAAACGATACGACCAAGAAATCGTTGATTTTCTCGTAGGTGAGAGCATTCAGCATTTTGATATGAACCTTGTTCATGCAGAAGATTACCGAAGTTTTCGCCTGTCAATAGACGATTATTTTAGTCGCTACTTTATCGGTCACTATAACCCAACAGGGAATCACCTGTTTGCCTATTCTCTCAAGGGTCATCTTGTCAATTGGTTAGATCCTAAACCGATTACTTACCGTAGTAACCAACAGGAAACAATTGATTTTACAGGATATTTACTAGGTTAATTTTATTGCTTAAACTTTAGTTAACTTATGATAGCTAGATTGATCAAAGAAAGATATGTTGATGGACCATAAGGAAGTCGGCCGCTATTGGGACGCAAATGCCAGCACATGGACGAGATTGGCCCGCTCCGGTTGCGATATCTATCGAGATTACCTCAACACACCGGCTTTCTTCGATAGGTTACCAGATGTTAAATCACTCCAGGGTTTAGATATCGGCTGTGGCGAAGGTCATAATACACGACTCCTAGCAAAGCGTGGAGCCCGAATGGAAGCCATCGACATTTCAGAGATATTCATTGAGTACGCCAAGCAACTTGAAAACCAAGAAACACTGGGCATCGATTATCAAGTTGCCAGTGCGGTCGAATTACCATTTACCGATTGTTCGTTTGATTTTGCCACCGCCTTTATGAGTTTGATGGATATTGCTGAAATAGATTGCGTCCTAAATGAAATTCACCGTCTGCTTAGGCCCACCGGATTCCTGCAATTTTCTATTACACATCCCTGTTTTAACACGCCGCATCGGAGAAATCTGCGTGATCTGGATGGACAAACCTATGCAATTGAAGTTGGTGATTACTTTCAAAATCCAAAGGGTAAAATTAAAGAATGGATTTTTGGAACTGCGCCACCCGAAATGAAGGCCGTATTACCGAAGTTTAAGGTCCCTCAATTCACGCTAACAATTAGTCAATGGCTAAACCTATTGATTAAAACGGGATTCACCTTGGAATACGTCAACGAGCCACGTCCAGATGATGAAACAGTTCGTGTATGTCCCGAGATACAGGATGCTCGAGTCGTTGCCTACTTTCTACATATGCGTGTCAGGAAACCAGGTTGACAGATGACCCAGGTTTTACCGTTTCTAACTTCGTAAACCAAAGGCAGTAAGCAGAGCATCACCGGTGGATAGTCCATCCAGCAACGATTTGAATAGACGAATCACGAACGGGGTATCTTATCAACCACCGGACCTTTCGGCGCGTCACCACTGTAAAGTGCCGATCCCCGCTCATAGGACACCTCAACAACACCGTCTTTCACTTCTAGTCGAGGCACGTTATGCTGTCTGGCATCCCGATCGGTTCCACGCATAACGGCCAACTGTGCGTCTGTCATCCCTTCTATCAAATGGTGACTCCACCGGTTCCAGGGCTGTGCCATCTCGCCGCCGCTACGGTGAAAGCTCCGTGAAGAATACTTGATCAAAACCGCTCGTCTGGGAATTGGGTTTTTCCAAGCTGTGGTTCCGTGAGTAAGTGCCCCATCAGCAAAAAACAGGACATCACCAGCTTTCATAACCAATTGCTCCACCAATCCCATATGGTCATCATAGGACCGCACACCTGGAGGCAAAGGATATTTTGCTTTATGCGAACCAGGTACACAGGCAAATCCACCTAGGCCTGGTAGAACATCCCGCAACTGCCAAGTGATCGTCACGGCTTCTGCATAGCTTCGGCCACTCTGAAATTGATAGCCCATCGGCGGATACATGGGTTCTCCACCATCGTGAAGGGAATGTCCAGAGGTTCCTTGCACTGCGCAGAACACCGTGGGGCCGCTCATTCGAGCACCGCTACCGCCCATCCAGTTCAACCGATGTTGCACAGGTGGGTAAGATACCATCCTTCGGAACGACTTGCAATATGGCTGAGGCAACTCCAGCAAACCGCCTAGCGTTGGACGTCCTGTCCCTGCCAAGCTTTTTGAACCCCGTGATAACTCTTCGCCCACCACAATTCGGTCTTGGAACTGGTCTATGGCATGATTTGCCTCTTCCAACCACGCCTCGTTCATTACCCCACGCAACACCAGATATCCATTCAACTCCCAAAAATAGAATTCCTTATGATCAATCCCAGAATCTATATCCAGTTTGTAAATTGATGGGTGGAACACTTCGCGCGACTCATCGAGTTCCACTGTCTCACCGTCCGTTACAACCACCGGTGGAGGTACTGAGTATTGATAATCCGGACGGTAAAGCGATGCACTTTGCTCGGTAGAAATATCCTGATGCCATTCAGGAGAAGGATTCTCCTTGGTCTTGGCTCCCGTCCCGGCAGACTGAAGAGCAGCCCTGCCAACATAAGGATAACTCAACAGTCGTTGCGGACCTTTCCCATTCCATGGTCGCATCCCCTGCAATATTGTTCCTGCTACCAGTAACAGGTCACCTGTCTTCAGCGACGGCTGAAACGTCAAGCCTACATCATCTCCGCCTGTGGCAACGTCTTCAGGCGTCTCCACGTTGGATTTGTGAGTACCCGGTACCATCACGAACCCGCCGTCACCTTCTTTCACATCAGCAAGTGCCCAGATCGCCTGAACCACTTGGCAATATCTACGCCCGTTCTGAAAATAGTAGGCTCTGGCCGGGTCTCTTGGCTCGCTACCACCAACAAGCGGTGCTGTCACATCGCAAGTGGAATCGCATAACAATTTGGGTTCTTGATCCAGCCGAAAACCATATCCAATGATCTGATTAAGATACCACACCAATCTGGAATGCACCAAAAGATCCCGAAACGGGGTTTGCAACGGAGCCGGCCAGCCTAACATTTCCCTGGTCTGTCCACTTTCGTCTAGTGCTTGACATAGTGCGTTGACCTCATCTCCGATCAATACCCCCGGAACATGCAGATAACCCGCTACATCAAAGCAGTAGTTTTCCTCATTGCTCATCGTTCCCCAATCCATCAGCAACCTCCTGTTTGGAAATTTAAGATTAGCCGAAACAACACTAACCCTGAGAGATTAATCCCACATTTCAGTCAATGAGCATTAACATCAATTTGGGACGAATTTAAATTCATTCTATCAAAATTAAATAAAAATCTGGACTAGTTTAGCACATAAAAAAAGGTTAGACTAGCCCGGGATTTCTGGCACCATAAGGATAATAG
>DTUY01000065.1:0-1838 GCA_012963885.1 Candidatus Poribacteria bacterium | reverse complement strand
GTGACTCAAAGATGAACGATGTCAAAGAGACGCGAACTTCTTTTCTGACTAACTGTTCCAGAGATCAAAGAGGATGTCAAAGTCTCACTGAACTGCAGATATAAAATCAAAAATCAACAGACCAAACTGTGATAGCGTGCCAGCCAATAGGCTAACAAATAATCGACGCCGCTATACTGAATATGAATGCCATGATGCCCTGCATACCCGGTTGCTCGACGAGCCTCCTCCCCCGCATAGTAGTTCCAGCCAAACTCTTTTGGTGGCCGCCACTCAATCGGCAGGTAATTGCCACGTCTGTTTGGAAGGCGATCTCTCTCCCAAGATATAAGCTAAAGGAATCTGTATTGGGCGCAGTAAGTCTCCATCTTTTAGTAGGTCTCTGGCTCGCTGATCCCAACGGGTTTCGCCCGTTGTAGCATAGCGCAAACTTTCTGCCCCAACGTAAAGACCGGTGATCCAATCGGCATCCTCTTGCCACTGATTTTGTTGTGTGGTTGAGGGGAAACGGGTATCCAAAACCGAAACCACTTGCCCCTCAACTAGGCAACGCTGCCGAAGAAACTCCTCAATCCGATCTACTTTTTGCCGAAGTAGACACGTCCTCGACCATGGATCATCACCTTGACACACTAAGCGAGGAGACACAACTTCGTTTTCTAACAAGGGGACAAGATCGTGATAGGAAAACCCATTTTCTGATATTCCGAAAATAATCCATATCTTCTTCTAGGTTTAGACTCTTGTTCACCCCCCACAAATCACGAATCACCAGTATGTCCAGTTGACTTTGGTCGATCGCTTGCTGCCAAGATTTACGCCAAACTCGACGTAACCGCTTGACATGACCACACCATTCCTGATCCTGCTGATTGGCTTCGTAATGCCGCCCTGTTAGTTTGGGACGAGGTCCAGATGCCGAACAAGCGACCGAATAACCGAGTTGATGACAATGCGAAACCACTTGAAGTAAGAAGTTACCCCCCCCCATTTTTTTTAGCGGTTGGTCTAGGTCGATCGGGATATAGAAGCCTGCCAATGAACCAGCATCTTAGTATAAATCGGCTAATTCGCTAGCCGTGGTTTGGCAACGTTGACTGAGTGCCTGTAATGACTTATCGTAATGCCATTCGGTAGTTGTGTAACAGGCATCCAGACCCAGCCAAACATCAATCTGATGATCCACAGTAGTCTCAAGCAACTGTTTGATCCAGTCACCATCGCTAGTAAGATCCAGGTCTGATCATGAGTCTTTGATGGATAAAAACTACGTCTGTGTCCGCTAGTCCATTTGCCATTCGCTTAACGTGAACAGCAAAACTGTTCCAACGGAGTGCCAAGATTGGATTGATGAAAAAACCGTCTAGCATTTAAAACTTAGTGACTCGTTTAGAGATTGCCTAACAACTTTTCATACTACTATAGTATCACAGAATCGGAAAATTGAGAGTGACATAGTATCTGCTTGCAGATGCGAGTCGAAAGCATTCCAGCGAGACCTTTTCATATACCATCATATCAGCAGATCAGCTTACCAAAATCAACCCAGATGCTTATAGCGGAACTGCCCAATTTAGTATGGTTACTGCCACGGCAACCTGAAGAAAATGGCGTGACTCTGGCACCAAAAAGTGCACTTAAATGTGGCGCGGTTCCGGAGGAATCCTTCTGTTTTCTCAGACACAATACCTCCGTCCAAGAATTCGCCAAGGAAGCAGGCAATCCCAATAATATCGGAGATAATCTGGTGATATATGCTGAAATGATCTTAACCAGTCGTTGCAGTTGGCAGCGAGGATCTATGGCTCTTTGACCGTTTCTTAGCAAACTCCTCCTAG
>DTUY01000064.1 GCA_012963885.1 Candidatus Poribacteria bacterium | reverse complement strand
CCGAAAATGTTGAAATTGATTTTTCACACGTTGTGAATTGTGTCCATCGAGCTATCGATGAAAAAGTATCTCAAATTTTAGAGCAATTCGCAGCACTATCCCAACTTCGACTTAGTTGTCCGAATTGTATAAACTTAGTGCGTGGTAATGCTCGTTTTCTCGATTAGAATACTCTGTTTGTTGACGGGAATGAATCTAGCCAATCTTTAAAAGTTACAGCCGAACATTTCATCATTGCGACTGGAAGTAGGCCGCAATGATGAAATCACTGTTGATGGTAGTTTTATCATGACTTCTGATAATATGATGGATCTAACGTCTTTGCCCAGGAGTATGGTGATTCTTGGTGCTGGAGTGGTCGGTTGTGAGTTCGCTACGATTTTTGCCAATTTCGGACAGACAAAAATATATCTGATCGATCAGGCAGACCGCATCTTGCCGTTCGAGGATGAGGATGTCTCGCGTATTTGTTCAACTAACCTTGAGGCCAAAGGTGTAACCATTCATCATCGAGCAAGACTTCTATCCATGGAAGTTGTCGATGATCAGGTTGAATATACTATTGAACATTATACTGGTGGAGAGGAGGCTATTCGCGTTGAATGTGCGATGATATCAGTTGGTCGCGTTCCAAATATCCTTGGACTTGATCTAGACAAGGCGGGAGTTGCAGTCAATGATCAGGGTCGTATAATAATAATACGCAGACCTCTGTTCCCCACATTTACGTTATCGGTGATGTCTCTACTGATAAGGCCCTGGTCAGTATCGGTGAAATTCAAGGTCGTTATGTCATCGAACACATCTATGAAAGTACCGATAATGTGCTATCCTACGATAACTTGTCCACTATTATGTTCCTTGATCCCGAGGTGGCAGCAATTGGATTAAATGAACAGCAAGCTCAAGATAGTCGTACTCCCTGTCAAGTTTCGGTCTATGGTTATTCACTCGTTAACCGGGCAATCGCCATGCGTGCAACGGGTGGATTTGTCAAACTGCTGCTGGTAACAGACGACAAAGATATGCGTATATTGGGTATGCGCGTGTTGGGTGTCCACGCATCAACTACCATTGAGGCTGTCTCACTCATGATGAAACATGATTGTTCTGTCCGTGATTTGGCAGAGTTACTGCATCCGCATCCAGCTGTTACTGAAGGGGTACAGGAATGTGCACGTATGCTACTTGGCACTTCGATTTATAAACCTCAAGTATTTCGATCTGATCTGCGGTTATCGCGGGTTACATATTCCGATTAGGCTGTCAGAGATTCAAGAATCCCAAACATAGATCTATATTTAGAAAACAACTAAGGAGAAAAAGGTGCCTGAAGAAGGAAAGGGTCAGCCAGAAGATCTCCCACCAGAAGAGCCCGAGGATCAGCTTTCTATCACCCAGCATAGCGTCACTATTGACCAGCAGGAGATTCACTATACTGTTACTGCCGGTACCATCGTGTTAAAAGAGGAACAGGAAAAAGATAGCAAATCAGGTGGGGAGAAAGCCAAGGCTTCTGTTTTTTTTGTTGCTTATACGCTTGATAACGCTGGAGATACAACCAAACGGCCGATAACGTTTTCGTTCAATGGAGGCCCTGGTTCCTCTTCTGTTTGGCTGCATCTGGGCGTTTTGGGACCTCGTTGTGTTGAGACTGATCAGCAAGGTAATCTGCTTCAACCGCCTTATCAGCTTGTTGAAAATCAGTATTCTGTTCTCGATCAAACTGATCTGGTTTTTATTGATCCTATTAGTACAGGTTTTAGTCGTGTGGTACAAGGTGAAGTAGCCAAGCAGTTTCATGGTTTCAAGAAAGACATCGAGTCAATTGGTGATTTCATCCGGCTATATACAACCCGTTATCAACGTTGGACCTCCCCAAAGTTTTTGATTGGCGAAAGTTACGGAACAACGCGTGCTGCTGGTTTATCCGGATACTTGCAGGAACGACATGGTCTCTACCTTAACGGTATAATGTTGATATCTTCGGTACTTGATTTTCAAACAATCCGGTTTATGAACGGTAATGATCTTCCCTACATCCTGTATCTTCCTAGTTTTACGGCTGCTGCATGGTATCACAACTTATTGGATGAAGGACTACAAGCGGATTTGTATCAGACACTGGAAGAAGTAGAAGCATTTGCCGTTGGTGAGTACACTTTGGCCCTGATGAAAGGGGTAGAATTACCCGAAGATGAACGGCAGGAAATCACACGAAAACTGGCACATTATACAGGCCTGCCAATCGATTATATTGAGCGAACAGATTTACGTATCAATATCATACGTTTCTGCAAAGAACTGCTTCGTGATCAAGGCAGAACCGTTGGGAGGTTTGATAGCCGATTTACTGGTTTGGATCGGGACTCAGCCGGAGAGAGGTTTGAATATGACCCTAGCTATACCAACATTCTTGGTCCCTACACGGCAACACTTAATGATTATCTACGCAGTCAACTAAAATTTGAAAGCGATCTTGCTTATGAAATCCTAACTGATCGTGTTCACCCGTGGAACTATGACACCCATCAGAATCAGTATGTGAATGTAACCGATACTTTGCGTAAGGCTATGACAACCAATCCATACCTGAAAGTGTTTGTTGCTAGCGGTTACTATGACCTTGCTACTCCCTACATGGCGACCCGGTATACTTTTAATCATCTCGGCTTGGACAAATCACTCCAACAAAATGTATCAATTTCTTACTATGAAGCGGGACACATGATGTACGTTCATCAACAGTCCTTAATCCAACTTAAAGAGGATTTGGCGAGCTTCATTCAATTGGCAAATCCTCTTTAAGTGAGTGAAGAACTATAAACGCTGCTATACTACTGAATCTGTTGATACTAATTCAATTGCCGTGGTCCAATGCCTTACCCCCACGAGTCATGATACCCCCACGGCGGTACATACATTACGTCGGATAATTTTCCAACGCAAAAGATCAGCTT
>DTUY01000063.1:16383-35126 GCA_012963885.1 Candidatus Poribacteria bacterium | reverse complement strand
CTGGTGATACTGATGAGGAGAAATGATTGGGCTTCTGAAGGCGGTTGCTTGTCTGGCCCTTGGCCAAATATCCGTTGATGAAAATAGAATTCAGGTTTATAAGGAAAATCCACGATATTGGCAATACAAGTCCGAACCGATTCTTCTGCTGGGCGGGTCGGTGGAAGACAACCTGTTCCAAATTCCTGATATAAAAGAACATTTAGATCTACTTCAATCTGTGGGCGGGAATTATGTCCGTTGCACCATGAGCTGCCGAGATGAAGGGAATGTCTGGCAATTCAAGAAGGTAGGGGGACTCTATAATCTTGACCAGTGGAATGAAGAATTCTGGCAGCGTTTCGGTAACTTCCTGAAATTAACGGCTGAACGGGATATCATCGTCCAGATTGAAGTGTGGGCCACCTTCGATTATTATCGCCAGAATTGGGATATTAATCCGTTTAATCCGAAGAATAACGTTAATTATACTTTTGAAAAATCCAACCTGCCTGAAGTTGTAGACAGCCACCCAACACAAACTGAAAACAATTTTTTCTGGTCGATTCCTGCCGAAAACAATCAACAGGTTGTTCTTGGCTATCAAAAAAAGTTTGTAGATCAGATTTTGTCCTATTCACTCAAATTCAATCACATTCTCTATTGCATGGATAATGAAACTAGTGTTACACCTGAATGGGGGAAGTTTTGGGCTGAATACATTCAGGCTAAAGCGAATGATGCAGACGTCGACGTTGAAACTACGGAGATGTGGGATTCACATAATCTTTTCCATACCCAACACAAAAACACGCTCGATCATCCAGAAATCTATTCCTTTTGTGATGCCTCCCAAAACAACCATCAGCGGGGGCAAAAGCACTGGGACAACGCACAGGAATTCCGAGCACAATTGGATCCAATCCGTCCAATCAACAGTGTTAAGGTCTATGGTTCCAATCAATATCATTTTGGTACTGATCAGGATGGCCTTGAACGTTTTTGGAGGAACGTTTTCGGAGGTATGGCGTCCGCTCGTTTTCATCGTCCGCCAAGCGGATTAGGATTAAGCTCTCTGGCATGCAAGCACCTGAAAAGCATGCGAATGCTTACCAACAGTATTCGCATTTTCTCTTGTCAACCCAATAATCATCTGTTGTCCAATCGACAGGAAAATCAAGCCTATGCTACAGCCAATATTGGTAACGAAATGGCAGTCTATTTTCCAGACGGCGGGACTGCCGATATAGATTTGAGTCTTTTTGACGCTGATCTGACGCTTAAATGGCTTGACATTAATCGAGGTGAATGGTTAGATCAAATATCGGTACACGGTGGCAAGACGGTTACACTTACTGCACCTGGTCAAGGACACTGGGCCGTGTTGATCCATTAATCTCTATCTTATGTTCAGGTATGCTCCCTATCTTCCTGCCTTGCTGATGGATTTTTGTCTGGGAACTCTTATCACCAACACCTCGTTTTTCTCCAGTTATCTTAATCTCTCTTCCACATTTGTTGGTCTTCTGATGGCAACTTCAGCCGCTTTTTTTGTTGGGTTTGCCATTCCTTTCGGTCGACTTTCAGACCGAATTGGTCGTACAAGAATTCTGTTAACCGCTTGTTTGCTTATTTCGGTTATCAGTTTCGCTCTTTCATTCTGCCAAACGGGATTCCAACTCATCCTTGTTTTCCCATGTGTTGGATTGAGCCAAGCTCTGTTCTGGCCAACTTATGAAGCTTGGTTGACTGAGCGTAAGGGTGGTGGAAGCTTGATTAAACGTCTAATGGCCTTTAATCTGTTTTGGTGTGTCGGTATGACAATAGGCCCCGTAATTTCAAGTTATCTTCAGGGAGAATCGAGTTCAGTTCTACCATTTTACTGTGCTGGTGCCGGTGGGTTGGCAAATTGGGGAATTATTTGGTTTTGCTCACGTGTCAAGTCAAGAAACAGCTTAACAGACGATAATATTCCTTATACCATACCTCCAAAATCCCAGCATGTTTTTCTGAACATCGCGCGAATTTCAAATTTCGCCTCCTATTTCTCACTTGGTGTTCTACGGAATCTTGGACCAAAATTGACCAGAGAAATGGGAGTTGCTCCAAAGTTGTTTGGAAATCTGATGTTGTTAATGGGATTGGTTCAAATGGTTACCTTTTCTTGGTTTGGGTCAACTAGATCAACTCAATTGCACTATCGAATATTCCCGTTGATCGCCATACAGTTATCTGCCATCATCGGTTTTTTAGGTATGTGGACCTTTCAAAATGCGAGTTTCTGGATCCCTTCTTTTGGTGTGATTGGTTTATGTGCGGCGACCACTTATTTCAGTAGCCTCTATTACAGTCTACACAATCAACAGGAGAGAGGTGACAAAAGTGGTTGGCACGAAGCAATTTTGGGGTGTGGCGTTTTGCTGGGCCCCTGTATTGGTGGTGGATTGGACGACTTGGCAAAAAACCATCAGAGTCCCTACCTGCTTTGCGCAGTTGTTATCGGTGCCTGCGTTTTAGCAGAGATTGTAGTCTGGGAAAGATCAAGGAGAATTAGCGGTGAGAGATGACAACAAATCCGGTTGTGCCACCAAGTAAAATCTGAAAACCGCTGTAGTAGAATTCTATCCAGAGCGGTTGGCACATAAAGAACAAACCAACAGCAATACTGACAACCCAAAGACGTTCAAGCGTTGTTTTTCGGGGTGATACTATGGATACCATCAGCACATTGATAAGAATGATTGGTAGTGCAAATGTCTTCAGTAACAAATTGGGTTGAAAAAGCAGAATCACACCACACAAAACAATCGCAGACGTAAAAAGTTCAAATGTTTTTTTACGAGTTGTTGTCATAGCAAAAGCTAATGCTCCGGATACCAAAAGATGAAATGCAAAGCTTTGCAGGAAGTTAAACTTTGCTAATAACGGAGGGACAAGGAGACACACATAGCCCAATACCAGTGCGATAGCAGAAACGAACTCAACCGGTTTTCTCGGAAATGAAATAACTGATAAGATAGCTGAGATAATCAGTAATGGAAGGCTAATTCCCTTCAACAGGTTGGAAAATGGTTGGAAGAGAAAGGTACTTCCCAAGATTAGGGAAAGAATGGCAATTGTCTTCTTGTGATCGAATGTCTCTACGGCTGAAAATTGCATCACGATTTCCTGCGACGGAAAAGGTTCCGCAGGTTTACATTTGATTCTACCTCATGGAGTTTGATCTGTAATTCTTCATTTTCCTTAATTAGGCCATTGATATGATCTTGAAGTTGCTCGTTATGTTTGGCTAACTGATCGCTCTTTTTCTTAAGATTTTCAATTTCTTCCTGCTGTGAAACTAGGTGTTGCACTTGAAGAGAGAGATTATCAATAATATCCGCTGTGGGAATATTGTAAGATATCTTGGTGATCAGTAACGGTAATCCATCTATGGAAAAGCTCTGTAGATCTGTCTCATCTGGCAGAGCAGATTCGTCCAGATAAGGCATCAGGTCAGCATCCTGTCGGTTAATAACAGATTGAACAATAACTTCAGCGACTCCGATGTAGGATGCAATCTCTGAAACCGAAATTTTTTTTGGCATTTAGTTTTCTCTTCTACTATTTAGCTGTAGTGAACCAGTATTTCTATAAATTTCAATTAATCGTCGTTTATGGCTGAGAAGCGATACTGTGGCCAGAGCTATTCCAATCCATAAAATGTAGTGCGAAATTTTGTATTTCACAACAAAAATTTGTTGATAATTTAATATGTAAAGTATAAGAGCAATTGAGATAAAAACAGTAGCAACTCTTCCCCAAATGTTCGATGGTTCAATCACCTGCGTACGTTTGAAAAGAAATGCGCTGCCCGTAAGAATAAGCAGATCTCGCATAATCATGATTAGAAATGCCCAAACTGGAAAATTGGCGTCAAATTCAGGCTTTCGAGACAAAATAAGGGCAAATGAGACAAGAGAAATAGTCAATTTGTCCGCAATCGGATCTAATACTTTGCCAAGCTCCGATTTTTGATCTAAACGTCGTGCGAAGTAACCATCCAGCATGTCCGAGATAAAGGCAACACCACCAACACAAATTAACACAACCATGTGTTCGCTGATAAGGCTCCAATATATTGCTGGTACCAACAATATCCGTAGTATGGAAAGAGCATTACTCAGGTAAAAAAAGTGATAAACGGGAAATCGAAAGCGAAGTTCTGAGAAATATGAGTTGGGAGGAATTTGGTTGTTCACCCGCGTATCTCTACTATGGCTATTTGGGTTTAAGCCCAATGTTAGTTCAGCGAAGAATTCTTCCAGAATGCTTTTCTCTTCGGATACAGGATATCAAACTTGCTTTGGGCCAATCGAGTTGCTGATAATCGCTGATTTTCATACTTAAGCAATTGTATTTGATGGATTAAAAGTTGATCAATATCGAAAATTTCTAGCATCTCCTGTTTTTCTTGGAGAGTGATTTGTAACCTGGTGCCTATCTGACATGAAAGTTGATCCGGAGAAGTCGGAATTCTATCAGGTAACTTCCAATCCGGAAGGGTCTTTGTTAACAGGGTCTCGTAGTTCCCATAGAGTTGCCTTGCTGTTGACGCTATCTGTTCCAAATTGTCACTATCTTGCGAATTATCGAGACTTGGGGTGCGGATTTCTCCAACAAGATAAGGTCGGTCATATACCAAATTCAGGATTTCAAAACGATGCTGTCCTAACGTTATTAAGTTTATTCGTCCATCGTCCTGATAATCTGTTTCGATGATCTTTACTGCCGTACCAACCAAATACGGGACAGAAGTTTCACCTGCCTCTTTTCCTTTTTTTATGAGTACAACCCCAAAGTAGGATTCTTGTTCTATGCAAGATGAAACCATATATTTGTATCTGGATTCAAATATATGGAGCGGCAGAATATTCCCAGGAAAAAGCACAACATTCAACGGAATGAGTGGAAGTTGGTTTTCGGGTAGTTTCTCTTCCAAATCTGCTGCCATTTAAATCTCCTAGACTTAATTTTTTTGAACCTAATCTGGTTGTTTCAATTCCAGATGGACTTGAAACAACTCTTTTTATTATTCCACAGCTGACTCTGCTGATAATTGATTGATCAAAGCTGCTGCGTAACCGCCACCAAAGCCGTTATCAATATTGACAACGCTTACACCCGCCGCACAGCTGTTAAGCATAGCTAATAGAGCCGCCAAACCGCCAAAACTTGCCCCGTAACCGACGCTGGTTGGAACGGCAATCACTGGTTTGTCTACCAATCCTCCGACGACACTTGCTAGAGCTCCTTCCATACCTGCTACGACAACCAAGACTTTAGCTGCCACAATCTGATCTCGACAACTCAGCAGCCTATGTAAACCCGCAACGCCTACATCATACAAATGTCCTACTCGGTTTCCCATTATTCGGGCTGTTTCAATCGCTTCCTCTGCAACCGGTATGTCAGATGTTCCTGCAGAGATAACTAGAATTCCATCTCGAAGTTGGCTCTCTTCTAATTCATAAACGGTAATGGTAGATGCCTTTTCGTTGAATTTGGCTTCAGGGAAAACTTCAACAATCGCATTATACATTTCCTTAGTGGCGCGAGTAGCGAGTAAAGGATGCCCTGCTTCGACAATTCTGGTGCCAATTTCAACTACCTGACTTACTGTTTTTCCCTGACAAAAAATAACTTCCGGAAAACTCTGTCGGAGTGAACGATGATGATCAATTCTTGAAAATCCAAGATCTTCAAACGGCAGGTTCCGTAATGCTTCAATAGCATCCAAAACCCCGACTTTACTATCTCTGACGTTTTCTAGTAGAGACCTTAGTCTTTCAGGAGACATAAAACCCTCTAAAAAGCAACCAAAGGCTGAGATGATGACCATGCGTTGAGGGGCTTTAGTTTAGACAGCCTCTTCAACGACCTCTGCATCTTCACTGTCTTCATCACCTTCTACAGATTGAGTCCTAATTTCCTCCCGTTGTTGAACGAAAGCTTGCTTACTGACATCAACGGCTGTTTTTAAATTCCCTGTGACTTCAGTCAAGCGTTCCTTGCCCTGATTAAGCAATTCCGCAGCTTTCTCTTTCGCTATTTCACTAATCTCCGTTGTCAGTTCTTTTGTTCTGGCTGCGGTTTCAACTGTACGGTCTTTAGCATCAGCGGAAGTCTCTCGAATTCGCGCACGTGTCTCCTTACCAGAAAGGGGTGCGAATAATAATCCCAAAATTGAACCAATCAACCCGCCCACAAAAAAGGCTGCGATAGTACTCAGAGAACTTCCCTGTTTCTTTTCGTCCATTGTTATCCCCCGATTTTTTTATATTTCGTTAGTGAAGTCTAACTGTTTTTTGATGTAAATTTCTCGAATCCAGCTTTAAATGCGGCATAAAAACTGATTAAATCATTAAACGGAATGTATAGCCGATCACGGTAAAAGGACATGCGATCGACTGCCTGTTTTGAAAACTCGCTGATTATACCAATTAATTCATCGATTTTCGTCACGCTGCGGTTGAGAGTCTCAGTCGTTTCCTGAACATTATGCAGGGTAGGTTGAATTTCCCTTTCACTAAGTTCATGAATTGAGAGTGCCAACTGGTTCACATGCTCGAGCAGATTGGGCAGTTTCTGGTTTACGTCTTCTATTGTTTGATTAACATCCTCCAGAAGTGGACTCAACTGTTTATCAAGTATAATTTCGATGGATTTCAGCGTTGATCCCAGTCGAAAAGCAAGTGAGAAAAAAAACCAAGCCAAAGCTAATAAAGCGACACCTAACGGAATCTGCCACAAAAGTGATAGAGTATACATTTTCTTCCTTCCGCGTTAAATTTGGGCTGCAACAATTTTGGTAACAGCATTGATGGCGGTTTTCGTTTGACTTGGATCCTTGGATCCTCCTTGCGCTAGATCTGGTCTCCCGCCTCCACTTCCGCCTGCAATTTTAGTCACTTCTTTGATGATATTACCAGCTTTCAACCCATGGGAATCAACTAGGTCTGACGTCACTCCTGCAATGAATGAAACGTCATTTCTATTGATCGATGCTATCACAACCACCCCTGAACTAAGTCGTCTTTTTAAGTTGTCAACCATGTTACGAAGTGTGCTTCTGTCAGTGTTCTCAACAACTTTTGCTAAGACAGAGACGCCGTTGACCGAGATCACTTCATCCACTAGGGCTGCTGTTTGCGTCGTTGTCATTTTAGACCGAAGTGCTTTAATCTGTCGTTCGAGATCGCGATTTGTATCCAGCAACTTCTCAATACGTTCGGGGATTTGATCTCTCTGTAGCTTTAGTATTCCAGAAATATTTTTCAGGAGATTACTTTCATTTTGCTGATGCAAATAGGCTGATTCGCTGGTAAGCGCTTCAATTCGGCGCGTTCCCGCTGCTATGCTACTTTCACCGGTAATTTTCACAAAACCAATCTCACCGGTTGCGTTAATGTGTGTACCACCACATAATTCAATGCTGTAATCACCAATTTCTACCATGCGAACAATATCTCCATACTTGTCACCAAAAAAAGCGAGGGCTCCACGATCTTTGGCCTTTTGTAGAGGCATCTCGGCTATGGCGACCTGACTATTGGCTCGAATCTTTTGATTAACAAGTGCTTCGATCTCGCAAATCTGACTATTGTTGACAGCTTCATAATGCGTAAAATCAAACCGAAGGCGTTCTGGTTCAACTAGAGATCCCGCTTGGCCAACGTGATCACCCAAAATCGTTCGTAGTGCATTGTGTAAAATGTGTGTTGTCGTATGACTGATTGCTATTTTCTGACGACGATCTCTATCGATTTGGGCGCTAACGATAATGTGCGGTGTTACATTACCATCAATCACCTTGCATCTATGTACCAATAAGTCTGGGGTTGGTTTTCGGGTGTCGATAACATTAAGCTTGCCACTTTTCGCCTCAATGGTGCCGGTATCACCAACCTGCCCACCGGATTCGCCATAAAACGGCGTTCGGCTCAGAATAACACTGACTTCATCACCTTTAGTAATTGCTGATGTCAATTCGCCTTGGCGAATAATGGCAGTAATTTCAGCCTGTGTCTGGGTAGTTTGATAGCCCAGAAACTCCGTTTTTCCCGATTCTCTGAGGATTTCGCTGAGAATTTCGCTATCGTATCCAGTTTCACCAGCAGTTTTCCAAGCTGTACGGCTTCGGTTCCGTTGTTTGTCCATGCTTCTAGAAAAGCCATCTTCATCTACGGAAAAATTCCGTTCATTTGCCAAGACTTGTGTTAGATCTAGAGGGAACCCAAATGTATCGTAAAGTTCAAACGCCTGGTCGCCCAGTAAAACTGACTTCCCTTCAGTTTCAATTTGATTGAGTAAGCCGTCCAAAATATCGAGCCCGCGATCCAACGTTTGGTGAAAACGATGCTCTTCACCCTTTATAATCTCCTTAATGAAATCTTGACGTGGCAGGACATTCGGAAAAACCCCCCCAAGCTGGTCAATAACAGTATCAACTAGATTAAATATAAACGGAGAACTCATGCCCAATTTTTTCCCATAAAGCACGGAACGGCGGAGGATTCGGCGCATCACATATCCACGTCCTTCATTTGAAGGCATCACGCCATCACTAATTGCAAAAGTAAGGCACCGTACATGATCTGCAATAACACGGTGCGGCACCCCATCTCCATCGTCAGAATATCCTTGGTTAGTCAGATTGGCGATTTCATCAAGAAGAGGAATGAAGATGTCGGTTTTGTAGTTAGAGTTAGCCCCCTGCATGATGGCAACAATCCGTTCAAACCCCATACCTGTGTCGACATGCGTTTCGGGAAGCGGATGGAGTTTACCATTCTCGTCGCGATTGTACTGAATGAAAACAAGATTCCAGAATTCCAGAAATCGATCAGAAACGTTGATACCGTTTCTCGGCTCACCCTCAAAATTGGGGTCTGCTTCTGGTCCAAGATCAATAAAAAGCTCAGAGCATGGTCCGCATGGTCCTGTTTCTCCCATTTCCCAGAAATTTTCTTTCTCGTCAAACCGCAAAATACGATCGGCAGGGAGGTCAGTTGATTCAATCCACATTTTCTCTGCTTCGTCGTCATCAAGATAAATTGTCGCCCACAGTTTTTCCTTGGGTATTTTCCAGACCTCAGTAATCAGTTCCCAAGCGAAACTAATCGCTTCACGCTTATAATAGTCACCAAAGGACCAATTCCCAAGCATTTCGAAAAAAGTATGGTGATGTCCATCATAGCCAACCTCTTCAAGATCATTGTGTTTCCCGCTCACGCGGATACATTTCTGGGTATCGGCAGCCCGTTTATAGTTTCTTTCACCAAGTCCCAAAAAGACGTCCTTGAACTGGTTCATACCTGCGTTAGTGAAAAGCAAGGTTGGATCGTCAATTGGAATCAGCGAACCACTCGGTACAATCACATGATCCCGTTGGTGAAAATAGTCGAGGAAACTGGCTCGAATTCGGTCAGATGTCATCATTATCTTAGTTTATCTTTGTGTTCCGTGTCATGTCGACTATAGACCTGCAATTATAACACACACGCATGAGATATTGTAACTTCTCTTGTTCAAGTTCACTCTTCATATTGAGTTAGAATTTGCCATAATTCGTCGACTTTTGATTTTAATTCATCGACGGTCCCACTGTTATCAATCACAAAATCTGCATATTTGACCTTTTCGGATAGGGGCAACTGCGCCTTAATTCGAGCTTCAACTTGATGGCAATTGATTGGTCGTCCCTGATCATGACTGCGTTTGATTAGTCTCTGTTTCTGCGTATGGTTATCAGTTACCACAACAATAACCAAGTCAACCGTTTCGTGCCCATTAGCCTCGATTAAAAGCGGTGAATCGATCATGGCGATTCGATCGGGATCTCCTTCAACGAATTGAAAGGCAGAATGTCTCGACTCCTGCAAGATAACAGGATGCATGATGGCATCAAGCTGTTTACGCGCTTTAGGATCTGTGAAAACTATATCCCCTAATTTGGAGCGGCTAACCTTGCCGTCATCGTTAAGAATTGTTGGGCCAAATGTTGCCACCAATTGACTGACAGAACTCGTATTCTGCAGGAGTTGATGCCCAACCTGATCAAGATCAATAATAAATGCACCTCTTTGAGCAAAAAACTGGCATACGACTGACTTGCCACATGCGATTCCCCCGGTTACACCGATAATCTTGCCACGACCAGTCAATTCTGTTTTCCCATATAATAAATTGTCCATTCTGTAACCAGCAGAAGCAGTGAAAAGATGGCGATAGAATGCCAGATTTCGACGTACACCATCTGTTCTTGCGTTTCTCCCACCAATACTTGTTGCTTTGGGGGTGATTTTTCCGTCAGGCTTGATTCAGTAGCATTTAACAAATTTACCGCAAATCTACCGAAGGGTTGATCACCTACAGAGACAGTATAAATACCGACTTGAGAAGTATTGGTGAAAATGGGCGTAGTTGTTAGATTTAAGTTTGCACCATTGGGCAATAGAACTGAAATGGATTTACCTCCTTCCAAATTAAGATGGAATTTTACGGGTTCCCCAGTTCGGACTAAATCAGGCTGAATTTTGGTCTTTGGCGGGATCAACCAATCAAGACATTGTGAAATTAGCATTGGTGCTGCCGGAATCGAGATCGCAAATGGTGATAGTTGAAGGTCGAATGGATCAAAATTAAAGACGATGAGTCTTTGATTGTTCCATTGCCCGTGCCATACCAACGGACCAAGATCTGCCTCGATCAGTGGAACACCCCATATGGGGAGGTTCCCAATCAACATTTTCTGGATTTCTATGTCAAGCTGAGGAATGTCACGTAAAACGGGATGTGTCCTATCTTGGCCAATTACGTGTGCAGGACTTTCGCTCTCAACGAATTTTGCCAATGGGAAATTATTTGGAGGAGCAAGAACAATCATATTTCCAACCGGCAATACCGATGGCATAGACTGATCAAAGATAACGATATCACCATAGCCGTGATAATCTTGCATGTTTGTTTGGTTAAATTCGATATTCGGATTTGTCTTTAGCATTTGAATTAACAAGAATGGTTTTCGGTTAGTTACAAGCACCACCTGCGGTTTGACAATCGGATGTAATATCGCCGAAGCACTATTATCTACTGAAAGCGCATCATCAAGGTCAAACAGGACTGTCACAACATGACCATCAAGGCCTGCATCTTCCAGCGTAAACACAATTTCTTTTGATCTCTTACCCGCAGGCATTCGTACAGGTTGATCATCAATCCAGTTACCTTCAATTTCTAGACGAATCTTAAAATCTTTGCTTATTTCAGAAAAGTTCTGCAAAACAGCAAAGATGATGATCTGGGAAGGTCGATCCAAGTTACGCGTTACATTAAATTTCACAATCGCAACATTATCAAGGCGCTTACCAATCGGGATCATCTGAAGATTTTTAAGCTCAAGGTTCGTTAGCCCATCAAAATTATCTGAAACAATAAAGACTTGTGTGTCAACAGTTTGGTAGTTGCTAACAGCAGATAGCACTGATTTTAAACGGCTTGACGTATGCTGTACCGAAAGTTGATTGATTGTAGATCTTAGTTTTGTTTTGTCAGACGTAAATGGAGATCGGATGTTTGGGGGGATGGACGTGTCCAGAATCATTATTCGGCAGTCAGGGGGGAGTTGATTGATCAACCTCAAGGATTCCGACTTGGCCAAATCGAAGCGTGTTTTACCATTGTGTTTGGCGTTCATGCTTGCCGATGTCTCGATAATGAGAATCGCCTGATCTGAATTTTCTAGTGGTCGGTAAAGCGCCGGACGGGCAATGCTGCCAATAACCGTCAGCAAGAAAAGTATTTGAAGCGGCAATGATAAGGGGATTTTAAGCTTTTGGAATGGGACGTTTGTTTGTGTTTCCTCACACGCGGATAGCCACATTTGTACACTTGGTACAATCTGTTGCTGCCGTCGGAGTTTCAAAAAATGTAATAGTACCACAATCGGAATCAATGCCAGTAAAGAAAAGGCTGACGGATTGAGGAATCGCATTTTTTTTAAGCGGACGCATCGTCGTTTGATTCACCTGCCTCGTTTTGCTGGTTAACTGCACGCAGACGCATCGTCTTTACGTTATTTTCAGTATTCTGATGATCATCTTTAATCCGAAAGTTTTTCGCGTATCTCTTCGGAATCGATGCGGCCAACTTCACCATACTCCGTCAGTTTAAGACAATGCCGTTCGACTTTATCGACAAGCCCTTGTTCAAAGTAGATTGTGGCCAGATTCTTGTGCATTTCGCGAAAAACACCAGGCCAATGACGTGCACCTTCCATATCCACAAGTTTGGTGGCGGATGCGATAGCGGTATTAACGATTTCATCAAGCTGCTCTTTCTTTTGTCCCTTAAACTCGTTCGGATCCGCATTATATGCTCGCAGTTGATCTATTGCTTTATCGCACTGATTATATGTTGTTTCTATGCCAATGGATCCTTCAAACACCTTTGCCAGAAACTTAAACACAACTTGGTACCCTCCCTTATCCAAAATCGTTTAAATTATATCAGAGTACACGTAAATTAAGCAACGGAACATTTGTCTTGACCCCTTGATTGCTTATGCGTTATAGTAATCAAAAAAGGTAGAAGGCAAACGATAAATGTATGATCTGGTGACGTTTGGAGAAGCAATGGTTCGTCTGGTTTCTCCTAATTTCATGCGCTTGGAGAACGCAACCACCTTGCTGACAACAGCCGGTGGTGCAGAGTTGAATGTTGCTGTCAACAGCGCAAATATAGGCTTGAAAACAGCGTGGGTTTCTCGACTTGTTGACAATTGGTCTGGACGCTTTATTCGCAATAAAGGCCGTGAGTTAGGTGTTGATGTTTCTCATATCATATGGACAGATTTTGACGGTGTTGGTCGTGAGCGCAACGGTTTTTATCATTTAGAATTGGGTGCGGGGCCACGTGCTAGCAATGTGACCTACGATCGTGGATATACTGCCATATCCAATATTCAACTGGGAGAGGTCGATTGGGCTTCCATATTTGCCGGTGCGAAATGGTTTCATCTAAGTGGGATTACGCCGGCACTATCAGAATCAACTGCTGCTGTCTCAAAGGAGGCGTTAGAAACAGCTCGATCAATAGGACTTGAGACCAGCTACGATTTGAATTTTCGATCGAAGTTGTGGAGTCCGGAAGAAGCCCAAGCAGTTAACCAAGATTTGGTGAAATTTGTTACAGTTTTAATTGGAAATGAAGAAGATTTTGAAAAATCGCTTGGCTTCAAAGCAGAAGGCACGACAGAAGATTTTTCCAAGTTGGATCCTGAGAGTTATAAGGAAATTGTACTCCGTGTTGCTGAAACCTACCCAAACGTGAAGAAAATTGGGACAACGCTGCGTGATGCTAAAACTGGTTGGCTGAATGATTGGAGAACGCTGCTTTTCGACGGCAGAGAGTTTTACCTGTCGCAGATTTATAAAGATTTGGAATTAGTTGATCGAGTAGGAGGAGGCGATAGTTTCTCCTCAGGGTTGATTTATAGCCTGCTTCAAGGAAAGAAAGCACAGGAAGCCGTCGATTTCGCCGGGGCATATTCAGCACTCGCCCACACTTTCCCAGGTGATTTTAACTGGGCAACTATAGAAGAAGCCGAAAAGGCAATGCAATCAGGAAGCGTCCGGATTAGCCGGTAGGGAAAGCACACCTTCCGTTGCAACACAGCTAGAGAGTGAATTTTGCTGCGTTTAGAACATTTGCCAGTAATGATCAGATAATTGGATTACCAAAGAATTGGTTTTCCACCAGCTCTCACAAGCGGGCGGTCAGGTTTCATCAGAATTTCAGGCACAACACGTCCGGGAATTTTCTCCGGCAGAAGTTGGTGGCCGATCTGGCTGATCATATGCTTTCGAATGTCGGCGCGTATTTGATCTTCGGCAACTCGGCTGTACTCTTTTGCAGGATCTTGGGTTTGAAATTCCCGGATGTACTTTGTATATCCTGTAAACCCTTTTGCCTTATCTTCTCCGTTTAGCCAGATCGCGTTGCCAGATTGTGTGTCAATAACTTTGACCGTAATATTTAATGTCGCCTGCTGATAAACGAGAATAAATCTTGTCGTTCCAGAGATTCCGGCTTGATTACTCATATCAAAAACTGGATTGTTGTCCATCCATTCTTTAATTCTCGGATTTGCAATGTGACCGACAACGATTAGATCGGCATTCAGTTCTTTTCCAATTTTAGCTGCCAGCGCCGAATCCATAAAGATATCATTTGGTTCAAGCCCTTGGTTGCTGAGTGAATCACCGACTGGACTTAGCGTATCCGATTGATCGTAAATCCATTCCCGATCCTTTTCAGCGATACTCAGTCTGGTAGCGAGATCCAATGGGAACCGGCGTTCCATATCAGCAGAATCCTCCTCGGTTGCAAAAGGAGCGATGGCAATTCGTTTGTGGCTTTCCTTTAACTCTATTGGCAATACTGGCTTTGAACACCCAATGAAAAACACGGTTGTAAACAGCGTCAGGACGGCAAAGACTACAGTTTTCTTCATTATCGAGAACTCCTCAAATTTTGCGATTTTAGGATTATAGCACGTCTGAACTTTTATGTCAATACTTGATAATTCAAGGTGGATTTAGATGAAACTCCCAATAAATAAAATAAGAAATATTGGGATTGCAGCCCACATCGATGCTGGAAAAACTACCACAACTGAACGCATTCTATTCTATACAGGGAAAAAACATAAGATCGGTTCTGTTGACGATGGTACAACCGAGATGGACTGGATGGATCAGGAACGCGAACATGGTATTACCATCACCGCCGCGGCAACAACCTGCTTCTGGCAGGGTCACGAAATTCATTTGATCGACACGCCTGGACACGTAGATTTCACCGTCGAAGTTGAACGTTCGTTTCGTGTACTTGATGGTGCGGTCGCACTTTTTTGTGCAGTAGGAGGTGTAGAACCGCAATCTGAAACGGTTTGGCGACAGGCTGACCGCTATAAGGTTCCTCGAATTGCCTTCATCAACAAAATGGACCGTGTCGGTGCAAATTTCTTCCGGGTAATAGACATGATGTCGGATCTGTTGACTACCGTACCGCTACCTATCCAAATCCCAATTGGATCGGGCGATGAATTTGAAGGGGTCATAGATCTAATCAAAATGAAAGCACTTTATTGGAACATGAATGATCAGGGACAAACCTTTCAAGTTTGCGATATTCCGTCTGCTATGAAAGATGAAGCCGAGTCAGCACATGAAGCTATGATTGAGGAGATTGCCAACCAAGATGAGGAATTACTAGAAAAGTACCTGGAGAATGAAAATATTAGCGAAGATCTGATTAAAAGTGCGATTCGGTCTGGCACATTAGCAAACGATTTTTTCCCAATTATGTGCGGCGCGTCGCTTAGGAATGTCGGCGTTCATCCGTTAATCGATGCCATCGTTGATTTCCTGCCTTCTCCTAAGGAAGTTCCTGCTATCGAAGGAATAGTCCCCAAAACCGAGAAGGTAGAAAAACGCGAGCCGGAAGAAGACCAGCCGTTTTCTGCTCTAGCTTTCAAAGTTGCAAGTGATCGCAATGTTGATAAGATTGTTTATTGCAGACTATATTCAGGAGTACTCAAAAAAGGACAGGTTGTTTTAAATGTTGGTAAAAATAAGAAGGAACGCGTGATGCGCATCCTACAGATTCATGCAAATAAAAAGGAAAACTGTGATCAGGCATATCCCGGAGATATCGTTGCGCTTGTTGGCTTGAAGGATACAACAACAGGGGATACATTGACCAATCAGAAGTATCCTGTGCTACTTGAATCGATTGTTTTTCCCGAGCCGGTTATTTCGGTAGCTATTGAACCAAAATCTGAAAGTGACAAGAGCAAGTTGGAATCAACCATCCAAATCTTGATGGAAGAGGATCCAACCTTCACTATGGAGATCGACGAGGAAACCGGACAGCGTATCATCTCCGGCATGGGTGAACTTCACCTCGAAATTTTGACTGATCGGATGTTCCATGAGTTCGGTGTCAACGCACGTGTTGGAAATTTACAGGTTGCTTACCGTGAAACAATAAGTGCTGTTTCCAAGGGGCGGGGGAAGCACATTCACAAAACTGAAAATCAAGGCATTTACGGGGATGTGATACTACGGGTAGAACCGCTACCAGATATGGTTGGATTCGAGTTTGTTGATGCCAATAACGGTACGCAGATTCCGCCCTTGTATGTGCCGACCATAGAAAAGGCGGTGAAAGTTGCGATGCAAAATGGTGTCCTGTCCGGTTATCCGATTCAAGGTGTAAAAGTCACTTTACTCGGTGGATCCTATCACGAAACAGACTCGTCAGAAATTGCCTTTGAAGCAGCTGCCACTGCAGCACTTGATGATGCTGTTCGCAAAGCAGATCCGATACTGCTTGAGCCCGTTATGCAAATACAAGTGACCACACCAGTTGAACACGCAGGCCAAGTAATCAGTGATCTCAATTCTCGTCGGGCACGAATTAGCCAAACTGAAGATGAAGGACAAGTGGAGATAATTTCTGCAACCATATCGCTTTCAGAAACATTTAAATATACAACAGATTTGCGATCAATGACAAAAGGGCGTGGTACATTTACCATGGAATTTTACCAGTATCAGCCGCTTTCGTCCGGAAAACTGAATGGAACATAAATCGCCTGGATATCTAGGTTCTGAGGGCATGATATGATTAGTAAATTAGTTGAATTCTCAACCATGATCAGCTCCTTTCTGGTACAAAGCCTTGCCTATCCCGATACACTTCCGTCCGGTTTTGCTCCTAAGCGGATTCTGGTAATTAAATTGGATCATTTGGGGGATCTCTTACTTGCAACTCCCGTTTTTTCAAACGTACGTCATGCTTTTCCGGCGGCTCAAATTGACGCACTCGTCGGCGATTGGAATTACGAGGTTTTGCAAAATCATCCCGATGTGGATGGGATTATTGGCTATAACTCCCATTTCTTTTCGCGCGGAGTAAATCCAACCAATCTGCGACAAACATATGACATTTTTTGCCGCTTGCAAGAACAACAATATGACCTTTTAATAGATTTGCGAGGGGATTGGGTAACGGTGGTCTTCGCGTTATGGGCGAATATATCTTATCGTCTTGACCGAGCGTATCTGCAAGTCGGGAATAAAATCGGTTTAAATGGCTATAAGGCATTGCATGAATCAGCTCGAAACCTAAATCTTCTTCGGTCGGTTCAGATTCCAACTCCAGTTTGTACAACAGGTTTTTATACGGCAAAAACTGCAAAATTGTGGGTTGATGACTATCTGGAAAAATTAGAGGTTTGTCGTAATCTGCCGCTGATTGCCATTCATGCCGGTTCGCCAATTGCAACTAAACGATGGCCAACCAGCCGTTTTGCTGAGTTAATGGATTGGCTCATCTTTCATTATCAAGCACAGATTTTGCTGGTTGGAGTCAAATCAGAATTGCCCATTAACACTGATATTGAAAGTAGAATGAAGATGAAAGCCTTCAACGCCGTGGGTGAAACTAATCTGCAGCAACTGGCTGAACTTTTGCGACACTGTAATTTGTTCATTGGTAACGATTCCGCGCCAATGCACATTTCTGCTGTTGTTGGAACAAAGACAGTCGGTCTATATGGCGCCAGTAGTCCAAGCCGTTTCTGTCCGATTGGACCACACTGCACAATTGTTACAAGAAAAGCAATGGATCAGATTCACGTTTCAGACGTGGTTTCAGAAATTGGTAGTTTAGTGTTGACTTGAAATTGTCAACCATGTTAGAATAGTGTTGCGCTTGATAGGATGGGATTTGGGTTGATTCTGTCGAACCACTGCTGGCGAGCGGCACCAAAAGATTTATTATATGAGGTCTGATTGGCCAAAAAAGCTTAAGAAGATTAGCATCTTGACCAACAAGTGATAGACTAACCAGACGCGTAAATTGTGTTTTGTGAGGAGCTAAAATGAAAAAGAGATCGATTTGGAGTCTGATAACACTGTTAGCATTCGCAGTATCGTGTTATACCCTAATTGGGTGTGGAAGCGAGGATCCGGTTAAAGCAAAAACGCCTAAGAAAAGTTCAATTTTATCAGTGGATTTAGCTTATGCCTCAGATTTAAATGGTGGAATGTTGCCAGATGGTTTAATCAGCGAACTCGCCACCCAAGGGATAAAAATATCCTCAGATGCGGCAGTCAAAGTCAACCAAGAAGGAAAAGAATGGTTAATTACCGATAAGGAAAACCAGCAGGCCTATACTGCCACAGCTGAATCAGACAAAATTACGTTCAACAAAGCGACTTTTATTGATTATGAAGTTGAAAGAGATGCTGTGGCTGAAACTTATAAGAATTTCGTCACTAATTATAATGAACGTAAGCTGACCAATGTCTTCAAATTATGGACCAATAAGCCGAGTGACGAACTTCTGGTAAACATCGCCGAGAACGAAACCATTTATGCTGAAGGAAAAGGAGTTCGTGACACATTGTTACATCTGACCAAAGGGCATGCTTCTACCACCTCTGATAGATGGAGTGGATCAAGTATCAGTGAAATGTATATTCGTTCCAGGGGAGGCCGTTTAGAAGCAAGTATCCATTCTCCGAATGCATTGAGAAACGGTGAAACATGGGTCTACTTGACCAAGATTGGACGCAAGTGGCTAATCAATAAGGTTGAATCAATTGAAACGCGAAACCTTGCTGGTCATGTTAAGGTTCAAATCCATGAGA
>DTUY01000063.1:0-16283 GCA_012963885.1 Candidatus Poribacteria bacterium | reverse complement strand
GAATCAATTGAAACGCGAAACCTTGCTGGTCATGTTAAGGTTCAAATCCATGAGAAGGATCAACTAGATGGGATCGGGTACTTCGATAACAAAAAGTTTCTGGTTGATCTATAATAGTTAAAGTTTTATTTTTGTATTTCGACTTGAATCGCGTCTGAATTTTTGTTGGTTGTAAATGGTTCTAATTTGACCGATTTGACCGTGTTGCTATCGCACCGAATGGTGCAATGCACCGTATGGTGCGGTCATGTTTATTGCTTCAACTCAGTAACTACAGTGCAGAGTTGGGTTTCATACGAGGTGGCATACTAATTGCAATATAACCACACACTGATTCAGCGCTCGAAAAACGATTCGATTCTAAAGTGCTTGAATAGTAATTTGGTCTTGTTAAAATTAATGTCCAACGATGGTAAGGAGAAACTAAATGAATATCAAGAGATCCGGAAGTGCCTTTGCTATCTCCGCAGGACTGCACGGGCTAGCTGTGCTCCTGTTAGGGGTTTATTTAATTACGCAAACAGCAGCATTCAAAAATCTCATCAGCGCAGAAGTTCTTGATGTCAAGGAACCACCTAAACCTAAAGTTCGTAAACCTATCATCAAACCTATCGTCAAGCCGACAATCCCAACTGAGAATACTGTTATTGTTGAACAGGTTCAAGTGCAGCCCAGGATAACAACGGCAGCTGTTCAACGTCCGACTACCGTTCAAACACAAACTGTGTTGGAATTCGCACAGCGCAGAGTTAAAATCGACGCGCCGATCAATCCGAATGTGCCACGTGTCGTAACAAACACACCAACACCACAAGTTATTACGCATACCAATCTTCCTGTTACAGATGCCCCCGGAGCTTTGGCGTTTTCCGGCCCTGTTGCTTCAGCACCACCAGGTGGCAGACCGGGAGGAATTGCCCGAGGTATTGTCGGGGCTATTCAGGTCAAAGGTGTTTCAGTTAGGGCTCCTGGACTGTCAATGGTTAAGGAAGTTGGTGCTGTAAGGGACGTATTGGGAGATGTTGTTGACAATATAACTCTCGGTAACGTTGAAGTCCCACCACTAGAGCGAGGTGAACCGGGCGGACGCGTTATCGGTAGAGGTCGTGATATTCGTGGTGTTGTCCGGTTTACCCGTATCCGCCACAGTCTATCTGACTGGTGGGCAGATGCTTCGTCACTCAATGCCTTGGTTAAGTGGCTCAATGAACGGACGAAAATCAAAGCCGATATGAATGTCGAGGGTGGCGCAATAAAACTGACAGATGCAAACTTGATGAAATGCCCCATCACCTTCTTAACG
This sequence comes from Candidatus Poribacteria bacterium, assembly GCA_012963885.1. Taxonomy (GTDB): domain Bacteria; phylum Poribacteria; class WGA-4E; order WGA-4E; family UBA9662; genus UBA9662. The sequence continues at coordinate 14,980 of DTUY01000063.1, read as the reverse complement.
GGACATGATCCCTCGCTTGTACGTTCTCGAAACCTTCTTGGGCGCCAGTACGGCGGTGGAAAGATGGATAGTCGGTTTTCTGAAACCGAGGCAGCGGCATTGCGGAAATACCTTGTTGAAAGAGGTGGCATGTTCTCTTTTGATGACTGTGGTGTGAATGCACCTGCACAAGCGATGATCCGGTTGTTTTTGGCTCAGATGCGGTACGTGATGCCAGAATATCAAGTTGAACGTATTCCAAACGATCATGAAGTCTATAAGAATTTCTATGAGATGGGTGGTCCTCCGGTTGGATTTGATATCTTCTGGTGGGGGACAAGACCACCAAAGCGTAACTACGTTGAAGGTATATCAGTTGGTGAAAAACTTTCCGTATTAATTGGACGTCGTGATTACATGTGTGCGATGGAATCGGTTAGCCTGCCGACAAGATCTGTCCATTACTCACCGGGTGTTTACCGTTTCTTTACTAATATCGTTGTTTATTCTTTGACACATGGCGATATTTCAGATTACAAAAATTACATTCCGGAAGATTACCTTGCTAAGCGGGCTCTGCCGACATCTGCGCCAGGAGCAGCAGGAATTAGCGCAACAGGCCAATAGCAAGCAATTTCAGCAGTATTTAAGGGCGGCTGGTACTAAGCTGCCCTTTTTTTATGCCATGTTTTTGCTGAATGTTTATCTCAGTATGGTACTTGAACTGAACCAAGTTACAGGATACAATCTAGATTTACAAAGTTAATGATCCTAGCGAAGGAAAATGAGGAAATGACTACAGCTGAAATTAAGGAGATGGCAACCAAATATATTATGAACACATACGGCGACCGGCAACTAGCGCTAGTTCGGGGAGAAGGCCCTTATGTTTGGGATGCAGAAGGAAATAAATATTTGGACTTTTTGAGTGGGATTGCTGTAAACGGCTTAGGTCATTGTCATCCTAAGGTTGTCGAAGCCATACGCAATCAAGCAGGTAAGTTGATGCACGTTTCAAACCTTTACTATATCGAACCTCAAGCTAAGCTCGCTAAACTGATGATAGATAATAGCGATCTTGATCAATGTTTTTTTTGTAACAGTGGTGCTGAAGCAAATGAAGCCGCCATAAAAATCGCCCGAAAATATGCGGTGGACAAAGGTAGATCCAGCGCTTACGAGATTATCACCATGCATGACTCATTCCATGGTCGAACGATGGCCACTATTACAGCCACTGCACAAACAAAATATCATAAAGGTTTCGAACCCATGTTGCCTGGATTCAGTTATGTGCCATTTGATGACCTTGACACAGTTGCAAAAGCAATTACCTCGCAGACCTGTGCTATTCTAGTTGAGCCGATCCAATCAGAAGGTGGGGTAAATGTTCCGGGTGAAGGTTATCTAGAAGGTTTGCGGGAGATGTGCGACCAACACGACCTTTTACTCATTTTCGACGAAATGCAAACATCGCCCGGCCGGCTAGGTGCATTTTTTGGTTATCAGACCTATGGTGTTATTCCAGATGTTTTAACAATGGCCAAATTCCTTGGAGGGGGAACTCCAATTGGCGCTATGCTGGCCAAAAAGGAAGTCGCCGAAAGTTTCGTTCCTGGCACCCACGCGGCCACCTTTGGTGGCAATCCGTTGGTAACAGCAGCTGCCTTAGCAACTCTTGAAACAATAGTTGAAGAGGATTTATTTAAGAATGTAATATCTGTTGGAAATTATCTTGAAGAAAAATTCACGCGCCTCCAAGAATTGGCTCCGATTAAGGAGATTCGTGGCAGAGGTTTGTTACGAGGAGTCGTTTTCGAGATTGATGCAAAGCCAATTGCGGCAAAATGCATTGAAAACGGTTTGATAACCATTTGTACCAACGATTACGTTCTGCGATTCATGCCCCCGCTTAATATCACCACGGATCATGTTGATGAAGCATACAATATCGTCTCAAAGTCAATTGCCAATATCACTTAAGCTAGCGTGAAACAGGCGATTATTTTGTTGACTCCCACGTATGGTTGCTGAACTTTTTTCAAGAAATGCCAAGAGACTCGCTTCTCACAAAATTAATTGGATCTGTTCCATTCTGCTTCAAATGTGGTCATCTGTTTTTGGCGTTGCAATTAGTACTAGGATGCAGCGGTCGTGGAACAAGTTTCCACCTCTCACCAGCAGATGCCGACATCCTTAATCCTGTCTTGGCAGATTTGCGCTTGAGCTATGATCTAACTTCCTCGCTCAAGATGCAGATGAAAGTTGTCATCGAAGAAAAAGGGAAGGCTGAAGAGGTTCGTGAAATTCTGTGGTATAAAAGGTCAAACACGGATGGCGATCTGCTCCATATTCAAACCATGGGGGTTTTTAACGAACCGCGTATTATTGCTATTGCCGCACGTGGGAAATTCCTGCTTTACTTTGTCAACGAACGGGAAGCAATTCTGGAATCCCTTGAAGATAGTGTTCTACATGCAATTTTTGGCATAGATCTACGTGTTTCCGATGTGCTAAGTGCTATTTTTGCTAATCCATTTCTTGATGGTAGATTAGATTGTCTTTCCCTATCGAAATCAGGCAGGAAATTGTTGGTCAAACGCATGGGTGAAAAATCTGGGCACGTCGAAGAGGTCATGATTCTGCTACAAGAACCTAACCCAACCATAACAAAGTGGATCATCAAAGATCAGGACGGCCTCACAGTTCAAGAAACGAAATTCTCCGATTATCGAGATGTTGGAGGAATTCTTCGGCCGTTTCAGGTTGAAATCGCACGTCCTCTTGATCAGACAAAAGTGTTGTTGAAATCGATCAAACCGGAGATAAATATTGAAATTAGCGATCAGAAGTTCAGCTTTAGCTTTCTACCGAAAAACACCAAGTTTAGTAGGATCAGATCAGACCACATGGAGTAAGAGGTGATACATTGAGGTTACCTTTCCTTAAGAAAACCACACCAACTCTCTTTTTCAGAAGGCGTTTCTTTTGATACTTTTGCATTAGCAACAAATTTTTGAAATTTCATGTAGAAGGCCTCAACAGGCATGCCAAAGCTTTTCTTAAATGCTTCTCCCCATCCTATCTCTGGTATTAGAGGAAATATTTCCATGAATTTTTGCAGTGATCTACATTGCTGGATTAAAAACACGCAAGCAATGCTTCCTCCACTATAGATAATTTCATGTACTAAATTTTCGTTTTCGAGTAGGTTCCAGTCATCATAAGTAGCACCTTGTTGTATCGTCTTTCTTGACTTTTTGTAATTATTCAAGTGTGTATTCAGATCTCTGCTATATGCTTCCCAGTCCCACCGGTCCGTTATGTCCTCAAACAACACTGGATTTTGATAACAATAGAGACTGGAAACAAAAGTTGCCGATCCTTCCATCCACCAAGACGGACCTCTCCATAATGATTGTCCCATTTGATTGCTTGCTACAGCCTTCTCAGAGTATCCATACACGGTTTGATACGCGTGCATATACTCGTGTATCGGTCCTATCACAAACTGGATTGGGTCTTGGTAGGGAGACATTGTCATCGTTATCACCATTGTGTTAGGATTCAAACTCCAACTCATACCATGATTTCCTCCTTCCCGATTAACGCAATTTTTTTCAGATCGATTAACTATACGACAATATTCTTTTTCCAGATTTGAATTTGATTTTCGGATAAATTTAGATTCGGCAAAAGGTTTCTGTTGGCTGTTCAAATTAGGTTCCCAGCCGTTGATCTTGATCAAGAAAAAATACAAAGGCCCTACTTTTCCCCAAATTTTTGAAAAGTGTTCAATAGAATCTCGGTAAACACACTCCCAAAATTCAGGATATCCAGTTGTGGAGTAGTAAATTGGTTCAAAATCGTTTATATTAAATTTGACCGGCACATTTTGGCTATCCATAGTAATTTAAACAACAATACCTACCGCAAGTATAAATCCAAGAAAAGGTAACCACCCAATTAAAAACACAGAAGCTCATCTCTCATCAGCAAATACAGGTTGATATTCGGTTGTGGGGGCTCGGAAACTATTTGTACGCTCAAGAATCTTCGTCAAATAGTTTTCATCGAACTTGTGCTCTCTGTAACCATGTAGAATATGTTCAATGTACTCATATTCTACATCTAGCCCTGTAACCAATTTGTTGGGATGGGCAATATATGCTTGTACAATACTCTTGTTATCAGAATGACTGTGAAACGGTATACTCAGTCTCAAGTAATTATGGGGTACGCCTTCAAATCTATCTAAGGCGGCAGTCTGATCCGGCGTAAGTTGATAGGCGACTGCGGGACATTTTTCACCTGCTCCCGCGTAAATGATGTTAGCGTAAGCCACCTGCTTTCCAGTAGCTTGTTTGTTAAATTTGAGACTGAAGCCGTCAATGTATCCTTTTTTGCTGGCCTTTATCTCACCAATCCTTTTGATCAAACGATTTGTACTGACATTAGACCCATATGCCAAAATCCATTGATCCTCAGCTTCTTGTTCGAGTTTAAACCTACGATAATCTCCATCAATCATGAAGTCATAGTTTTTAACTTCATGATTGTAAAAGTAACAAAATGCTTGAACGTTGTTCCCATCCATCTTTTGAATTTTTATCTCTCGGCGTAAGTAAAGAGAATCCTTTATCTGATTTGGCTTGTATCCCTCTAACCTGTCTAATGAACCTAGGGTAACCTCATTAATTTCGTATAACTCACCAAAAACCATCCCTCTTCCCATCTTTATGCCAGGGTAAGATCCTAGGTCAAAAAGCTTGGCTTGAAGCATTGCTGGGCCTACATACTGACTGCCATCTAGGATGAATTCTCTTTCCATTCCTTTCAGCAATGTTCCATAAACGAAAAGTAACATGGTCCAACTATCCTTAGAATCTGTTTGAAAGAGATTAGATTCGCTTTAGCATCAATTGAATCATAGCAATATAGATGATGTTCTCCAAGTGCTGACTGTTCCATTCATAGTCCCAGTTTAAGCGTCGATATCAGCCCAACCAAGAAAAGGTACGCTCTACTATCCACCGTTTGGTAGGGCTTGAAAGCCTGTTCCCTTTAAGTTGATTGCCATTTCTAACTGACATTGAAATTGATTCCACAACCATTACCCCAAATTTCCCCGGTAGGCACCGCCAGCCCACAACCGTTGAATAGAGTCAGACCGAAACCAAACCGCCGCCAGTAGACCGTAGACACTTTTGGCTATCTGAAGCGTTGGCATCGGTCACTTTCACCTGCAATAGGAATTCCCATGGTATCGACCACCACATGTCTTTTATGCCCTTTAATTCCTTTTTAGACTCGAGTTTGTTGAGGTATAAAACGATGAATCAAAAACCATTTTTCTTCTCGACACTATTTCCGATAATGGTAGTAGACAGTTTACCAAGGTGGAAAGTCTATGGGTAACATTCACCATTGACAGCCAGCAGATAGTGTTAATAATCAGCCGAAGATACCACTAGCGTAGGTGAGCCTCACGGGTGGAAGGTTAGGGCAGACGGGGTTGTAGGTACCGCCACCGTTTCCCCGTCAGATTGGCATAATAATTCCCTCTTCATTAACGAGGGTAACATAGAACACTTTCAGTTGCAAGTTCAACGATTTCAAACAGTTTCTTAGTGTGCTTGAGGAAGCGGGTTTCCCTCACATATTTATTGAAGATGATGGTGATCATCTCAAAAGAATTACTCAAAGACTAAAGGAAAGCTTCGTGTTTTTCTCAGAAAATCTTGGTGGTTCTTCTGCCGTTCAGCCACATGGCAAATTAACAATGGGGTTGGGTTCACTCCACAACACTGTGGGGGCCGATGTAACAGCCAATTCAGGGTGTCGGGCAAAAGGGTTGTCTGGTTGTCCTTGAGCCTTTTTAGTTCCCAGACAACTCTTTTGCGTATCAACGAGAAAGTTGATATAATCATATTGGTTACGTTTTGCTTTCATACCAGACACTATAACCGATTTCTTACACCAATGCGTAATTTCTATAAGGGTTAAATCTCTAATAATTACTTATCTTGACGAACATCGTCCCGCCAGTAAAGATACCAGCATATTGCAACGGAGGATAAGATGATGAAAATTACCGATTTGAAATGTACGGTGATTGGACGAAATCCGATTGTCCGTATTGTCACAGATCAAGGTATTGACGGGTTTGGACAGGTTGAACCATCGAAGCAGTATCTAAAACCACACGTGCTGTTCTACAAGAATTATATTGTTGGTGAAGATCCAACCGATGTGGAACGGGTTATGATGAAGATTCGCCGATTGGGCAGTTTCAAACCGTGGGGCAGTGCGGTTAGCGCCATTGAGATGGCGTTGTGGGACATCGCCGGTAAGGCCGCCAACTTGCCGGTATATAAGCTGTTGGGTGGCAAGGTACGCGATAAAGTTTGCGTGTACAACGGTGCTGTACGGTTTCCGATGAACGGTTGTCAGCCTGAAGATTATGCTGAGAATATGGTGAAAATGAAAGCCTCTCCAGAACGGTTTTCGATTATCAAGCAGGGAGTTGCATTTCACGGACAGATGGCTACTCAGGTACCGGACTTTTTTTATGGAGAGATCCAGAGAGGCAGTCATCATGCCAACCGTGGGTTGCTGACTGAACGCGGCATGAAACACCTAATTGACTGCATACAAGCCATGAAAGAAGTGTTGGGAGATGAAGTGGGCTTGGCATTGGACTGTGGGCCTGGGTTCACCGTCCCCGATGCCATTCGGCTGGCGCAGGCTGTAGAACCACTGAATGTAATGTGGCTGGAAGATATGCTGACCGGAGACTATGTACCGTGGGTGGCACCGGATTCTTATCGGGAGGTAACGCGAAGTACCTCAACACCGATTCACACTGGTGAACAGATCTACTTGCGACAGAATTTTAAGGATCTCATTGAGCAAAAGGCAGTCAATATTATTGGGCCAGACCCATGTGATATTGGCGGGATCTCGGAATTGAAGTGGGTAGCGGAGTATGCTGACTTACATGGAATTTTAATGGCCCCACATGGTACAGGAGATGGGTTGCTGGGGTTGGCAGCTCTAGTACAAGTGGCAGCCACCTTGCCACAGAACTACATTGCTTTTGAATACCCAACTGGCAAACCGGACTGGTGGTATGACATCGTGGAAGGGTTACCCAATCCAATTGTGACAGACAGTTTGATTGAGGTCTGGGACCGTCCCGGCATGGGGGTGAATCTTATCCCAGAGGCAACAAAACCATATTTAGAAGAAGAAGACACGGATTTTTTTGATTAAATTAAAATTTGCCACCTTAAAAACAAGGTTGAAAACGGTATTTTGGACAAAAGAACAGCGGTTCCTTTCAGTCAGCTCAGAGTTGAGTGCCTTCTGGAAAAACTGCTGAATTCTCCGCGTTTGCTGGGATATTTTGCCATCAACATGTGCGTGGCAGAATGTCACAAGGAGAACAAAATCGAGAGAACGGTTGCTATGTGGAAAACAATATGCTTCCGTAGATCAGGACAACTGGGCACACAATCGATCGGCACCTGAGTCTGGAGAAAGACAATGAAAATCACAGGTTTGGAGACAATCCCGATCCAAGGGCGATCCATGATACTAAGGATGTTCACTGACCAAGGGATAATCGGGTACGGTGAACCGATGAATTATGAGCACTGGCGCGTTGTCGCGCAAGCAGTGGATGACATGGCTGAATACTTGGTAGGTAAGGATCCCTTGCAGATCGAAGACCATTGGCAGACAATGTACCGGTCAAGCTACAGCCGGAGCATGCCTGTACTCGTTGGTGCGCTAAGTGGTATCGAGATGGCAATGTGGGATGTGTTTGGCAAGGTCGTCGGCATGCCGGTATGGAAGTTACTAGGCGGTTCGGTGCGTCAGCGTATTCGGGTCTATACCGGCATCAGTGGCAACACATCTGAGCAATGTGCGGGAAGCGCAAAGAAAGCTGTTGAAGCCGGTTTCAGTGCGGTGAAAATGGGGGCTTCAACGCAACCCGTAAGGTTTGTAGATACCGCGAAATCGATCGATACAATGGTAACAAGAGTGGCAGCAGTCCGTGAGGCAGTAGGTAATAAGGTGGATATTGCCGTTGATTTACATCGTCGTTTGAGTCCTGCCATGTCAGTAATCCTGATTAAGGAACTGGAGCCACTGCATCTCCTGTTCGCGGAAGAGCCTTGTCATCCAGAAAATAACCAACCGTTGTTAAAGCTTTCACAGTCAACTACGGTACCAATTGCAACTGGAGAACGCCATCTGACGCGGTGGGGATTTCGAGAGGTGATAGAAGGGGAAATGTGCGCGGTCTTGCAGCCTGATATCCGTCACTGCGGTGGGATACTCGAATTGAAAAAAATTGCCAACATGGCAGAAATTCACAACATGGCACTTGCTCCCCACAATGCTGCAGGTCCTATTGGGGTAGCCGCTTCGGTACACGTAATGGCTACCGTGCCCAATTTGTTGATTTGCGAAGGCGGACACCAACGTGGAGAAGGATTATTCAAAACACCACTGGTGTTCAAAAATGGATTTATCGAACTGCCAACAGCACCAGGACTCGGAGTGGACATGAATGATGAAGCCATTGAGTCAGTTCGCGATGAGACCTTCCGGTTACGTGGAATGTTTTGGCACCAAGATGATGGTTCATTTGCAGATTTTTAGGCATAGAATTAAGATTATTTACCACGGACGGTAACATCTTTAACGTACCTTTGAATGCTAATTAGAGGTTGAAGGTAAGCAAGGGAAGGTAGGCTTATAATTGCCTCACTTCTTTATCCAGAGTTGGAACCAATATTCAATGGTGTAATCTTGACGCGGTCAATCTTGAGCAAACCGGCTGTGTTGGTTGAACTGAGATGCCACTTAAGTCTCCAGCGGATGGCAGGAAGAGAAGAAAGACAAAAGACATTTCGTCCATTATAGACTTCATACCAAGCTGAACTAGCATTTGGCACACCATCACCATCATGATCAACCTCAATCATCATTCTAGCCCGTTCGCCACCAAAGGTGTATTGTTCCACATCTGCCATAGTCGAGTCCTGGTTGGCATAATAAGTCGCTGCTACGAAAGTGTTGTCGTTTCTGCGTTTCAGATCACCATATCCGGTATCCGTTCCTGGGTGCATCGGACCATGAAGCAACTTCGGCCCGTGCCATGACTTACCATAATTATGCCAGCGTGATAACATGGTGGTGGTAATCGAGGTGTCGAGTGTACCGTCGGGGAGCACAGCCGTCCAGGCTGCCACATATCCACTACCTTCACCAGCACCCAAATGATCCAGCATCCATGGATGTCCTCCACCAAGTCCAGGTACAAAGACTTCGTCGTCCAGACTGCGTAGAGCCCACATCTCATATACGCGTGTGGACAGCTCCCGCACTGTGTAATAGAGCTTGACGCCTACGTTACGGTTGTGCATAGATTTAACATACTTCGTCAGCTCATTGGTGGTATGAAATGGGTAGTTGATATAAGGGTTAAGGTCGTTGCCCTGATGCAGGTTGACAACATTTACGCCTGCCTGTGTAACAAAATCAGGTGTAGGATAGTGTGCGGATTCGTGATAATAACGGTTTTTCCAATGTTTGTCTGGATCAATAGTCTTAAACGAAGTTATTAGCAGATTGAAATTGAAGCTCAACGTCTGATCTGTGGTGATAGTTCGCGAGCCGCTGAATGCCCGCAGTAGCACACGGTCGTCAGCCTCATCCACCGATACACCACCTCGTCCTCGGTTGTGCCATGAAGGAGGTAAATTCATTTCCGTAGGTTGTCCCTCAATGATGATCGGGCGCTGGTAGTTCCGGTCAAACCACTGGCACCGAAGTCCGGCATTGACGTCGCCTAGCCAAACGCTATCTTGGTGCAACATTTTGTTCCACTTCCACCTATGCGTGAGCGGGCGGAATCCTCCCTGACGACCCAGCCCCATCATATACACAGCGACATCGCGATTCATTGGCAACACCAACTGGATATCTCCTATCCGTGTGGTTTGTCTGGTGGTTACGTCCATCCGGTACTCGAGGTAGCCATCGCATTCAAGCCGACCTTCGCAGAAAAGTTGCAGGTCACCAACCGTGGACTGCGATTTCCAGCTTACTGCCGCATCAGTCTTGGAAATGAACTCGACCTTCCCTCCGAGAAACGGCGTCAGTTTACCCGTGCTACTTCTACCAGTAATTCAATGGGGGTAGCCAGCACGTCCCGTGTCTTATCAACCAGGGACATGTTATCCGGTGCGAATTTACTGCCGATCGAGTCAGGCAAACCGCTAGCCGATAACGTTATCTCTCGACCGAGCAATGTGAGTTTTTCCTTATCGACTTTCACTGGTGTAAATGGCACGGCTGGCTGATCATCAAGACCAATGGTTGAGTTGAGCCAACGTAGCCGTGCGTGACGCCACAGGTCGGAGTCGCCCTTATCTATCAGTGGTTGTGACCGCTAACATCCAGTTCTAGCTTGATATGTGATGATCGATCACCTTTAGGCGCGATATTGATGTTCCCGAGGTATCGCCCTTGAGCCCCAGCAGGAATATGTACACCGATCCACAAAGCTTGTACTGTGTTTTTTTCACCCGGATGATTTTCTCGAATGGTTGGCCTTTACAATCGGTTCCCCCTGTGTTAAAGCAGATGAGGGCAGTTGCCGGAATTACCTACTCCTCGCTATCGACGGGTATTAAATCTTCAAAGATAATTTCGAGGTCCTCAATCTCCTGTTTGACTACAAAGACCCCAACTTGAAAAGTGTAAAATTCGCCGGGTGCAGCAAGACCTTCGAATCGTCCAGTTGGGCCTCTTTGTACCCAATGCGTGGGGATAGATTCCTTCATTCGTATCGGCAGTTTTCGGTCTTCGGGAAAGAGCAAGTAAGACCGATCAGTATGTTCGGAGATCAGTTGCTGTATCTCGGTAGCCGTGGCAATGCGCTCCATAACGGTGAACTCATCAAACTTGCGAGCCGCCTCAAAACGCACAAACGTTACCTGTGGCAAACGTTGCCAGTTTTTGCTCGGTAATGTGGAGAGTTGATGTGATCCACCCACTGCTGGTTGACCTTTGACACAGTTGGATACGGTGCACGATAGTAGACGTAATAATCTCCCGGTCCGGTAATGGGCTCGAAAGCAATATTGCCCTGATCCCTACTTAGGGCAATAACTATGACATTGTTTACAACTTGGCCTGTGGCTGCATCAACGACTGTCACTCCCCGCACACCCCGCGGACAACGCCAAGGTAAATTGACCCGGACAACCGGTTGATAACAGTCGACTTGGATCACTGCGCGATGATTTCCGAGCTCGCTTGGGAAACCTGAATATGGCAGATCGGCTTGGAAGTTATCAATACCTTCGGGCTGCATAATTTTATCTTCTTGGTCGACTTTCTCTTCTTACACTATTATTTCCTCATTATTTAAATAAAGAGGATTTCTTTATAAAGCAGTAACTCGCCATCCAGTAAACTGTGCTTAAGTCTTAAATAAAAAAACAAAATTACGCCTCAGCAGGAAATTAACAGAGAAAAATCTAATTTGATTAATTACAGTGCTTGTTTTAAGAAAATGTCGTTACCTTAGATTGGATAAGTTTATAATATCATATATGTAGGTATATTCCATTAACAGAAAAACTTATAGGTTTCGAAATACGCTGACTTGTAAAAGCCTAAATAATGTTTCAAACAGATTCTATTAATCCTCTTACATATTTAAAGTAGTAATACTCACTAAATTCCTAGCTGGGAGACAGCTAAGTCTTTGAAATATGTAACTCAATAATCTTCGAACTTCTGTTTCTTTGACTCATGCCAGAAGGTATATTTAATTACTCGGAAAATTAAGGATTTAAAGAATATGGAAGTTTCTTTGGAAGAGCTTAAAAAAAATAAGCTAAATTCAGAAAATTTGGATATTGCCATACGTACGTTGAATGAGGTCGGTTATGTTATACTCGAAGAAATCCTCCCCATAAACCTAATGAAAGATATCCGTTCTTCCCTCGAAGAAAGGAACAATCAAAACGATGAAGCAGTCACCTTGATGTCTATGCCGTTCTTAGACCCACGAATTATTGATAACTCATTGGCCATACAGATCATCGAGGCAACCATGGGCAACAAGTTCTTTTCTTCCTTACCATATGGCTTCAATACGACGAGACGGGACGCACTATATGGGACAATTGATGGAGGAGAGTCCGATACGCAGTGGATTCATCGTGACTCTGGTCAACTTTTCCCAGGATTCCCAATTGCACTTCCCGTCTCGAAAATCGTAGTCAATATCCCGCTTGTGGATTTTACTGCCGAGAATGGATGCACTGAGTTATGGCCTGGGTCTCACCTCATTGTTGATCCACCAATAGACGTGAATGATCCTTATCATGCCTATCATGTTTGTAGTGAAGAAAGAGCTGCCGCACTACCCTCTATCCGCCTAATCATGCCAGCAGGTTCAGTCATTGTAAGGGATATGCGTTGTTGGCATCGGGCAATGCCTAACCATACAGATGAAACCCGTACCATGATAGCTATCGTCTACCTTCATCAATTTCACAATACCATGGGAGATCACGGCGTTTTTAGATCGGGTATCCCTGAGGAAATGTGGGACCAAATGTCAGACCGAGTCCAGAGTGTCTATCGATTTCATTCAGTTACCAAATAATGATAATCAACCAACTTTTGCATGACCAGTCACATTAACGTTTGCATACTTTGCTCAATGCATTGCCGAGGGAGATCAGCCTATCGTATCCTGACACAATAGGCTGCGAAATATGCAAATCGTTTCAGCCGCATATAAGTCAGCTGAAATAAAAAAGTGATTTCAGTGTAACATATTGTTACGTTTTAACTAATGTTACGCAGCCTTTATTTAAACGTGTGTCATATTGTTACGTTTTTCTTGACAAATGGGGCCATTTAAGATAGAATTCACAATCTAAGCCATTTGCTGAAATACAGCAGATTTAGTAAACGGTTAGATGAAGTTCCTTTCATCATAGATACCAAAACAACATCAAAGACTAGGAGAAAAGATTCTATGGCAATTCAACCCCTCGGAGACAGAATTCTGGTTGAGCGGCTTGATGAAGACGAGCAAACTACCAGTGGCGGCATTATCATTCCCGATACTGCCAAAGAGAAGCCATCAGAAGGCGTTGTCAAGGCTGTTGGGCCAGGTGCACGCGGTGACGACGGCGAACGCCAACCAGTCGATATGTCCGAAGGCGACAAAGTTTTATTCGGAAAATTTGCTGGAACCGAAGTTACATATGAAGATACCGAGTATCTCATCATGCGTGAAGATGATATTCTGGCAATAATCTAGTTTAGTACATTCCAAAATGTGTTAGGAGAATACAATAATGGCAAAGCAGTTAGTCTTCAGCGAAGAGGCTCGCGGGGCGATTAAACGGGGTGTTGACAGTCTTGCCGAAGCGGTCAAGGTAACCCTGGGTCCCAAGGGGCGAAATGTAGTCATCGATAAGAAATTCGGTGCTCCCACGATCACCAAAGACGGCGTCACTGTGGCTAAGGAAATCGAACTCGTAGAACCCTATGAGAACATGGGTGCGCAGATGGTCAAAGAGGTGGCTTCTAAAACCAGTGATGTCGCTGGTGACGGAACAACAACGGCTACTATTCTGGCACAGTCAATTTACAGTGAAGGTTTGAAAAACGTCGCCGCTGGTCATAACCCAATGGCTATTAAGCGAGGTATCGAAAAAGCAGTTAACGTGGTTGTGGATTCTCTCAGGGAACTCAGCCAGGAGACTACCGGTAGAGAAGAAATTGCGCAGGTCGCCTCTATTTCGGCTAACAACGATCCGGATATTGGTGATTTGATCGCTGACGCCATAGAGAAAGTTGGCAAAGACGGTGTTATCACGGTGGAAGAAGCTAAAAGCCTTGACACCAACCTTGATGTGGTTGAAGGCATGCAATTCGACCGCGGTTATTTGTCGCCTTATTTCGTCACCGACTCCGATCGAATGGAAGTGATTCTGGAAGATGCGTACATCCTTATCCACGAGAAGAAAATCTCGGCCTTAAAAGAGTTGGTGCCGTTGCTTGAAAGTGTCGCGCAACAAGGTAAACCCCTTCTGATTATCGCCGAGGATGTTGAAGGTGAGGCCCTAGCGACTCTGGTAGTTAACCGAATTCGAGGAACTATCCGTGGCGCAGCTGTTAAAGCGCCGGGCTATGGAGATCGCCGTAAAGAGATGTTGGAAGATCTAGCTGTACTGACCAATGGCCGGATGATTTCTGAGGATCTGGGGATTAACCTTGAAAGTATTAACCTGAATGACCTTGGTCAAGCCAAACGAATCGTGATTGACAAAGACAACACGACGGTCATTGAAGGTGGCGGGAGTTCAGAAGCCATTCAGGGCAGAATCCAGCAAATTCGTCGTCAGATTGAAGAGACAACATCAGACTACGATGGTGAGAAGTTGCAAGAGCGTCTTGCCAAGCTGGCGGGTGGAGTGGCAGTGATTAATGTAGGTGCGGCCACGGAAGTGGAAATGAAAGAGAAGAAAGCCCGTGTTGAAGACGCCATGCATGCGACTCGAGCGGCAGTTGAAGAAGGGATTGTGCCGGGAGGAGGCGTTGCCTTGGTCCGAACTGTTTCCGCTCTTGATGATTTGGCATCTGACGATCCATCAGAACAGGTTGGCGCAGAAATTGTCCGCCGTGCCTTAGAAGAGCCGTTACGTCAGATAGCCAAGAATGCGGGTCAGGAAGATTCAGTTATAGTAGCCAAAGTCAAGGAAGAAGGCGGCAATATTGGCTATGACGCCTTGAGAGATGAGTTTAGTGATATGTTCCAAGCGGGTGTGATAGATCCGACCAAAGTGGTACGTGTGGCTTTACAGAATGCGTCAAGTATTTCTGGTTTGATGATAACCACGGAAGCCCTAGTTGCGGACATTCCGGAGGAGACGCCTCCAATGCCTGCAGG
>DTUY01000062.1 GCA_012963885.1 Candidatus Poribacteria bacterium | reverse complement strand
AAACGTTGGATGTTCATCAACTGTACGTCTGAGAGACATATCGTGTTCGGAAGAATCAGTACCTTATATAAGCTTAGCCTATCTCCCTCAGCAACATCCTGATCAGTAATGACATCGACAGGCAAATGGTTTTCCAAACAGGCCCGAAAGACACCAATAGCCGATTCCATGTGTGCAGGCAAACGCCGTTGATTTGGACCAAAGCTTGAAGCGTCAGGAGTATCAACACCACTACCAATCCACCGACCGCTAAGTTCGCCGTGCCGATCGGGAACTCCACCAAACAAACGGCTATTTTCCGACACGAGCATCGCCGCCCACTTTATCGATTCAGCTTTGGTTGTAAACGCTTCTCTGGCCGCCAGTAAATCATTGTATCGCTGCACTGAATGGTCTGCGCCTAATTGCCAATAACCTAACGCTGGAGTGGCTCCATTAGTTATGACTGTCAATAATCGAAAGTCACGTTCAACCATCGGAACCAACGGCGGCTGCTGACCATGGGATTGCATGTAGGGCAACATTAGCACTGGCCGCTCAGCTGTCAGACCACGATAATATCGTATGACAAAACTTGGAAGTAGATTATTACCAAGATCGGGAGGAAAATCCCAAAAGAGTTCCAATAAAGGTGCATCGAGCAACCGATTCGCGGCATCTGAACATTCTGCCACGCCAGCGAATCCCCATTGCAGCCAACGCCCAGGCCCGGTGCTCCAAGGTATTGCGGCAAATTCAGGGTTTATTTTCTTAATTGCCTTTTGCCAGCGATACACAAAATCCGTCCACTGATTTAGCTTCCAGCGCATAAAGCGTCGGAACTCTAGACTGCCTACATCCCGGCTGGCTGGCAGCAACTTTCCGGTGTCCTTCTTGTAAGCATCTTGACAGTACTGGCAATGACAGAGTGCAAACGTGCCAAATCCGTCGAGGTTGTACCCTTCGAAACTGAATACTTTTGCGAAATGAACGCTTTGCGCAATGTAGAAATCACCGAAAGGTGAAATCCAGCAACCGTTGGTGAACTGGGCATCTTGGTCACCCGGCTTGCGTGACGGAGCGTCCGGCGCGTAACGCTCCTGCCATTCTGGATGTTCGCCCAGTAACTTCTGTGGATGCCAAAATCGAATCAACGGGCAGAGCGTCTTAATGCCCAAGTTTTGGCCTTCAATCACAAGTCGAAGATAGCGTTCGATATCGCAATCTTCGCCGGTTTCAAAATGATAAATCCGGTCTTTCCCATCCCAAATGTAGAAGAATGGCGAGGCATTAGTTCCAGCGCAGGCAATGTTCACCTGCTGGTCGGCCCATATTTTCTCAGGCCAAATATCGAATAAAAGACGTGGTTGCTGTTCGGTCAGCCACTTGGGTGGTGGGAATGGTTTTGGGTAATGCAAAGGCATTTCCTCCTTACTCACTGCAGAAAAGGAAAAGGCTTAGATTGCAATGCAAACAATCCACGGCAACCCATGTAGTGTTGACTGCTGTTCCATTTCAACCCTTTGATGTCTTCGTAATATGATGCTACCAGCAGCGAAATATTATATTGTTTTCTTAATATAGCGTGATATTCGACGAGATGATTGAGTTCAAAGAAAGCGTACGGTGGGGTGCAAACCAATTATATCATTGGGACAAAGATTGGAACAAATCTCCATGATCATCTGACCAGGCAAGGAGTTTTAATATGTTTTTTTCTCAATAAATAATAAACCATGCCTTCAAGGAACAATCTGCTTCTGTAGTAATGTTGTATTCGAGATGAGTTGCCCTATGTTCCAAGGTCTGTTTCCCTATAGGTGTGCATACTTCTGCAAGGATTTTCACGACGTTTTGTCGTAATCAACAGGAAAAATAGGAAGCCTGATTCGTTTCAGGGATCAGGCTTCTGAAATTTGATAATCTGCCTTTTCGAGCCATTGCGGATTAATTTCAATCCCCCAACCCGGAGCAGATGGGATCTTGACGTTACCATCTTGGACTGTCAAAATTGGCGAGAACAGATTTTCTGTCCAAGCTGTGGGTTCAATCGAAAATTCGACGTAGTCCCCTGCGTTCTCGATAGCTCCCATCATGTGCAGTGAAAACACAGTAACCAGTGACAAGTTGGCAGAATGAGGAACACAAGACTTTCCTGTTACTTGTGCCATCTTTGCTACCTGCATTGCCCGTGTGAGTCCGCCAATATAGCAGATGTCAGGTTGGACAATATCAACCGCATCGATGTCAATCATTCGCCGCCAGGTTGGAAGCCAACAATCCTGTTCACCACCAGCAACATCCAGATCCAATGCCGATGAGACTTCAGCCGTCCATTCCAGTTCCCAATATGGACACGGCTCTTCGAAGTGGCAAACGCCGTTGTCTTCCAGAAGTCGGCCCACCTCAATAGCTCTCTTTGGCGTGTAGCAACTGTTACCATCAACAAGCAACGAAACTTCATCACCGATTGCTCGGCGGACAGCAGGTACCAACGTCTCAGTTCTATTTTCCCATTGGTCCTTATCGTGACCGCAGACACTGCCAACCCGAATCTTAAATGCTCCATAGCCGTATTGATCTCGAAGTTTTGACAGCCGGTCACTTTCGGCCTCAGGTGTGATATCACGCCGCATGCTAGATCCATAAACTGGAAAGGAGTGTGATGTTCCGCCAATCAATTGGCAAACGCTCTTGTCTTCAATCTTGCCACGCAGATCCCATAATGCCGTCTCCAACCCCGTCAGCGCACGACATATATAACTTCCCGGGAATTTATATGTCGCTTCTAATGTTGAATCGACCAGGCTATCGATTTCTAAAGCATCTTTGCCTAATACATAAGGGGCAATTTGCCGATGCAACACAGTAGAACTGATATCCGCGTTATATGGAGAGGTTTGTCCCCATCCTTTCAATCCATTGTCGGTTGTTACATTCACCATGCTGATCTGTCTGTTCGAATATGTTTCGATTTGCCGGATCTTCATAGTTTTTTTGCCGACTTAGTGCTGTGACTATGCTGGATCATCGAGATGGTTGTTGATAGAATGTACCTTCTTGAATCAGAATTGACAGAGGCATACTAAACCATCTGGAACGGGGAAACCTGTTTCAGCTCTTTTTTAGAACTGACCACGTCGTGGCCAGTTTGCCCTTTGCATCCACGACTCTTGGACCACGCCAAAAAAGAAAATTATGAAGAACTTCGGACACCTCTTTTTTTCCTGTTCTTCCTAACGATTGCAGGATTTGCAAAGAATTGAAGACAACATCTCCCTTACCTGCTTTGGCCCAAACAACTAATGGCCATTTGTTCTGCTTATCGGTTATTAATGGTTTCCAAGGTTTTGGGGCTTCATGCGGTCCATCTGCCATGAAATCTCCTACTCCCCAACCACCACCAAAATGCTTGTCAGTCAATGCATTTGGCTTTTTGAAAATGTCGTGGTCAGCCAAAATGACACCGACGTTATCTTCTAAATCCGGATCGAGCAGCGCGAGTGGATGAGGCAAGAAATTCTTGTTCCAAGTAGAATCTTGTTGAAAATCAACGGTAACAAGATAACCACCCTTTTCTACATACTCATTCACAACTTTGAAGTTTTCTTTTAAAGGTTCGTTTTTGTCGTAGGCAACGACTCCAACAGCAATAACATCATACTTCAGCAACGTATCGATCTTATAATCGCCCTTTTCAAGTACTTCAAATTCAATTTCAGCATTTTTGAATGCTTGCTCTTCAACTTGAGCGTCGTTACCTCTACCCTGAACAAAACCTACTTTTAATTCTTGGGCGGAAAAAGCGGAGAATACGAAAAAAAACAAGACAATCAAACAACAGTTGAAGCGTCTAAAAAGTAATACTTTTTGCAGCATAATAACATCTCCTTAAGTTGAGATTAGAATCAGACATAATTCCAGGAATGATCAAACATCTTCCCTGGATCCAAGACGGCAAGATGATCGCGTTTCTCATACCAAATCTTCAAGTTTCTTCTACAGAAGTTTCCTCATTCTAACTCGTCAATTCCTGCTTTGCTTCAGTTGTGCCCAAGAGGCAGCTAACCGATTTTGAGGTTGAACAGGTCTCAAATCTGGGGCAAACTGGGTAACATCAGCCGCTTCAATCTTCAGCTCTTCAAAATGAATCGGCGTATTGGCGTTTCTAGCTCCTAATCCGAATCGTCCTGTCTTGAATTTCGATTTCACATCTCCCACTCGCAAGCGAGGCACACCATTGTAAAAAACAAGGAATATGTTATCTTGAAGTTCAATTCTTATGGTAACCGGTTTATTAATTACGATTCCATCCGTTTTGTCTCCACGCATAGCGGTGAATTTACCGCCGACAATCTTTCCCACAGTCATAAATTTATCTTTCCCGTGGAACTCAAAAGCGTATCCGTTCTGATCGTCTTTTAATCGAAAGAATATTATTGGACGCTCCATACCTTTAGCAATCTTGTCAAAGCTGAAAGTGACTGTGATAATACCGTTAGCGACTTTCCATGGACTATCCAAGACTGAAATAACCGGCTTATCCGCATCGACCACAGGCTTTGTGAGTGTGTACTTACCATCCGCGATTTGCCAGTTGCCAGATACCGGGCGCCAACCGTTAGCCACTCCATCCTCGAAGTCATCAACAAAAGTTCCAGCAGACGCTGGACTATAGATCCATAGGCCATAAATGAATAGAGATAATATGATTGTCTTCATGATATTTATTCTCCTATCACCTTCACAGATTGAATTCCTCAAAATTCGATCTGTGAGGGTAGATGGCTAGAAAAGTCAACGCTAAGCTTTCAGCATTCATTTAGCAACGGGCGGGGAATAAAATTGACGGATCACAAAAGAATCTCACTTGAGGCCACAGAGTATTGGTGATAAACTCTATTTGTGCGTGTCTTACCGCTTTTTCTTCAAACGTCCCCATTGTATTGCTAATTTGCCTTTAGAGGCAACAGAGAGTTCAACTCTAACAAATTTCAAATCGGCAAATCTTGAAGTATTCTGCCACGATTGGTCATCAACGTCCTTAGCACTCCAAATCAGCTTATGGTCTCTACCACCACCATCATCATCGTCATTGAAGTGGGTATTGAAACCAATTATCATACCATCTTTGGGAACCATATTCCATTTCTTCGGAGAATTGAGAGGTACACCGGCTTCAACGATCCAACCACCTGCAGCTTTGACAACTGCCGCGAACGTCCCCGTGCCGGGCCCCTCACCAGTTCCCCCTAGAAGCGGGGCTTTTACCTTGCCACCGATGTTATCAGCACCGATGGTGATTTGGCTGTCCCATTTTCCATCTTTCTTTTCATAGATGTCCGTTTCCCCATGATTGGGATCGATGTATATTTCTACAGAGTCGTCCTGCCAGACGTTGTTGCCAACCTGTTCACCTTTTTGTATCTTGTCATCTTTAATTTTGAAGGCAACATAAAGCCATTTTTCATCAGCAACAGCAGCAAAAGCATAAGAAGCATCTGCTTCGTTTGGTGCAGGGCCGGTTCCCGTTATATTATCGACAAAATGCCAAGGGGCCAATGTCCACGCTTGGTCCTCTAGGTTACCATCCAATTCAACCGTATTGGGAAAGGCACATTCGTAGACAACACCGAATTTGCCGCCTTTGACCTGTTGACCGGGTTCAATCTTATTAGCAAAGACTGGACAGATAAAGAATGAAATGACAACTAATACAAAAGTGATAGTGAGA
This sequence comes from Candidatus Poribacteria bacterium, assembly GCA_012963885.1. Taxonomy (GTDB): domain Bacteria; phylum Poribacteria; class WGA-4E; order WGA-4E; family UBA9662; genus UBA9662. The sequence goes on along the minus strand of DTUY01000062.1, from coordinate 29,504 downwards.
ATAAATCGCTGCATCTTGACATCTCCTAAATTTACTAAACATACTTAGTCTAAATTATATGCAAACCCAAAAAACTACCATTTAGCTTTGTACGCCTTTATAGTAGTAACCCAAAACAAGGCACCAATAATATAACATAATCTTTAGATATACCAACCCTAGCTAAAGGCATCTAAATACTTCGTTTATTTACTATATGTTAAAGTTTTGCTTGTATTCTGAATGATTTATTTTGCCAGCTAACAATCTGTGAGCCTTTTAGAAATGCATCGTTGATATCGATACTGTCAACATGCATTGATATCAAACAACAATACGCTATCCACTGATCTTTTAGAGACATGAAAATTGAGAGAGTCAACGTTTGGCTTTAAGATCTCCCCACCTTGTAGCCAACTTGCCATGCACTTCAACAGCGGTGGAACCTCCAGGTACGCCATCGCCTCGAATTGTAATTTATTTGATTCTAGGAAAAGTACATGCATTCTCTCTATCGATTGGGACCAGCTAAAGCCTCAATTAGTATAATCTCCTCAATCAAAGTATTGTCAAATAAGGTATTCAATTAACATCCTACCTCGAGTTTTCCCAACGATGTCGTGAGTTTCCCTGCTGGCTCAACTGAGGTATCGGTTCCAACCGTGGTGGAGAAATGGAAGTACACAATCACATTGAGATATTGGATTAATAGCATCGCAAACACTCTTGACACTTGAGTCACATTGGTTAGAGTATCCAAAATACGAATTAATTTTATCATACTTCATGTTTGAACAAAAGAATTATCTTTTTTTAATGTTTTTGTAACATCAGAATCATATGGATTCAATCCAAGTAAGTAGATTGACAGCAGGAAAGAAACCTATCCAGAAAGTAGCAGAGAAAGGCAAAAAAAGGCCATTCTCATTCCAACACTGATTCTACGAGTGTTCTTGATAAGCAGTAGGCTTTATGATTCGCGAGTTTGATTCAGGATATTCGACGCCCATAATTTTCGGCAGCAAAAATCTTGCTGCTTCAGTGTCTACTTTTACTTTTGATTTAGACAGGTGGGCAAATATTATCTGGAGGCAAAGTACCGACCTGTAAATTCAACGGGTCAGTTACCATATGATTTTTACCGTTGTAAGCCGCATTTGCATCGATGAAAATTACCACGTGCGCTACACGCCACTGATCCGACTGGTTCGGCCCCGCGGTGTGAAAGGTCATACCATGGTGAAAAGTGCAGTCTCCAACCTGAAGCGGGATGGTGAGGCGAGGCCACCACTGCAAATCCGGCATCTCCTTCCTCCAGCCTTCTTGATCTGAGGTGGCAATATCACGAACGTGCATCAACTGATGGGAACCGGGCAGAAAAGACATGCACCCCATTTCAACGGTGGTGTCCTGCAGAGCAATCCAAGCTGAAAGTGCCATGCTTTGCCGATCATAGGGCCATTTGACCAGATCCTGATGAAAAGCCGTGGAAATAGGGAGTTCCGGCATTTTAGCCAAAATGTGATCATGCCACATTCGTAACTTGGTATCGGCCAACCTAGTAGCCACGGCTGTCAGGTTGGGGTGAAAGGTTAGTTCTCGCATGATTTCATCCTGGCACCAGACATTCACCTTTTGGTGGAACGCTCTGCTACTATAATCATTGGGATTTTCTGCTTGCAGTCGGTCGAGGATCCGCATGGCAGCCTGATGAAACCGTTCCGCCTCCGACTTGCTGATCACCTTTGGGATTCTAACAACACCTTCTGTACGAAACGCCGCTATTAATTCAATTGTTAATTCGCTTGCTCTCATGTTGTTCTGAATTCTAACTCCACTTTAAGAAATAAAACTATTACGATTGTTCTCTTCGCCATGCTTCATACTCCGCCCGTGCTTCTTCAGACAGTGGATAGTATTTGCGCAGATCGCCACCTTGGGCTAATTTCATGCGGCTGAAATCCTCCCAATCAGCGTGCTCCTTCGCGTTCCTTACCAGTTCAGGCGCCAATTGTTTGGGAACGACGACAACCCCATCATCATCGGCCACAATGATGTCCCCAGGCATAACCAATGTGCCACCACAAGCAATAGGTTGATTTACGGCAAAAGGAAAGATATTGGTTTGTGTATGAAAGTTGGGCGTTACGCCTCTCATCCAAAACCCTAGCCCCAGATTGATGGCATACGGCAAGTCACGAATACAACCGTCCACAACGACCCCAGAGCCGCCACGGCCTTTGAAATAGGTAAGCATCATCTCGCCAAAAACGCCGCTGCTCATATCACCTCGAGCGTCAACCGCAACAACATCACCAGGTTGGGTATGGTAAAGCACATGTCGGTGCAGTTGTTTTTCAGGGTCGGCATATTCATCTACTGAATACTGATCTTCGCGTTTGGGCATGAATTGCAGGGTCAGGGCTGGGCCGACAACAATTTTACCTGGTGTCATGGGGACAGGTCCCAGAATTTGTGGGTCGCGTATCCCGAGACGGTAAAGTTCTCCACTGGCTGTGGCACTGCCGATGGTCGCTAAGGACAATATCAATTCCTGAGGAGGACGTTCGATATCTGGTGTTTGGATCATTATTTCTCCTTACTAAATCTCAGTTCTTGAGATAATGATTCGATGATCAACTCTCTCTTAACAAACTATCGTTAATTTCACCATTCTTGGCAAATATTTAAACTGGTTAGTCTAACATCCCAGCATCCTGACAAGGACCACCGCTTTGATCAACGGCAACATGACTCACCACGTTCCCCTGCATATCCAAAACAGGGTGGTAGAATTTGGCCAGATTTTCGGTCATATTATCCACGTAGTGACCGATGAAAGTGCGCCTGCTGCGTGTGTGCGAATGATTGGGTTCTGATCCATGAATTAATTGACCGCTAAAAAACAGTGTTTGACCTCGCTTCATGCAAATTGGAACAATATTCGACTTTTGCACCATATCTAAGATGCTGGTTTTTTTACCTTCCTTGGTGGGGGGACATAAAATCTCTTCTCGGTGCGAGCCCTGAACGACCTTCAGACAACCATTTTCTTCGTCTGTGTCATCTAAAGGAGTCCAGGTAGCGATGCAGGTCGCAGGTTTCGATAGGAGAAAGAAATTGTCCTGATGCATTCCCTGCCCTACTGATTGAGGCGGCTTATAATAGTACATCGTCTGAGCTGCCAGGGCGGGACATTCTAGCAGAAAGGCCAGTACCTGCGCGATTCTGGGATGGAGATACCATTGCTTAACCTGCGAACTAAAACGGTGTGGATGCATGGCACGAAGGAGCTCTTTTGATGGATCAATATCATCAAACTCGACGGTATGGTTATCCGCCAAACCGTCGTCAGTACCAATGTAGTCTCCGAAGGCTTTGTAATCCTGAACCTTAAAATCCTCGAAAAAGGTCTCCATGACATTGAGTTCAGCAGGTGGATAAACGTTATCCACGACACAGTACCCCTCTGCCTCATAGCTTTCCTTAGCAGCAGTCAAAACGCCGTGGCCAACACGGTCCGCCTTTAATGAATGATTCATAGGGTTTATGCTCCTTGATGTTTGTTGATTTATTAATCCAAATTGCTACAGTAATCCTTTAACCATGCCGCCATCTACTTGAATGGTTGTGCCGGTAATATAACTGGCACGTTCGGAAGCCAGAAAAACCACCAGGTTAGCGAATTCCTGTGGATTTCCAATCCGACCGAGCGGAATACTCTGGGTCATATTCTCAATGGCCTCGTCAAACGTAATACCTGCTTCTTCTGCCCGTACGGTTGCTAACTGCTGAATGCGATCGGTGAAGATAATACCTGGACAAACATTGTTGATTAGAATATTTTCAGGTGCCAGTTCAGTAGCCAGCGTTTTAGCAAACCCAATGACGCCGGTTCGAGCCATATTGGATAACATCAGCCCCTCAACCGGCTGTTTAACAGAAACCGAGGTCAGATTGATGATGCGCCCACCGCCACGCGCACGCATGCTAGGCAACACTGCCCGTGTCAGGTTAATGGTACTCATCAGGTTCAAATTGACGGCATCCTGATAATCTGTAATATCCAGATCGTCGAACCTCCCGGCTCTGGGGCCACCAGCATTATTAACCAGAATATCAATTCCCCCAAAGTGTTCAATGCTAGCTTGGATCAGGTTCTCAACATCATTGGGGTTACTAACATCCGTTAACATTGACATGACTTCAGATCCGGTGTTTTCACGAATCTCAGCTGCAGTAGCTTCAAGCGTCTCTTCGTTCCGTGCACAGACAACAATTCTGGCACCTTCTTCGGCTAACCCGTGCGCAATCGCTCTACCAAGACCTTTGCTAGATGCGCCAACCACGGCCACTTTGTTTTTAAGTCCAAGTTCCATAGCTTCTCCTTGATCAATTTGGGTTCATCACCAACCCATAGGTTATTGTAAAATGTAATCTATAATCTCGAATCAGTAAATGTTAGGGGTTTTGACAATTTACGGTGGATATTTAGTACCATTGAGATTTATCTACTATATTGCGCAAGGGTTGACCTACTGCAAAACGCTGAGCGTTATCCAGCAGTAGGGCGAACCAACGATCAGAAATGTTCTCTGCATCTTTCACCGCAATGTGGGGAGTCAGCAGGACATTCGGTAACGTCCACAACCTGTGATCTTCGGGAAACGGCTCAGTTTCAAAGACGTCCAATGCGCATCCCGCAATCTGACCACTTTCTAAGGCTTGAGTTAGATCCTCGATTTTGGTGGTGGCACCGCGGCCAATATTGATAAAATAGGCCGTTGGTTTCATTAGCTTGAATCGCTTCGTGTTCCACATTCCTTCTGTCTGGGGTGTATGAGGCACAGTGACAATCACAAAATCGGCTTCCGGCAGTAGTGAGTACAGATCTTCAGGAGGGTGTTTTTCTATTTCAGTTACTTCATACTCCCACCGAGCATCAATACCCAGTACACGCATACCAAAGGCACGGCAGAGCCGAGCGGTTTCATGACCAATGCCACCGACACCGACAATCAGCGCTGTCGCGTTAGTCAAATCGATATATTGACTTTTTTGCGCTGAAGTGTCCCAGCGCTGGTCACGTTGTGCGTCCATGTAGTAAGGCAGACCACGGGCTAAAGCCAACACATACATCAGGATATGCTGACCGATGTGGTCGTTATAGACACCACGTGGGTTGCAGATTTCCACTGGATGATCAACCAATTCTTGGTAGTAGAAACCGGGTTTAGGACCTGCCGCCGGACTCTGCAACCAACGCAACTTCTGAGCTAACGGCAACATTTCAGGCGGCACCCAACCAAAGACGGCATCAGCATCAGCCAGTTCACCACGCGTTTCCTCATCTGTTTCAGGTAAAACAACCTGATATTGCGGAATTTGCCCTATAATTTCTCCTGCCCACTGTCGAGACCGTTCGCTTTGCGGAGGCATCATTACCAATTTCGGCATCTTCGTTTGTTCCTTCCTCTTACCTAAGTGAATGCTATATTGTTTAGGTCTACTTTTCATCTTCCAAATAAATGCAGTAGATCCATTAAGATCAGCCAGTATTAAAAGCCCTCCACTGCCTTCAGCAGCGAAATCTTCCGCTGACACACTATTTCGTCGTAATTGGGATCCAATAGATGGGTCCCACCGGGTACTCAGGTTAAACCAACCCAGTCAAGTTCATTTATTAACTGGCAGATGTCTCTGGCGGTCGTTGAGGAGCCATCGGTTGGATAATTCGCAACCTTTCTGGTGTCAAACGTTGCAGGAGTTTTTCCGAAGTTTGAAAATTGAATCGTTCCCGTACAAACCGAGGAGAATAGCGATAAACTACCGTCCGACGATAGCCTGAATTGGTACGTTCTGCAGATCCGTGAGTGATAGCATCAGTAAACATCAACACATCTCCAGCTTTCAAGTAGACCTCCTTGGTTGCAAAGGCAGTACCTGCCGGTTTACCGGTGATACCATCGTAGACCAACCCCTTCCCGTTACTTTCCAACCGGGGGTGAATCTCCGTACACTGATGGCTACTTGGAACCAGTACAGGAGGGCCATCACCGGGACCAATATCGTTAAGTGCCATCAGAACATTGATCTGACCAACCATCCATTCGCCTGTATTTTCCTGACGAAAGGTTAAATAACTAAGGGGGACATGTCCACCACAATGAATATGGATGTAACCTCCGATCCCTCGTACGGTGATAAAATTCTCGTGAATTGACAACCCATTGACTGCCGAATTGATGTATTTTCTGACCAGGTTAATCCAAGAAGAGTGATCAATTAACTTTTCGAAGATCTCACCACCTTCGATGATATTCTGAAAATTGACACCATTCTCAATATTATAAGTATGGGTTTGGATGTTACCGATCCAGCGACTCCGACCTTGTCGGTTTTCTCCTTCTCCAATCCAAGGATTTTCCACGTATTCCCAATGATCGTCAACCCACTGATTCATCAGTCGCAAATCTTCATCAGAGATAGCACTCTCCAAAACCAGATATCCTTGTAGATCAAACAGATAGTCCTGCATTTTTTCGTCCATGTTTGTATCCTCTATCGTTTGGTTCACACACTCCCCCTATTACACTCTTGCAAATCCAGAATTAGTGAAGACCCATTAAGCTTTCAGCACCAGGAATCGTTTTTCGTTCATACGCAGGACTAATCCATCTGGCGCGAGACTGCCTGCCGGGATTACGGTAGGCATACACCACAGTCCATCTTGTATCGCTATCCGGTTTTCTTGATGTCACACCATGAGCAGCATGTGTCCACATTAAGATTACCGTGCCAGTTGGAGCAGATAGAGTCTCGATTTTTAACTCCTCTCCCGTCATTGGATGGGAGTTACCCGTCATCCAATTCGCTTCGAGGTCTTCATCGTTTTTGGCACGAATCTTCGAGTCACGATACAGATGACTACCTGGAACAACTTTCAAACCGCCATCATTAACTTGAAACCCATTGACATAAAAGAAGATGCGAATGAAACCCAGACTGGAATCATCATCTGAATACTCGTGACTATGCCAACCGATTCCTTGGTTGTTAGCCGAACGGTTGAGCGTAACACAATGATCGTAACGGATATCTTCTCCTAATGCTCGACGGGCAAGTTTGAGTAGATCGGGATGTGAAATCAAGCTTTCTAAGTAGTCGTTGTATTCTGCCGCGAATCTGTTTGGCTCATGCCCTGAAACGGCAGTCGGTATTAAAGATTCAATGTGTACCAAGGCTTGGGTTAAATTTTGGCAAGCTGTTTGTGTCAGGAGATTTGGAAACATGTAGTGTCCATCCCAATCAAGTTGGTTCCGAACCCGATCAGTAAATTGGTAGTTGTGAAAGATTGGCTCCACCGAAAGCATACTCCCTATTCACTTTCCCACATCATCAAATCTAATCTCCTTCAATTGAACCAGACTCGTATGGTTCCTTGCTGACCAACTGGCTACTCATTCCTCCGTCAGCAAAAATGTTTGATCCGGTGATGAAAGCGCTACGATCGCTAAGTAGAAAAGCGGCTAACTCACCAATCTCTTCCGGTTCAATGGGGCGGCCAATAGGAATATTGGATTTCCAGTAAGATATACATTCCTCTTGGTTAGGCGCCGCATTCAAAACATCCTGCCAGATCTGGGTATTCAGCAAGCCGGGCGAGATGGCATTGACCCGAAGATTTACCGAAGCCAATTCAATCGCTATACTCTTGCTCATCCCAACCATACCCCACTTGGCGGCATCGTAAGGTCCGGCGCCGGAGACTGCAGCATGCGAATGGACGCTAGCTATGTTGACGATACTACCACCAGCCGGTTTTTGAGTCAGCATCTGTTGACATACTTTCTGAGTCAAAAAGAAAACGGCCCGTAGATCCACGCTGATAACCCGATCCCAGTCGGCTGAAGTTGTGTCCAGAAATGGTTTAACAAAATTGACGCCCGCATTGTTAACCAAGCCATTGATTTGACCAAACGTTGACAACGTTTCTTGGATTAAGCTATCCAATGCTTCATCATCAGCAACATCACAGTGAATAGCCAAAGACTCGCCAGCCAGATCGGCAGAGACATTTTTTGCTGCATCACCTCGAATATCTGCAATCACAACTTTGGCACCTTCTCGACTGCAAACCCGGGCAATACCTTCACCAAGACCTCCGCCTGCTCCGGTTACAATAATAACTTTTTCTTTTAATAGCATGAATCCTCCCTAAATACTGGTTAGGACATTTTTTAGCTGCCACTGTAGATACTAAATGAATCTATCCCACTGGTTGTAGTAACGTTTTTATCCCATTTCTCTGCTCAAAATTGTCAAATGCCTTTCTCCAGTCGTTGACTCCGAAAATATCAGTAATTAACGGCATCGTTTGTACAGTCCCATCAGCCAGTAGACGGATGGCTCTTCGCCATGACTCTGGTGTACTGGCAAAGCTTCCAGTTGCAATCAATTCTTTGTAACAAAGCTGATCGAGATCCCAACTGACCGCATGACCGAACAAACCGACTTGAACATACCGGCCTTGTCGGCGTACCAAGTCAATCAGTTGCATAGCTGCCGGACCAGCTCCGGAACACTCGTAGACAATATCCGCACCCAATCCTTCATTGGTAATTTGGCGTATCAAATCTAGTGGATCCTGTTGTTGAACATTCAGTGTGTAGTCTGATCCAAATTGTTCAGCTAACTCAAAACGTTGCTGGTCTGTGTCAGTACCTAGCGTTACCACTGTGGCACCAGCTGATTTGACAACCTGCAACGTTAACAAGCCGATGGCACCAGGACCAGCGATAACAGCCACATCGCCCGGCGTGACGGTCGGAGGTTTGTCCAACACACCGTTCACCACACAGGCTAAAGGTTCAGTTAAGGCACCAGCTTCAAAGCTGACATTCTCAGGCAAGTGATGAAGATTAGTTGCTGGCACGACAAGATATTGAGTAAAACCGCCGTTCACTCCTGAACCAATTGAAAGTCGATTCAAACACAAATTAGTGTAACCGTCACGGCAATAAGCGCAGATACCACACGTGGAAAAATAGGTCTCAGTTGTAACTCGGTCTCCAATCTGATAACCGTCAACCTCTTTACTAATCTCGATAATTTCACCTGCTACTTCGTGCCCAAGAACAACTGGAGGAAATGAGGGATATTCATCTTTATAAATATGTAAATCGGTACCACAAATACCCGCTGAATGAACTTTAATTTTAACTTGCTCCGCTTGCATCTTCGGTTCGTCAATGTCTCGCAATTCGATATTTCCGATCCCTGGAGCGACTTTCATTACAGCTTTCATCACTACGCCTTTCGGTCTCTGGTTTTGGGGATTTGTCTCAGTTCATGAATCATAAGCCGAATACGACCCGAATTTGTACTCTATCGGTTCCACCGCAAGTATTAAAATCTCAATAGAACCTAGCATTTCAAAGTAAACGAAGTGGGTCTTCGATGAATCCAACTAGCGTCTGCAAAAATTGAGCAGCTCCGGCACCGTCAACAACCCGGTGATCACAGGACAGAGTTAAAGTTAGCATCGATTGCACCGATGGTTGCCCGTTAATAGCGACTACGCGATCAGCAATACTACCCAAAGCCAAAATAGCAGCCTGTGGAGGATTGATAATAGCACTGAAAGCATCAATCCCATACATTCCCAAATTGCTAATGGTGAATGTTCCATTCTGCATATCTTCCAGCGATAAATTGCCTGCTTGCGCTTGATCAACTAACACCTGTCGACGATTAGCCAAATCCCGTAATTTTAACTGATCAGTTTGATGGATTATGGGAACAACTAGTCCATTCTCGACAGCCACAGCCAAGCCTATGTTAATCTCGTCGTTAAAGACAATCTGCTCACCTTCCCATTTCCCATTCAGTCGTGGATATTCACGCAATGCAGCTGCCACCAATTTTACCAGCAGGTCGGTATAAGTGATTTTTTGATCGAAGTGTTGTTGGGCTTGCTTACGCCAATGTGCTAACTGGCCAGCATTTGCTTCCTTAGCCAGAAAAAAATGAGGAACTGTCGCCCAACTGTTAGTTAACCGTTGAACCATCACTTGCCACGCGTTACTGACAGCAAGACTTCGAACGGTATCCCGTGCCGGTTCCGGAAAAACACGTTTCTTCCCCTGATCTTGGGCAACATTCAATACATCAGTAGCCAGAATAGCACCTTCTGGTCCACTTCCGGTAATGTCATTTAAACTTAAATGATGTTCTCCTGCCAGCCTTCGTGCTTTAGGAGACGCTAAAGTGATCTGACTCCTAGCCTCACTTATGGAAACTGACTGTGGAGCAATTGGTGACCGTGTTGCTAAATGAGTCAGTACATCTGCTTTATAGACACAGGAATCTGAAGGTTGCACCTGTGTTAAATCAAGCTGGTGTTCTGCGGCAATCCGCCGAGCCAGAGGACTGATCGAAACCTCGACTTGTTTAATTGTTTCAGGTGACGTGGTTGAATCTTCCAACTCCGGTTCTGCACTGGTTAAGTCAGGTATAGATGAAGTCGATTCCTCTGCCGACGAAATCTGCGCCACGGTTTGACCAACCGGAATTTCATCTCCCGGGTCAGCTGTGACACGGCTGAGGATACCAGATGCTGTGGCTTCAACTTCGACAATAACTTTATCTGTTTCAATTTCCATCAGTGGTTCTCCCTCAGCAACAAACTCACCTTCAGATTTCAGCCATTGCAGTAATACACCTGTTTCCTGAGACATACCAAGAGCGGGCATAATAACATCTTCAGCCAAGATTAACTCCTTAGTTCAGTTTTTCTGTCTAGAACTGAATTGTAGCATACAAATTCCATATTTCCATTTTTATCAGATAGTAAGCAATAAGAAATTATCCATTGGCCGGCTATTCAGCTTACCATGTCTGTTGACGGAATTAGAAATCTGGTACTGTTTTGTAGGTATTAAAACCGTTTGTCTGATCCTGTCCACGCAAAAGGTAGATATGATGTTGGCGGTTCCAACTTGAATCAAAATGGTGTTCGACATCGGCCGGCATATAGCGCATAGTATAACCACAACGACGCTTACCCGACCTGTTTGGGTTGGAACCATGGGCAGTGAACGCGTCGTGAAAATGGCATTCACCAACTTCTAGTTCTAAGTCGATTCCCTCAGACCGGTTAAGATCTTCGTTAACGATCTCCCGACCGAACAGATGTTCTTGTCTGTCAACATCCTCGTACCGCAGGTACTTTTGTTGATGACTTCCAGCTATAACTCGCATGCAACCATTATCAACTGTAGATGCGTCCACAGCCAGCCACATAGTGACAACCTGCATCGGCTGAAGCCGACTCCCCCAGTAGACACCGTCTTGATGCCATGGCACTGCCAAACCATCTCCAGATCGTTTACTAATAAAATGACTTGACCATAGAACAATATCAGGGCCAATGAAACATTCAATCACATCCAGCACAGCAGGATGCGTAAGATACCTAAACAGGGATGGATTAGCAAAATGCGGCACGTCCATCTGTTCAGAACGTGTCTCTTGTGGAAGATTGGCAATCATATGATCAACATAGTCCCGCAATGTGTCCAACTCCCTTTTTGTAAAGATTCTGCCAAATTTTAAATATCCATTTTTGTGATAGAAGTCAACCTGATCTGTTGTTGGAATTGGTGAAATCTCCCAATCTTGATCTGAACTTGTCATAATATTTACCTTTCCTAATTTCCCTAAGACATCAACTGCTTCAAAAAGCTGCCACTTTGGATTAGAGAAGCCTGACGTCTCTCCAATGTCTCTTCGTAGGCTCGATCTTCAACCTCTATGCATACGGATCCCTGATAACCCACATCGCTTAAGACAGAGAAAAACTGTCCCCAATTAACATCTCCCAACCCAGGTAACTTCGGTGTGTGGTACTCCAAAGGATCGCCCAGAATACCAACTTCATCAAGTCGATGTCGATCCACTCTAACATCTTTGGCATGTACATGAAAAATCTTGTCGGAAAATTCACGTAACGGTTTCAGATAATCAATCTGTAACCATACTAGGTGAGAAGGGTCGAAGTTGAGACCAAAATTCGGACTTGGGATCTCCTCAAACATCCGTCGCCAAATGGCAGGGGAATAGGCCAAGTTTTTACCACCTGGCCATTCATCTTCTGTAAACAACATTGGACAGTTCTCAATAGCAATACAAATATCATGATCTTCGGCAAATTTTATTAGCGGTTGCCAGATTTCTTTGAATCGCGGCCAGTTTTCTTCAACCGAACGCGTCCAATCACGACCAATGAAACTATTGACAACCTTAACGCCAAGCAAATTGGCAGCTAAAATAACCTGCCGAATGTGGTTAACATAAACTTCTGCTTCACTGGAATCCGGAGTCAGAGGATTTGGATAATATCCCAGACCACTGATATTTATGCTGTTAGCATTTACCAATTCATTAATTTGTTTTGCTTGATCTCGTGTTAGATCTACCACGTCAACATGAGTCACTCCGGCGTATCGTCTCTCAGCTTTTCCTTTTGGCCAACACATCAGTTCGACACAAGAAAATCCGGATGATGAAGCAAATTCCACAATCTGCTGTAAAGATAGATCTGGCAAAATTGCGCTTGCAAATCCGAGTTCCATGATATTTCTCCTTAATAACGTATCAGGTTTATAGGTTTATCCACTTACTTTCAAGATGACTCTTTGATTTTTTTCATTATTGATCTTGTTGTTGAGTATAATACCATGCAGAGCACTCCAACCAAATAAAGCGATCGTCTGCTGATCAACTCAGTTGAAACCACGTTAAGGCAGTCTGTCTATATAAGCTTGGATTTTTCAGCCAACCAAATATGACTTTTAGAAAAAGCTATTATATAATATGCTTGTCTCTCCTGAGTTAACCAGCATCTGTTTCCGTGAATGTGATACTGCCATTGGAAATCAACATGCTGGCTGAATCTACCAAGAGAGACGAAAAATTGGACAAACTTATTTTTACTGAGAGATTCCTATGAAACTTTCACTATCTGTTCGGGTAGCCGAAGCCCCCGGATCGAAGAAAAAAACGATCCGCTCTTTTGGCGAAGTTGCCGAGATTGCCGCGCAAATTGGTTATCAAGCCGTTTGTATGCGTGCGTCTCAGGCTGGCATACAAACATCTCTCCAACAAGTTACATCTGTGAGAAAAAAAGTTCAGGAACTTGATCTGGCCGTCTCAATGGTCACAGGGGATTTCCCTATCCCAATTAATAATGATCAAGGACCTGATGCCTTACGGAATATTGCTCCTTATTTGGAATTAGCCGTGATGTTGGAAGCAAACCTGATCCGGATTGCGATGAAAACAGAAGAAGACATCATCTGGGCGCAACGTGCATCTGATGAGGCTAATGAGCGTAACATTAGGTTGGCACACCAATCTCATACGCTCAGCCTCTTCGAAACGGTAGATGGATCGCTAAATGTACTCAATCGTGTAAATAGATCCAACTTTGGTCTCATCTACGAACCTGCCAACCTCGACCTATGTGGTCAGGATTACGGGGTCGAGACGATTAAGAAGTTCGCGCCTCATCTTTTTAATGTATATCTTCAAAACCATGTTCGGCATCCTGAAGGTAGGGTGCCTGCTCGAACATGGATCGATGGAGACGCACCATACGACCCAATTCGTCTGCAAGATCAAAGTGGAATCGATTTCCCCCTCGTCTTTCAAGGACTAGCGGAAATAGAGTATAATGATTATGTGACGGTCCATCAAGCTTTTGCTGACATCATGACTCCAGAAGATGCTGCTCAGCAGAGTTTCGATTATCTAACCCAACTTGCTGACTTTGAAGTTAAAGCAAGAAATTAAATATCAGCTATAAACAGGTCTAAAACTTAGCGTGAAAATAGATTTTAAAAATTGAAAGGAGCCAAGCAAAGATGAATTGGCAACATCATCCTTGGGCAGGTGTTTTTGCTGCCACACTCTGCCCATTTCATATAAATGAATCAATTGATGAAGAGGGATTAGTCGCTTACATGCAGGAACTAGCTGCTGTTGATGGCATTGAGGGTGTTGTCTGCAACGGACATACGGGTGAGATTATGTCGTTGAGACATAGTGAGCGTGCGGAAGTCACGCGAGTTACGGCGAAAGCAGCAGGTCAAAAAGTCAAGGTTATTTCTGGTGTTAGCGGTGAAGGGAGTGTAGACGCCATCGATCAAGCACTAGCGGCAAAAGAAGTTGGTGCAGATGGGATTCTCCTCATGCCACCACATCACTGGCTTCGTTTTGGTCGCACACCTGAAACGGCAATTGGTTTTTTTCAGGATGTGGCGGAAGGATCTGACATTCCGATTATCGTCCACCAATACCCAGCTTGGACAAAGGCCGGGTATAGTTTAGCCGAAATGCTAGAAATGGTTAAAATTCCGCAGGTTGTCTGTATCAAGATGGGGACACGTGATATGGCACGTTGGCGGTGGGACTATGAACAACTCAAAGAGGCTGCCCCGAATGTGCCCATTTTAACCTGTCACGATGAATATTTGTTGGCAACGCTGCTGGAAGGATGTGATGGTGCGTTAATCGGTTTTGCCGGTTTCGTGCCGGAACTAATGGTAGAAGTTGTCCATGCTGCGTTGAACGGCGATCTGGTCGGAGCACGGAAAGCGAGAAAACTCGTTGATCCGCTGGCACGTATCGTTTACAATTTTGGTGAACCGAGCGGTGACGCCCATCAACGCATGAAATGTGCTCGTTGGTTGATAGGTCAGTTCCCGTCTATGACAATGCGGAAACCTTTACGACAGCTTCCGACAACTGAAGTAGAAAAGATTCGCCAACATCTTGAATTAATCGGCTATGAGTGCAAAAATTGAAGAGGAATGCCGTGTCACATTTGAAGTACGCCCTAATTGGCTATGGTCGGCGGGGAAAAGTGCATCTCGAAACAGCTACTGAACTGAAGGATACTTTTAAAATCGTTGCTGTTTGTGATGCCCATCAGAGATCAGCAGAGACAGGTGCTGACCAGGTTGGTGCCAAAGCCTATAGTGACGTTCGAAAGATGATTGAACGTGAAAACCCGGATGTCTGCGATGTCGTTGTTCCAGCGGAATTACATCACGTTGTCTCTTGCTACCTCTCAGACTGTGGTATCCACCATAATGTTGAAACTGGTCTGGCGCCAACGCTTGGCCTAATGAACCTGATGATTGGTAAAGCGAAGGCTAATAACGTAAAATTGCAAACTTCTGAGAATTTCCCGTTTGTACCGGTTGAGCAGTTCGTCTGCCATCTGATTCAATCCGGCGCCATCGGCAAGGTTCACAAATGTTACCGTCTGTTCTCAACAACAGGTTATCATGGTCTTGCGGCCATGCGATGTCGTATGGATGCCAAACCAATTGCTGTCAGTAGCATTGGCCATACAATGCCTGTTGTCTCATATGTCGATCGTGCCAAGCGAGATTTTGATACCGAAAGATTAGAATTTTACACCGTTGATTTCGACAATGGCGGAATTGGCATTGCTATGGTCGGCAATAAAAATAGCTGTTTGGGCCGAAACATGCTGGTTGGTTTTGAAACCTGCGGGGAACGCGGAACAATCATAACTAATGGGAACCAAGGAGCAACCGGTGATGAAACTATTAATGTCTGCACAGATGAAGATATTAATCAGCATGAGGCCAAAGCCAAAACTTACCCATTTCAACGTGAATATAGTGAAAATGATGTTCTGAAGCGGATATATGTTGAATTGCCGAAATCATTGGGTGGAACAATAGAGTGGCATAACCCATATCTTGAAACGGGAATTCTGGAAAAAAATATTTCACTAGCCACGATGCTTGAAGGCATTGCGCAAGCCGTTCGAGAAGACCTCGATCCACTATGGACAGGTGAGATGGGACGTGAAGACCAAGAAATGGTCATCGCTGCACATCGGTCAATTCAGATGAATCGTCAGCCGGTTAATTTGCCCATCTCAATTGATCTTGGTGAAGAAGAAGGGTTCGATCAACGATTTATACAACGATTTGGCGTGCATCCCCGTGAGGATCTTAATCAAGTCTTAGCTGTGAATTTTAAAGCCCGATGACCAAAAACCTAGACTTTTGACAATTTAGGAGAAAAGATGATCAAATATCGAGTCGGTGTTATCGGCGCTGGCGGAATTGGACACCGGCATGTATCAGGTTTAGTCGAATTAGATCACGTCAAATTGGTATCGGTGTGCGACATCTCTGAAGAAACGCTTAATGAATTTAAGAAAAAATGGGAAAGTACTTGGTCAAATATTTCACTCTACACTGACCATACCAAAATGCTGACCCAAGAAAATTTGGATATTGTAACGATTGCCACGCCTGATAACTATCATGCTGATCCGGTAGTTGAAGCAGCCAATGCGGGTGTAAAAGGGATATTTTGTGAAAAGCCTATGGCAACTACCTTGATCGACGCAGATCGAATGCTTGAAGCTGTTGAACAAAACAGTTGCCTACTTTCCATTGACCATACACGCCGTTTCACATCACTGTGGCATCATATCAAAAATGAGATTATTGCGAGCGGAGAGATTGGTAGATTACAGTATATCACCGGTACACTCAGCGGCAGGCGGGCTTCAATTTTCCGTAATGGCACCCACCTAATCGATGCGCTCTGCTATTTGGCTGATTCAGAACCTGATTGGGTCTTTGCCGAACTGGAGACAGGATACGAAGACTATACTGAATACTGTGGTAACGGCGGACAGGATCCTAAACTTGAACCATCAGCCAGCGGTTATATTCATTTCAAAAATGGTGTGCGTGCGTTTTACACTGGCACTTCCAAGAATACCGCGGGTCCTAAATGGAGGTTCGAGGTTATGGGGAGCCAAGCCTATATCCAGATAGAAAAAGGGGCCAAGATTTTCCGAAAAGATTCGATTGAAGAAATTGAACCACCTAAATGGGAAGTTGAAGGTATCCCGGCTGGAACCAGAGATCTAGTTCACGCACTAGATGAAAGTCGGGAAGTCGCCTCACCGGCTAAAGAAGCACATCACGTGGTTGAAATCATTCACGGGTTCCTAGAATCTCAGCAGCATGGAAACACAAAAATCCATCTTCCGTTAACACGTTCTTAATTTTAAAAAAGGAGTTGTAGTGGCAAAGTTCAGTGTTGTCGTGAATCAAAGAACATATTTGGTTGTTGATCAAGAGACAAAACGCTGTCTTGGTGGATTAGGATCTAATGCCTGGCGAACGTTTGTTTTTCCTCTTTACACACCTAGCGGCCATACTGTGATCCAAGAATATCCGTTTGATCATCCATTCCACAATGGTTTTTTTGTTGGGCAGGTTGTCAAAGTTGGAAATAGAGAAAGTCTGTTTTGGCATCACAATGACGGGCGAATTCGCCCAGAAGCAGGTCGAGTTGTCAGTTCTCAATCCCCAGAAGCTAGCCTACATCCCCGTGGAGTTCTTTTTAGATTGAAGCACGTCTGGCATGATGGAAATGGCGAGCCAATTATTGACGAGATTCGAACCATTAATATGTATGCTGTTGACGATGCAACCATTTGTGAAATGACCAGTGAGAAAATATCAGCCTATGGCGACACTGAGTATCCACAAACCAAGTATGCAGCGATTGGAATCCGTGTTGAGCCTCGATTGCTCCCAGTCATGGGGGGAGTAATCATGGCAGACAATAACCGACAAGGTAATGCCGAGATAGTTCAAGAACAGCACTCCGATTTTGTGGCCTATGAAAATGACTTATCAGGTCATGGTCGATTCGGTGTACTAATGACCATTCTCAACCAAGGTATCCGCGGTCCGTGGTTTATTCGAGACTACGGTATGGCTTTGTTTAATCCGACTTGGCGACAGACGATTCAAGTGCCACAGGGCCAGTCTTGGTCTATCAGTCTACGGGTAGTTGCCTACGATGGTCAGTTGACGCAAGAACGCGTATCAGGCTGGATCTAAACACCATAGCCCCCTCTATTCTTCAGTAAAAATGTGCCAAATGAAGACAACTGTAGTTGGCAGTTATCCTATTCCAGAATGGCTTAAAAGTTGCCCAAATGAAGAGACTCTGATCGATGCGACCACAGTTGTGATCCAAACCCAACTTAGGGCCGGTATTGATGTTATTTCAGATGGTGAGTTGTTGCGTTGGGATTTGGCAAGTAACATGCCAAATGGTATGGCCGAGCGGTTCGTCGTATCAATGTCAGGCATCAATAGCGATTTGTCGAGATCCGAGCTTGAGGAATTCCGGGCACGTCCGGACATTACCTATCGGCAAAAGCCAGCAGGTATAGTTACAGAAGAGTTGGGAGAGGGGGGACTCAATCTTGGACATGATTGGTCGCGAATTCGGCACTTGACCAGTAGTCCCTTTAAGTTTACTGTAACCAGTCCCTATATGTTGGCTAAAGTTGTTTCCAATACGTATTATGCTAGTCTAACTGATCTGGCATTTGCGTTCGCCGATATTCTGGCAAATCAACTAGCTCACATTGACGCTGCCGTGATTCAAATCGATGAACCGAACCTGACAGGATGTCCACAAGATGGTCATATTGCATCTCAGGCGATTAATCGGGTATTGGAAGCAGTTGGCAGTGAAAAGAATGTCCACCTATGTTTTGGAAACTATCACGGGCAGACCATACAAGATAGTAATTATACGCATCTGATTGGTTTTATGAACCAGTTGGATTGCGATTGTCTCGTTCTGGAACTCACCCGCCGATCAAAAGATGAAATACGCCATCTGCGTGATGTTCAGCCTAATATTCAATTTGGGATTGGTGTTGTTGATGTCAAAGATCTGCAGATCGAAACCCCGGAGCAGGTTGCACGTAGAATTGAGGACATTGCCAAAATCCTCGGTTCTGAAAGAATTGCTTATGTAAACCCGGATTGCGGTCTCCACATGCTTCCTCGAGCCGTTTCCGATGAAAAACTCAAGGCATTGGTTGCTGGTAGAAATCTCTATTGTGGTATTATCAACAACTGAATTAGAGGAAAAACATGTCAAAAGGAACAATCTATCCATCAGAATCCCTTATTTTTAAAGACGCAAGAACAGGAGCCGAAATTCGGCAAGTGACTACTACTTTCGCCTTGCACCACCATCCATTTTTCATTATCCCCGCCTATGATAACGAAATGAAGCGACTGATTTTCGTTTCGCACAGAACGGGTACACCGCAAATATTCGCTGAGATCCGTGCGACCGGTGAACTGATGCAATTGACAGACCGTGATGATCTCAGTGAGTGGTCAGTCCATCCGTCCCATAACGGACATTATGTCTTTTTCACTGCAGGAACTCGTGGTTGGCGTTTAGATCTAGATACGCTAGAAGAGGTAGAATTAGTCAACTTCGCTGCTACACGGATGCGCGAGGAAGGTATGGTGGGTGCAGCCATGGGAACAACAGCCTTAAGCCATGACGATCAGTGGTGGGCTATTCGCTACAATGTCGGCCGAGAATCAGCGTTATCAATTATTGATACTGAAACAGGTGCGTATGAGACAATACTACAGCGGGATAGTATTGGTCATCTTCAGTTTTGTCCAGATGATCCCAGTCTGATCTACTACGCAGGCCCTTTAACCGACAGAGTTTGGGTAATCGATCGGGACGGGGCAAACAACCGACGCCTGTACGCCAGAAACGTGGAGAAAAATGAGTGGATTACTCATGAATCATGGATACCGGGAACGCGGGAATTGGCGCTCGTTGATTGGCCAAACGGGATTCGCTGTATAAATGTGGACACTAATCAAGAGCGGCGAATAACCTCATTCAACGCCTGGCACGCTATCTGTAATACTCAGGGGACTATGATGGTAGCAGACACCAATTTCCCTGATATTGGTATTCAGATCTTTGATCCGAAAGATAACGATGGAAACCCAAAAACAATCTGTTATGCTGGGGCGACTTCCGTTGGCGAACACTGGGCTGGTCCATTCCCTTATGCTGATGGTCCGGTTAAGGTTTACGCTCCTCAGCATACGCACCCACATCCATCATTTAGTCCGGATAGCACTCGTATTGCTTTTACCTCAGATCGCAGCGGTCACGCTCAAGTCTACGAAGTGATGGTTCCAACTGACATCTGGTAAAAGAATATACTTCCGTAGCTAGTGATTCGAATTTAATGTGAGGTACACCATCGGGCAGACCGCAGATAATCAATGGATGTTTCTGTTGCTTCCTGGGTTCCAATCCGTTCAAGTGCTTGTAGGGAAAATGCACGAACGAAATGGTTGTCATCGTATAATGCCTCAGACAAAGCAGGTAATGCAGCTGATGCATTCTTTCCAATTCGAGCTAGTGAGAGAGCTGCATTTCGACGGACGAGATCTTCATCGTCCGTCAGCCTCTCAGCCAACGGCGCCACTGCAATATCTGTCGTTTGAGTAATTGTCCCAAGGGCTTCAGTTGCGTGATTTCTGACATTCTTCGATTCATCATTCAAGGTTTCTATCAAGTTGGCGGCTGCCTCCTGCGCATCAAAGCCAAGATCTCCAAGTGCGTCAGCCGCACGAGCCCTGACTTTTTCATCCTTATCACGCAGAACTTCAGTTAGAAGCGGAACTGCTGATTGCCCCATCGAATTGAAAGCGTAACTGGCGTTTCGACAAGCGATCTCGTCTTCTCCCTTCAAGGAATCCATGATAACAGAAGAGGCCTGATCACCAATATCCCCCAATTCATAGGCGGCATTAACACTGATAGTTTCAGACTCATCGCTCAATTTTTCAGTTAATTCTGAAATAGAACGCGTTCCGTTACCATTTTCGTGTTTTCCATTTTCGCCCAGATGCCAATTCCAAAGGTTTTGCCAAGTAAGTTCCTGCAAATCATGCGTAGTTTCCCAGCTCACACCTTGGTGATTCCAACTGGGGGATTGAGGTTCTGACATTCGTGTGAACAGAAATTTCACCATGTATCGAACTTTGTCTGATGTATTAAGCATCTTGCGATGGAACATATCGTAGTGAACGATAACAATCGTGCCCGCTTCACCCTCAAGAGGCAACTCTTCGTTCTTTCCAAAAGGCGGTTGGACATTGAAATACTGAGATCTCGGCCATATTCCAGTCGGACCGAGCTCCAACGGAGTATCTTGCGGATAGTAAAACGCCATTGCCCAACGTGTGCGGTGATGACGATGGTGATCATCAATAGCGAACCTGCTATTACCAAGACTATCCTTGTGCATTCCCTGCTCTCCACTATCTGGAGGATTCTCGTGACAATGCCGATGTGGATGGAGATAATAATCTTTTCCCAAAACACTGGTCAGTGCACCACGCACCGCCGGATGGCCGAAAACCTTCCGTAACTCCGGAATCCGAGGTAAAAGGTTGTTGCCCGGATTACCTGATTTTTCAAACATTTCTTCCGTCTTCTGATGAATTCTCTGGTGAAGGCTAGCCGGAAATTCAGGCTTAACAGTAATGTAACCGTCCTGAATGAAACGCTGCATCGCTTTGTCACTGAGTAGATGTGCTTCCTTACGCATTGTTTTTCTCCCTAAATGGGATGGATAATTAGTTGTGTATAGGCACAACAGAATACTGTATGATAACACGACTTGTGGAATATACAAAACACAGAAAGTATTACCAAACAACAATACCAAATCCTATATACCAACTAGATGAAAAGCAATATCAAAAACAGTTAAATCAAAAGGAACTCACAATGACTGAAGAAGAGAGATATTTATTTGATGTGCGCGGTTACATGGTACTGAACCAAGTATTGAACGAAAAAGAACTTGCAACACTTAACGCGACCTTTGATGAAAATCAGATGCAGTCTGAAAACCCTAATGCTGGCCGGGCACGTTATTTGGATTTGATTTCATGGGGAAAAACTTATCGAGATCTGATTGACCACCCAGCACTTGTTCCCTATTTAGAGAAAATTTTGGGGGAAGATTTTCGCCTAGACCACGATTATGCAGAGCACATGATAGAAGGTGGGGCAGGTGAATTGCACTTCAACGGCACACCGTATAGCACGATGTATCACTATAATGTGCAAGATGACAAAATTCACTGTGGATTGGTTTCAGTTGCATGGGCATTGAAAGATGTGCCATTTGGTGCGGGCGGTTTTTGTTGTGTCCCCGGTAGTCACAAGAGTAGTTTCCCATCCCCCAGCAGTATTACCTGCGTTGGGCAACCATCAGCCTGTGTAGAACAAATATCTTGTTCGGCAGGCTCGGTAGTTATTTTTACCGAAGCACTAAGACATGGCACCCTCGCTTGGACAGCGCCCGCCCAGCGACGAACGCTCTTTTACAAATATTCTCCACGCTATGTTTCTTGGTGGGGTACTTACTATGATCCTAAAGCTTATGATTATACCGAGTCTCAGCAAAAGATACTTCGTGCTCCGTATATCAGTCGGCCATCAAATCAGCAAACCGAAAAAGGATATATTATTAGTCCTTCCTGATTCATCGTCGAGCAAGATGTTCATTCAATAATCCCTCTTGCACCTAGTCAGGCGAGATATCGCAAGTTGTTTAATCTATTGCCTCATTCACAGCCTATCTATAATGATTCCGTCGAACCACTACTGGACAGGGAGGGCTTATTACCCAATCGCTCGGAAAGGCAGCCCCCGCATGGTGGGATGACAGTTCCATCAACGTCTCGAAAGACACGGCATCTGTTGGCGTTGGGTACGTGACTGTTTGGCTGGAGTCCTGCAAGATCTATTCTCTCCAAATCACAAAGCTATCAGCTTCTCAGCATTCATTCAATGGTGTATGTACAATAAATACTCCCGGTCCGTCAGGTTGATCCTGGTCGAGATCATAAAAAATTGTGCCGAGCGTTTCATCATCGATTTGCACGGTGCGAGGCCATCCACGTCCCATGATACGCCGTCCTGGATTGTAGACTTCAAAAGCAGTATCAAAGTGCCAAGTGATTCCCTCATCACGTGAGATAGTTAAACCATAGCTAAACTCTCCATCATGACCTATCCCATAGACTATGTAAGTTAAAACAACCCAATTATTGGTCAATGAGGTAAGATCGTAGCCAGCCACGCCGAAATGAGGGAAGACATTCATCGCCGTCCAAGTGAGACCATCATCGGTTGAACGCAGTCCACCTACCATTTCGCCTGGCACGCCGATGGGAACAGGCGCATTAGCTTGTGGAGCTCCACTGATCAGGACACCATTTCCAGTACATATCACAGGTACCATACCGTGATTTCGACCATCGCTAAAAGGCTTTATCTGATCACTTTGATGGTCATATAAAACTGTTCGATCATAAAAGGGACACACCCACTCAGAAACTGATCGTTCGACGACAGCGTGGCGCAGACAAGTATAGTTTGTGTGGTTGGTGATGGGATAATTTTGTGGATCAGACCAAGTTTCGCCTTCGTCATAACTGAGGGAAAACTGCGGTTCCCGCCAGAGAGTTTCTCTCGTTTTCCGATAACATGACCAATTAAGCAGTATCGTCCCGTTACTCAACGTTGTCAGAGATCCGGGGTAAATCGAGCAGTTTTGTATGGTGGGCATGGGAGTGGGGCAACTCCAAGTTAATCCACCATCGCTGGAATGGCTCAATAGTAGCTCCTTTCCTCCTCCACCTTCTTTGTTATAGACGACAAGTACTTTGCCGCTATCGGTAACACAGGCAGCAGGATGAACATGTCCACCGATGATATCGGCGATGCGTATCGGCTGATAAATAATTTTCTTGATCATTCTCATTTCCCATTTTTACCTTTCGTGTTGCGGTCTGCGAGTTGACGCTCATCATCAATTTTCATCAATCAGAACATGCGCATCAGGTCAGCAGTATATGCTTTACATCTATACCACACTGAGTTAGGCTGCATAGCGTTTTCAAGTTTTATTTTTCTTGATTATCCTTTTGTGTATCCTTGAATCGGCTGGGGGAAAGTCCAATCATTGTTTCTTTCACTTCTATTGACAGGTCCGAGATTGTCGATCCGATTTTACTTGTTTCCATCCGCAATAGTTGGATTTCCTCATTTGTTGCTTGCAAATCGCGATGGATCTGAATAACCCCTTTTTTTCGGTACTCTTTGGAACTAGTCATCCAAATAATCATGACAATGAAAAACAGTATAAAAAGGATTGTTCCCGACTTCAAAGTAGTCTCCAAAACAGCAACAATTAATGGTTTCGGTTGCTTGGTTTCCACTTGATGGATTCCTTCTTGTTTACCTTTTTCCAAACCCGCTAAGAACCCTTCATGGTATCCAGCTTTTTTCCCTTTTTCGTAGGCAACATCAATCTTTGCGGAATCATCAATATGGCAACTATAAAGAAGAGGTAGTATGCTTAACAACATCAACCGCACATATACCTTCAATTTATATTTCATGCTGAACTTTTATTTCCTGTCCGTTTCAACGATCTACAACTTCCCATCTTTCGCTTTCCCATGATTTTTGTATTGCTGTTTGCACCTGTGCGACTGATAATGCCTCAGCAAAACCAGGTTTCATTTGCTTCCCATGTTCAATGGCTTTCAGAAAATTGTAGCTTTCAATAACTTTCAAGTCGTCGTAGCCAAGCCCGGTGCCAGGCGCGGGATTAAACTGCGAGTGAAAAGGGTGTTCAGGCCCACTCAGAACACGAACATAACCGTCATGGTGATTGTTCTCATTTGGCAGATATAGGTTAAGCTCATTCATTCTCTCAAAATCCCAATTCAAAGCACCATCGGCTCCATTGACTTCAAATGCCATCTGACACTTCAGTCCACTGATTATTCGACACGCTTCCAACGTGCCGTGAACGCCGTTAGTAAACTGAACCAGTGTACCAACGTAGTCTTCGTTGGTAACATCACCTACCGGCCCACCTTGCTGAACGGTGAAATGTGTTCCTTTGCCAGGTGTCGGCAGTGGACGTTGAGGTATAAAGGTTTCATAGTTACTCACCGCACGTTTGATAGGACTGATAATCGTCTGAGCCATATCAATCACATGAGACATTAGATCTCCCAAAGCCCCCAAACCCGCAAGCTCACGTTGAAAACGCCATGACAACACTGCATGAGGATTACTGGCATAACCAGCAAAGAATCGCCCTCGATAGTGTGTAATTTGACCTAAGCGTCCTTCTTTGATCAATTGCCGAGCGTACTGCACCAATGGCGACCATCTGTAATTATAGCCCACACAGGTTAAAACACTTGCTTGTCTTGCTGCATATTCGATATCAACAGTTTCCTGCGGGGTTCGGCCAACCGGTTTTTCACAAAAGATATGTTTCCCCGCTTTAGCCGCTGCTTGCACGATTTCAAGATGCATACTGTTTGGTGCCGCAATATTTACGATTTCTACATCTGGATTCGAAATCACTTCCTGCCAATCGGTTGTCTGTCGTTCAAAACCGAAACGATCTTTGGCTTCGCGGCTGCGATCAGTGACCTCATCAGCACAAATGATTAAGCGTGGACGAAGATTGAGGTCAGGGAAATGCTGTCCAACGCGAAGATAGCACCGGCTGTGTACTATCCCCATCCATCCCATCCCAATGATACCCACACCAATAATTTTAGCCACAGTTGAACCCAACTTCCAAATGTTATTTAGTTAATATTGTTTGTTAACAGATAATTATGGATCTACCTACAATCCAATTTTTTCAAACTCGCTCTTCAGTCTAAAGAAGGTAACTCCTAATAGTCGCTTCAAGTTTCTAGTGTCCATCCACCAGTTTCAACCCGTATTGTTTTCGCTCCTTGATACGTGTCGAAAACATTTTTCATCTCTTCGATGCTTTCAAAGAAACCAACGAGATGAACAGCCCCAAAGCTTTCACCCGCACGTATCGGCGAGCCACCAATTTCCTGAATCATGCATACATAACCACGTTGATGACACCACGCTTCATAGACAATGGATGGATCCAACGCCATTCCTGCCAACCAAGTCCCATTTGGCAATTGATAGGCACGAATAAAGCGTTTTGGGATCTTGCCCGTTTGGCGTTGATAAAGATAACTCGCATCGGGAGGAAAATCCTCAATAAATGCCTTTGAAGATATATAGTCGTGATAACTTAGGTAGATCCGATCGAAATCATCCCCTTTTTGGTGCTTGATATGACCCGGCATATCCATCCGTAGTATCAGGCTGTCTATGGCGTTTACACTAGTTACCTTGTCATAAGCCAAAAACCAACGAACACCATCGGGAAAAACTAACCATTGTTCCCAAAGTGAACCGCCTGTGTAAGGCAAACGGGCCGAGTCCCAGTTAAACCACTGTTGCACAGCCACAAAACCCCCATCTTCCACAATTTCGTATGGAAGCTTTCTGGCTTGGGTACATATCTGTGGAAGTTCAACATAGCGTTTCGGAATATCTCCGTGTATCGCATCACCCCAGTGATAACGGAAGTCCGCAGGCGTTTCTTCATCATCAGCACCCGGCTCAAGTAAAAAATCAACAATACACAAGCCAAAGCTGAGGTCTGATACACCTGTTCGTTTATCGATAAAACTTCCTGCGCTGACGCCGCTAACATAGCCCTCTGTTTGTATAGTTGCTTGATAACAGTCTGTTTCAATTCTGAGCGCTTTTTCTTCTTGGTTCACTGTTGCCATAATTTCTCTTTTTGATTTAATGAAACAAGAAGGCGCCCATATCAAACTGGTTTCTGATAAATATTAACTGTAATCTCCCATTTTGCCAGCATATGCAGTGTTAATTCATTATCGAGGCTTTTACCAGATCAGATTGCTTAAACGTCTCCTAACATTTTTACCTTTTGTAAGTATCCAAATATATTTTATAATAATGACATATCCAATTTCTAGAACCAGCTGGCACTTCTTATAAAATGAGTTTCCAGCAAGCATCAGGTAGTATTGCGCAGTCAGTATTTTTAACGTTTGCGAGTGTTGTTAAGTGCTGAACAATTCCGTTTTTATTTGGCTGTTCCTGTTTCAACTGGATAGTGAAAGGACGGATCTTCTCAAATTTAGGAGCAAAAGATCTTAAACTTTCTGTCCGCAGTATACACAGTTCGGAGTGAATTTGGCCTTTCTTCAAGCTAGTTGTTGTAAGGATACAGTTTTCCCAATCTGTTCCTCATTCAACCACTACTTTACGATTGCTCACGTATGGAGGTTCAAGCATCAGCCTTTGGTCTTCAGATTCCATCTTTCGCCGCAAATCATCGGAATACCGACCACGTCCCCAAGACAAATGTCCAGGACTGTATTTAATCAGAATTGAACGGCGTGGATGAGTTGATTTCCAAGGTAAAGTGCCGTGTGTCAATGCCTCGGTAAATATGACGACATCTCCGGCCTTTTGGTGAACACCTACCATGCATTTTGGGTCACCTTCAACAGGAGTGAAGTAAGATGGCCGACGTACATTGCTCTTATGACTCCCGGGGATACAGCAAAATCCGCCTTGCCCCGACAAAGCATCTGTTAATGCCCAAGAAACAACCGTCAAACCATTATACATCCGCCCATTTTTGAAGATGTAATACTGGGCAGGATCATAAGGTTCACCACCACCATGCAAGTTTCCCCCTGCATTTCCCTTTGTCATCAGGATGCCATAAGCGTGATCAAGCCGAAACTTTGAACCGATGATCTCCCTGAGTAATGGTGTGATTCTTTCATGGTTCAATAAATGACGAAAAGCATCCTTTTCCCAGTCAAAAAATCCACCGAAGCGTTGAGATTGGATATCTTCGGTTGGCGTTGGGAAATTACGTTGATCTATCAGGTGGTTGAGTATTGCTAGCTGATCTGTGCTCAGAACATTTTCGATGACTACATATCCCCATAGATCAAAGAGATAACGTTCCTCTTCGTTCATTTTCTCTCCCGTGTCATTTTTCGAGTCGATAGAACTTGATAGCATTCTCACAATAGAGTTTGCGTTTCTGCTGGTCCGAGGCACCACTAACTATTTGGTCTAGCACTTCGACCCAACGTGGATACGTTGTCGCCAGCGTAGAAACTGGCCAATCACCACCGTACGCAATACGGTCCCATCCGAAACACTCAATCGCATAGTTGATATAAGGGCTAATTTCATCAACTGTCCAACTCTGATGATCTGCAGTTGTAACAACCCCTGAAATTTTACAGTACACATTATCAAAATCAGCAAGAGCTTTAATATCATCGCACCATGAATCAAATACCTTGTTCTTTATATCAGGAACGCCGATATGATCCAACATAAACTGGAGATCTGGGCATTGCTGAACCATCTTCACGCCACTTGAGAGTTGGTCATGCCTCATGCAGATGTCGAAACTCAAATTATAGTCGGACAAGATATGTAGACCTTTAATGAAACTCGGTTGTAAACAGAATACATTATCGTCCAAAACATGAAGCAAACGGCGAACGCCCTTGATTTTTGGAACCTGTACCAACTCATCAAGATAGGGTTTCATTCCAGTTCCTTCCTCAACTGGGGCAAACGCCACGATGCCTTTGATCCGCGAATCCACTTCGGCTAGCGAGGCAATCCAACTTGCCTCATCAAGCCCCTGTGAAGCAATAGTATCACATTGGACAAAGACCATATCACTAATATCAACTTCTTCCGAATGCTGATGAAAATCTTTTAGTAGAAATGATCTATTTAATGGCGGAATATCATTAAGCCAAGGGTAATCAAATCTGTCAATCTGCCACAGGTGAAGATGGGTATCCACTGCCGAGAAATCTGGCACTTTACTCTCCTTACAATCTATTTACCGCAAAAGGTTTAGGGTGTAATTAAGTTAATAGTACACAATTGATTCTTTATTATTGTCCTGTTTATCAGTTGCAAAAATTGAAGACCTCTTTTACAATCCCTTGGTGTTGCACAACCTGAAACACCGCAAAATTTTTGAGATTATACCCAATCTCTTTTCATAGATCAAGCAGTAAGAACCCAGAAAAAAACAGATGCTAAAGCGGCTCACCATACATTTGAATTTGAGAACTTATACCATGTTGCTGGCGCTTGTCAGCATCTGGGTCATCTTTACTGTGATTACCGACGGCACATTCATCAGTAGTCGGAATCTATCTAATCTCTCACGTCAGACATCTGTCACAGCAATCCTTTCTATCGGAATGGTACTGATCATCGTTTCAGGTAATATAGATCTATCAGTTGGTTTTGGATCAGGACTACTGGGTGCGATTGTCGCTGTCATTCACGTCTGGTTTGATCAAAGCGTGTTAGTCGCGATGTTAATTGCTTTATTAATTGGTATTCTGATTGGTATTCTTCATGGATTTCTTATTGCTTACCAACGCGTACCGGCTTTTATCGTTACGCTCGGAGGGTTTATGGTGTATCGTGGACTGATGCTGGCAATCACACACGACGAAACCATCATGCTGCCCAACGGTTGGCTCAAAATGCTTGGCAACTCCTACTTACCGAAGTCAGTTGGTTGGATACTAGGGTCTGTTAACATTCATTCATCGTTAGTGTCTTCTATGGTCATTGGAGGA
>DTUY01000061.1 GCA_012963885.1 Candidatus Poribacteria bacterium | reverse complement strand
TTTGTCAGGCCCGTGACAGGCGTAGCATTTGTCTGACAGAATCGGCCGGATATCACCATCGAAACTAATTTCCACACCTTCATTCTCAACCCAGCCGAATAGGGGCATCAACATTAGCAATGCACCCAACCCCAAAGAAACAACATGTTGAGAAACGCCATCAATCCTTAGCAATCGAACAACTGAATTCCTTAATCTTTTAGCTTTAAGCATATAACATCCCATCATAACCTTCTGTATAGATCTTGATGATTTTCGCCTTAATCTTAATGATGTACAATCCCAACCAAATGCTGCTTTTGGTTGGGTACACTTTGCCATCCGAGCTATTATGCCGCTTTCAATTTAGTTGTCAAGATAAAAGTTAACAGAAAAACTGTAAAACTATGAAAGGTTTTTGAATTGGTCGTATCACAATATTTGTAAGTATGAAGAATGGAGTTAGAACTTAAAGATACTCTCGTCACGCACACAAAATTTTGGTTGCAATCTTTAACAACAAAAGAATGATTAAAAAAACATGATTCATCCAAGCTGAAATAAAGACAACTCTCCACAAATCCAAATTCGTTAATAATTTTGAAACTACCATAAAACATACTCGTTATTTATGTCAAATAATGATCTATTAAGTTAAAACGAATAAAACAAAAGTTAAAACAACACAATTTTGATGTTGCTGAGGTTAAAGGCCATCTCAATAGTTTTTGAGGAGGGAAATTTAAGACAGTGTCATCATTTGAACTGCAACAAGTCGACGGTTTATGGGAAGATCAAACTGATCCTTCAGAAACAAGTTCCAGTCACATAGTAACAGAAAGCCAAAGGAAGCTAATAGAACTTTACAAAGATTGTTCCAATAATTTCATTGACCATACCGATAACTTGATCAATAACGGTGAACTCTCAATAACAGATGCGATTGAATCAACACAAATACACATCAGGTCAAATCAGGAAGAAATAAAGAAGTTTATCAAAATTGAACAGTGGTTAGCAAGCTTGTATGGCTGAAGTCCAAATCCCAGTCAACTAACCAGCGTTTCTCGGTTTACGCTAAGGATCCAAACATTTTGGAGGGTATATTGGGCGCAGCATTTTTGGAAACGATAGCAAAGTTACTGAAACGCCTTGACAGATATAGAGTCATCTTCGACCGCGATGACAACGAGCCCTATTTAGAACGTTATTATCTGTTCTTGAAAAACAGGAAGTCCTTTGCTTTCAATATTACTTTGCATCGAATTCTTAAATCTGATTTAGATGATTTGCACGATCACCCATGGCCGTGGGTAACAGTCATACTGAAAGGCGGATATTGGGAACATACTCGTGCTGGTAACAAACCGAAGTGGAAAGGTCCGGGCTGTGTGACCATCCGGTCAAGTAGATCACTGCATAGACTTGAGTTGCGTAAAGACCAGTTCGGCAATGAGATCCCCTGCTGGACATTATTCTGCATGGGACCTAAGCAAAAAGGTTGGGGGTTCCTGACAAACGGAAAATGGGTGGACAATTCCACTTATCTTCAAGAACGTAAGCAAATAGCCACTTAGACCTGGAATCTGTTGACACTACAAAGAGGCTCTATTTACACTGGGAATAAATATTAGACCTACATCGTCTGACTTTTGGCGATATACGTTTTCAAATGTGATAATGCCTGACCGCTATCAATTGCTCTCTTGACGCTTTTAACAGCTAAGTCCGGATCGGAATAAAATCCCAACAGGTAATCAGTCATGGCTGTGTTGAGTACCAATCGGTCATATACATGCCCTTTTTGACCGGATAAAGCTGACATGCCCGCAGTTGCGAAAGACTTGGGGCTAACTATTTTCAAACGCGGATTTTTCTGATAATTGAACCCAAAATTTTGCGGATCTAAATCTAGGGAGAAGTCTTCTCTCTGATCATTGACACGCTGGAACCCTTGAGAGTAGTTAACTGCCTGGCGATCTAGTGTTGATGGACTACTTAGACGTAAGGCATAGTGACTTGTTCCTTCCTCCCCTTTAATGGCAAGTCCAACTTGAAAACCACGATCCCACATCAGTTGAAGCAATTTTTTCTCATAACCCAAGTGATAGTAGCCGATAACCATGCAATTCATCTTGGAAGCTGAAAACAGTTGTTGTGCTTTTTCAGTGGCAGCCCAAGGCGGACGTTTCTTAATATGGTGCCTGAGTTGGCGGATGGCATAAGCGCCGGGAGCATACTCTCTCTGACTGATATAAGCGAACCCAACCGTTGAATCTTCAATTAAAGTTGCTGCAGAATCAAGAGAAAGATTGGTATTTGCGCCGAGAATCCGTAGAATTTTCTCCTCTGTAACACCATTTTTGGGCGGCATCTCATCGACCCCGTATAATACAGAAGCGTGGCCCATAGAGGCTCTGACGGCAGCTATAAATAGTGTTGGTCTAAAGTATCTGGTTGCACCATCGAAAGGTTCTCCGAAATGAGTCAACGAATCTACCGAAACAGATTCGACTTGATCTGGAGCAAAAACGGCATCCAAGTATCCAAGCACCTCATCATAGGATTCAAGATTCATCCGTTGACCGATAAGGGTGGCAGCTTTTAAGGCATCTTTCACTCGATTGGTCAGGATAGCTTTACATACTTTTAATGTTTCGCAATAAGTCAAATGTTCCGATTTTAAAATTTTTTTCAACGCTCCAACAACAATACCTTCTTCAGGTGTCGAGGGACAGTATGCCGTATCCGGATACCTGAGAAATTCTATTTCCGGTGGCATGAGTTTCGCTAAATCAGGTGAGTATTTGTTAAAAGCATCAATTTCCACTTGGCTCCAACGCGTATCTGGCGGGAAATTTTTTCGGATTGTCATGGCGGCAAAAAACGCTCCCATTTGAGCTTTGGAAACCATCTGGTCCCTTGACAATTCTCCTTTCGCTGATTTAAGAATTATCTCCAGTATGGTTTCCGGTCGAATCGAATCCGTTTCTTTCACACCCAATGGTCTTGTTTGATGAGGTCCCGTACAAACCCGCGCTTGAGCTTCTAATACATCTGCGTTTGGACCCGATAATTTTTCAGACATGCCTTCCTGATTCCGTATTAAATTGAGACGCTACCTACATGATGAAGGTAACTCAAATAAATTAGTCATGAAGTTAAGTTCATTTAACGTGATCTAAGTTCCAATTAACAGTATAACCTAAACCGCAAATGTGGTAACGAAAAATCTGATTTGGTCTTTTTTAGAGAAGTTGTTTTTCCCAATTGGCATTTTCAGGAAATCTGAAAAATCACTTAATAGATGGAAGATTTGATAATTATTAGTTCTTCATCTGAATACAAGCATTAAGTAGATTAAATATAGACCTCTGGCTGCAAATATCTTCTGTGGTCTGCGCTTGACATTTTTACGTCATTTCTATATACTTGATCGTTGTTTTTAAATCTCTGCCGATACAGGAAATTCACCGTAGTGAGAAGAAAAAACAGAAAAAATCAACAGAAAGATCAGACATTGTATCAACAGAATTCGGCAATCAGAGAGTGGCTCAAAAATCCCGAGTTGGATGATGATCTGCAGGATAAAATTCTCAGTAGTGGGCTGTTGGCTGGAGAACAGGAGTTTACTTCCATTGGATTTAATCAAACTCTGGTTAGGGAGGAATTAGCCAATTACGTTAGTGTAAATGCTGGGAACCCGGTACCTAATGATGAAGCCAGTCTGACTATCATGGTTAGTGATTTTCAAAAGAGTATCTTTAATGTCACGCCTGAGTTGGCAGAAGAACTTCACACAGCACTTGAAATGTGTGAAACACGAACGCGTTTGATCGGTAAGGAAGTTCTGGCCGAAATTGCTTCTGTTACAAAATCTCTTTTCGAAGTTGCTAATCCAATAACGTTGGTTCACCATCCATTGGTTATTAACATTTCAATTCGCACTCTTGAGCGATTGCTTGAGCAGCCTGGCAATCGGGTCTTGGAACATCGTCCGCAGATCCATAAGCTGCTATCAGAATTTGCCAACCTGATCGATAACTATTCAATTCAGGATTTTTACGATAGTTTTGAAGAAGAGAACTTATTTTCTGATGATAGAAAAAACGAGTTAACAGAAGAATTCGGTGATCTCCCAGCCAAAGCACTGTATAAAAATTTTGGTCGATTAGACATTTTGGAAAAAATTGAGGACAAGAACACCTATATACTGACAGGAGATCACGAGACGTATTTTGAATATAAACATGCTGATCAGCCATTATGCCTAACATTTACCCCTGATCGGGTAACGTTGGAATCCGAATCGATGGAAACACTAAATATTGCTATGGAAGAGATTGAGAATGTTTGTGGAAATTCACTGTTCTACCTGGCAAAAACAGTAACATTACGAGAGTGAGAAGGAGGTGATGGTTATGGCTCGAAGCAAAAGTGGCCGGAAACGCAGACGGACACAAATCCGCCAACAACAGAAACGCCGGCGAAAGACTAAACATGCCGCTAGTTAAACTTCAGAAGCAATATTATTAGAACTTCAAGCTATGGAAACTAAACTGCCGTGCCGTTCATGGTTGTTCGAAGTGAAAGCTGCGCTTGAAGCTCTTGTCCAACGACATGGAAAAATGAGTGGGGGATACGATCCAGATGATCAACCCGTTGCTATCTTCGATTGGGATGACACCGCGATTTTCAATGACGTCGGCATGGGCGTGTTCTATTTCCAGATTAATGAGCTTCAATTCAATTTTGAACTGGAAGAATTCTGGGACTTAATCCCACCTAAATACGGTCGTGAGATCTATCGATCCAACTATGAACAAATCCAGAATCTTCCAATTAATGAAGCTAAGAATCATCCCGCCTATCGCCGTTATCGCAAATTCTTCACCCAAGCCTGTCATGATCTCTGGCAATCGGAAGGAACCGCGCATTTTGCCTTATTGCAAGTACAACTTATGGTAGGGTTTTCACCTGCGGAGATTGTTCTGATTGCTAAGCGAGCAATCGATTTAGAAATGTCAATACCTTGCAGGATTGTCTCCATCCAAGAATCGGAAACAGATCCAGATCCGGTAAAAGCCAAGCACGGTATTCGAGTCTACCAAGAAATTCGAGATTTGATCAATTTGATGCAGCTACATGGATTTGATGTTTGGATTGTCACTGGCACCTGCAAGTATATCGTTCAGCCGTTTGCAGAGAAATACGGTGTTCCAAGTGACCGTGTAATTGGAGCCGAAATGATAATCCAAAATGGAAAGTTTACCGATCAACCAATGAAACCTATGCCCTACGAAGATGGAAAGCCCGATGCTATCAGAAGATATATCGGTAAGAAACCAGTGTTTGTGGCTGGTAACAGTCCAGGGGATATGGCAATGATGAAATATTGCGATGACACAGCACTTCTGATTGACTGCGGCGATCCCTATCTTCAGCAAAAATCGGTTGAACTGGGATGGCTGGTTCAACCCCAATTTGAAGTGGCTACTTGATCTGTCCAGTCCCACGGATGATATACTTGTAGCTGGTTAGCCCCTCTAATCCCATTGGCCCTCGACAATGCAGTTTTTGCGTGCTTACTCCTACCTCCGCACCTAACCCAAATTCATACCCATCGGTAAATCGCGTACTAGCGTTAACATATACTGCCGCTGAATCGACCTCTTTCAAGAAGCGTTGTGACGCAGTATAATTATTAGTAACGATGGCATCAGAATGGTGAGATCCGTAAGTTTCGATATGATCAATAGCTTCATCCAGATCAGTGACAACGCGAACGGATAATATCGAATCCAGATATTCCGTCCGCCAATCCTCATCAGAAGCAGGAATCAAGTCAGGACAGATTCTTCGAGCCTTGCCGCAACCACGCAATTCGACCTCGGCATCCGCGAACTTTTGGGCGACAACCGGTAAGAATTTGTCAGCGATGTTTTCATGAACCAGCATTGTCTCC
This sequence comes from Candidatus Poribacteria bacterium, assembly GCA_012963885.1. Taxonomy (GTDB): domain Bacteria; phylum Poribacteria; class WGA-4E; order WGA-4E; family UBA9662; genus UBA9662. The sequence goes on along the minus strand of DTUY01000061.1, from coordinate 5,667 downwards.
ATGGCGTTGCATACCGCTACATATTGCGTCTTGGCGTTTACAGTAATCTTCTCAGCCATCTTCAAATCAGCATCCTGATCAACGTAAACATGACAGATACCATCAGCATGGCCGACAACAGGGATTTCTGATGTTTTCATGATATAGCGGATAAACTCCTGGCTGCCACGAGGTACAATCAGGTCAATCAGATCATGCATTGAAATCATTTGGCGTACAGCTTCTCGGTCAGTAATTTCCACAAATTGAATTGTCTCTTTTAACCCAAATTCTTCCGCCGCCCGACGCAAAGTTTCGGCAATCAGCATATTCGAATGAATTGCTTCAGAACCGCCTCTAAGAATCACGCCGTTACCGGATTTCAAGCAGAGTGCTGACACCTCGACAGTAACATTGGGACGCGATTCGTAGATGACACCAACCAGTCCAATAGGCACTCGCATCACACCAATTTGCAGACCGTTGGGGCGTTCCCATGTCCGCGTCACCTCACCTATTGGCTCCGGTAGACTTGCCACTTGACGCAGATTATCTGCCATGGTGGAGATCTTTTCCTCGTTCAATGAAAGCCTCTTCATTAGCGGTAGTGCCAAGTCGGTTTTTCTGCCGTTTTCCAGATCCATCTGATTGACTTCGATGATCTGGTTCCTCTGCTGCCATACCTGATCTGCCATAGCCAAGAGTGCGCCGTTTCGCACATCTGACGAAACCTGCGCCAACTTTCGCATTGCTATTCTTGCTGATTCAGCTTTTTGCTTGATCATTAGACTTAATTCTTCAGATTTATTTAAGTTTATTTTGAGACTTTGATATTTACCAGATCGCTGACAAGTCAAGACACGTCACTTGCCAGATGATAAATTTGGTCATTGCGGACAGCTTAACACCTACACGCTTCCAGCTATTGAGCGAGTTACCATATGGTTCCAACCACGCAGTACGAGACGAACATCGGTATGCCCGTTTCCATCCTCAACTCTGTCATTACCTGCATAAAGTTGAACAAGCACTGTTTTTCGTGTTTTCAAGGATGTATTCGGCATAGATCCATGCAATGTGAAATAATGAAAAAAAACCACATCCCCTGATTCTGCCTGTAGAACAGTTGCCTTTTCAATCGGATATTGTTTATGTATCTCAGCATTTTGTCCGCTTCCCATCATACCTTCACAACGTCCCAGCTCTCTATGGGAACCTGGATATACGCGAAAACATCCCATCTCATTGGTTGCTTCTGAAACGTGGATGACACCAGCAATCATCGTATCGTCGATGGTTGGAAAGTACTGCCAATCCTGATGCATTGGGAATGCCGACCCTTTCTCAGCAGGTTTCTGAAAAAGTTTTGTGTGATGCAGTATGATGTCGGGACCAAGTATTGCACTAGCAATGTCAAGAAATTTTTCCTGTTGAACAGCATTCAACCATATCGAAGAATATGTCTGCACGTTGTGCGTATGAAAAACAATCGAATCCTCCGGTTCCAAGTCTACTGTCAACTGACTGCCCCACCGTGCATTGACGTTTTCGTCACCATTTAACAACTGGACGACAATCCGGTTAAAATCGGATTCCATAGCCTCAATTTCATCTGAGGAGTAAACGCCCTTGGCCAAATAATAACCGTTTAGGTCAAAGAACTCTTTGATTTCTCTTGCCATACTCTCTCTTTAATTGTGCTGGTATCTGGCTATAATTTTTCGCCTTAACTGTAGACAGATGTTAGCAAAAATTTTATCGTTTAGATCCGGTTCAATCTGATTTTAAAATCTTAGCATGGACAATTTTGAAAGTCAACTGCGCAAATGGGCACACAACCTGTGAGTCAATCGGCGAAAATCTTGACAAAACTTCAGCTTAAATGATACCATTCCTGCCTGTTGTGCCCTCAACATGGGCAAACTTAGTTTCAATATATATTGCGGAGAGCACATCTCAAGTAACTGGAAAGTAAAAAATGCTTCAAATGAAAACTTTTTTCCCCACGGAAGACGACTTCCAAGTAAGATGGCATCTGGTTGACGCGGAAGGTCAGATTCTCGGTCGCTTGGCATCACGGATTGCCACGATTCTGCGCGGGAAACACCACCCTGGTTTTACGCCACATTTTGATGCCGGGTTTCGGGTGGCTGTCGTAAATGCCGAGAAAGTTCGCCTAACTGGAAGGAAAGAAGAACAAAAAACATATTTCCGACACAGTGGCTATCCCGGCGGAGAAACACTGACACCGTACAAAGAACAGATGGAAAAGAAACCAGAAGAAATCATTAGGCACGCTGTACGAGGTATGGTTCCAAAGAACCGGCTGGGTAGCAAGTTGATGAAAGGGCTAAAAATTTATGCCGGGCCGGACCATCCGCACCAAGCACAGAATCCGGAAGTCCTAGAATTCTAACACCTTAACTCAAGTTTATAGGGTAATTTATGTCAACAGAACAATTTTGGGGTACAGGACGCAGAAAAACGTCTGTTGCCCGAGTGCGAATCATACCAAACGGATCCGGAGAGTTTGTGGTCAACAAAAAACCGATTGATGAATATTTTGATCGGACAGATCATGTTACACTGGCGAGAAGCCCACTTGATCTAGTGGAAAAAACAAACAACTTTGATGTCTTTGTTAACGTTAAAGGCGGCGGAATTTCAGGGCAAGCTGGAGCTGTACTCCACGGGCTGTCGCGCGCTATAGTGAAAGCGGACGAATCCTGCAAGTCGACAATAAAGCGGGCTGGTTTTCTAAAACGTGATGATCGTATGGTGGAACGCAAAAAGTTCGGCCGAAAAGGCGCACGCGGCCGTTTCCAATTCTCCAAGCGTTAGATCCTCTCCTTTACAATGTCAAACATAGCAATTCTTGGAACCCAATGGGGTGATGAAAGCAAAGGAAAGATGACTGATTTCCTTGCCGAAAAAGTGGATATTGTAGCCAGATATCAAGGCGGTGATAACGCTGGTCATACCATTGTTGTTGGACAAGAAAAATTCATCTTACACCTGATACCCTCCGGAATTTTGTATCCCAATACGGTTAACGTAATTGGTAACGGTGTTGTCATCAATCTGGAAACGCTCTTCTCGGAAATCAACCATCTGCGTGAGCGTGGGGTTGAAGTTAACGGGAACTTAAAGATTAGTTCGCGTGCTCACCTGATCCTGCCTTATCATAAGCTGATGGAATCTTGGAATGATCTTGGCAGCGGAGTGAAACTTGGCACAACAGCACGTGGAATCGGACCTACCTATTCAGACAAGATGAATCGTTATGCTGGCATCAGGGTAGCTGACCTGCTTGAGTTTGATCTCTTTCGAAAAAAAATTGACTTTAACCTTGAAACAAAAGACTATGCGCTGAGTCAAGTTAGCCAGATCGATAAAGATGCCTTGTTGGAACAATACTACGAATACTCCCAGTTGTTGGAACCGCATGTCATTGAAACTCCTGATTTCATGCATCGAGCCCTAAAAGCCGGGAAGCAAATTCTTTTCGAAGGTGCTCAGGGCGCTATGCTGGATATCGATTTTGGAACTTATCCCTACGTGACCTCCTCGAACACGACTGTTGGCGCTATTTGTACCGGCCTCGGCGTAGGGGTCAAAGCCATAGATCAAGTCTTAGGTGTTACCAAAGCCTACGTCACTCGCGTTGGTGCCGGACCGTTTCCAACAGAAATGCCAGCGGAAATTGATGAAGAAATTCGGGATATCGGCAAAGAATATGGTGCTACCACTGGGAGACCGCGTCGTTGCGGTTGGCTGGATCTTGTTGCATTGCAATACGCTTCTCGAATCAACGGTCTAACAGCTACCGTACTGTCTAAGGTTGATGTTTTGGATCATCTTGATGAAATTAAAGTTTGTACCAGTTACAAGTGCAATGGCAAAGAATTGGAAGGGTTTCCAACGAGCCTGTCCACACTGGAATCTTGCAGTCCGGTATATGAAACATTACCCGGTTGGAAAACACCAACCGTCGGCATTCGTCAGACAGAAGATTTACCAGAAGATTTAAAGAATTATTGCGACTTCATCGCCCAATTTCTAGAAGTGCCAATTGCCATAGTTTCTGTTGGTCCTGAGCGGGATCAAACGTTGATTTTAGACGAAACTTTTATCTAAATAATTATTGCATTAAACCTGTCAACCATTTGCGGTTGACATTTGTATTTCGAGTAAGTAATATTTAGAGGTTTTTAAATCGTATGAGTCGTTAGCTCAGTTGGTAGAGCATCTGACTTTTAATCAGAGGGTCGCAGGTTCGATCCCTGCACGACTCAAATTTTAATGCCCTCTTCGTCTAGCCAGGTCAAGGACACCAGCCTTTCACGTTGGTAACGCGGGTTCAAATCCCGCAGAGGGTATGTTGACTGGTGGGGGTAGTTCTTATCCTCGCCAGCAGTTTCCTTTTCACTCTCTCCAAGCCTAAAATCCACTTCCATTTTACGGTCAGGATAAGCTGTTATCCTTTCTATCAGTGCGTGTAGTGCCAATTTGCGAGAATCGTCTGGCTGTAATTCCTGTTTCAGGAGTTGTCTGAATCTGTCCAGTGTCACTGGCTCGGCATTTTTTCCCTTCTTTAATTGGGTTAACCGCTGATCCAGCTGTCGCTTCATCTCTATCTTGAGACGCACCTACTCTACCGAGATCATTATGCTTGTCATACAGCTGGATAATCGCTACATACCGTCCACCTTGACTCTATATCTTTCCAGCAATTATAGTAATTTCACTAGTAGTTGGAAACACGAAAAGCCTCCTCGATCCAGAGTCAACGTTACCTGAGCCAGTTTATAGTTTAGAGTACTTACCCTTTCTACCAGTAAGCTCCACTATTCTTAGGAGATATACAATGAGCAGCACAACCAAACCTCAACGTGATTTTCATCCTGACCGACGATCAGGGCTACGGTGATCTCTCCTGCTTGGGAAATCCGGTTTTGCATACACCAAACCTGGACCAACTATATAGCGAAAGTGTCCGCTGTACCGACTTCCACGTGGCACCTGTTTGTACACCCACGCGGGGCGAACTGCTGACCGGACGAGACGCATTATATAATGGTGCCTCTTTTGTCTGCATGGGGCGGTCACTACTCCGACCCGATTTGCCCACTATGGCTGATATTTTTGCTGACAACGACTACTATACAGGTCATTTCGGCAAGTGGCACCTAGGTGATAACTATCCCTACCGCCCCCAAGATCGTGGGTTTCAAGAAACCATTCACCATCCTTCCTGGGGTATTACCTCTGCCGCCGACTATTTCGGCAACGACTACTTCGACGATCACTACCGCCACGGCGATCAGATTAAGCAGTATCAAGGCTACTGTACCGACATCTGGTTTGAACAAGCCATGGATTGGATCAACCGCTGTGAGAATCAGCCCTTCCTAGCCTATATCGCCACTAATGCACCCCACGGTCCATTGTGGGTGCCGGACCACTACCGGGATCCCTATCGGAACCAGGTCAAAGCCAACGAGGCCAGTTTCTTCGGCATGATCGCTAACATCGACCAAAATCTTGGCCGACTGGACCAGTATCTGCATCAGAATGGACTACATGAGAATACAATCCTGATTTTCATGACCGACAATGGAACAGCTTCAGGAGAGAATGTGTTTAACGCTGACATGCGGGGCAAAAAGTCGTCGCTCTACGAGGGTG
>DTUY01000060.1 GCA_012963885.1 Candidatus Poribacteria bacterium | reverse complement strand
TCATTCAGCGTGATTGCATCTGGATCGCCATTATCAGTCACCAAATGTCCCGATATTTTGTAGGTCGAATCAGTCCCAAGTCTGCGAAAGACGGCTGTGAACCACCCACGTCTTGTGAAGGATGATGGGGGACACGAACGTCAAGTGTGCAGTATCAACGTGTTCAGTTAGTCGCCGAACAGTCCCTGTTGCCAGCTGCCCCAAATTAGGTTAGCAAGTCCTCTTCAAATGGGAACGTCGATAGCAACTGACATTTCCCCTTTGTGACGATTACCATTTCCTCCAGCTTGACACATTCGCTACCATCCTCACGGCCTATGCAACTCTCGATGGCCATTACCATATTTTCTTCAAAGATCCCCTCGCGTTTGTCCTCGTTTTCCCAATCCATGGCGAAGGGGATATGGGGCCATTCATTTCCCATGCCGACTCCGTGGGCAACCGAATTGTAGCGCCTCACCCAGAATTCCTGGGGAACATTCCAGGACTTTTTCGCGAACTCGCGAAAGCTCATCCCCGCTCGGATTAGCTCGATATTGAAGCTAAGATTCTCGATAGCTGTTTGGTACAGACGTTTTTGTTCTGGTGACGGTGCCGTGGGCTTACAATGAAAAGTTCGAGATATATCAGCCCCATAGCCAAATGGACCTATCATGCCGGTATCTACGCTGACTAGTTCCCCGGCTTTTATAGTTTTGCCGCTGCATTCCCGCCCCCACGGATTGGTTCTTTCTCCCGAAGCAAGTATCGCGTATTCGAACCACCCACCGCCATGTATGGCGTTCTCATAGGGAAGGTGGGCCCAAAGCGCTTGTTCGGTGATTCCAGCCTGAAGGTGTTCTCGGATTTTGGTGAGCCCACGCTCGGCCACGGAGATTGAGGTGACAATGCATAGCAGTTCATCATCTGACTTGATGGCGGCTGCCCGTTCGACTATTCTCTCAGCATTGACAATTTCTAATCCCTCACTATGAAGTGTCACGATGAACTCGGGCTCGGAAATGTCGATGGCAATACGTCTGCAACCATCTCCATGGGAGCGGACTAGGTCCGCGATCTCTTTCGCCCACCTGCGGGATTGGTCTTTGTAGGAATCTCCGGCAATGAAATAAGCAGTAACAGGGGCATCACGGAGTTCCCCGATGAAATCAGGCAACGAATCCAAACCGGGAGTTGCTAAATCATAAAGGATTGCTGAACCTGAGTTTGGAACAAATACAGATCGAGTTGGTGAATGCATGTTGGTGATTGGCGCGTAGAGGGTCTCGGTTGCGTAGCGTACATTCATCGGACTGAAAAGCAGCGCCCCAACGCAATCGTTACGGACAATTTGTTCCTGAATGCGTGCGTAGCGATAGATGGCTACCCGTGTCATGTCGGGTATCTTTTCACAGTTGTCTAACGTGAGCCCGAGGTGTTCCCTGACAAATCCCATATGCTCGGGGTCCTGTTGCCAGCTGACATCAATATTGGAAGGTTGATATTTGTTCATATCTTAGATCTGTTTAGTTATGAAGTCTTACTCAAAGGGTTCTAACGTGTGGTGATGACAAGCTGGCCAGATGGAGCACCCTGTCAACGTAGTTAAACATGGGTCCTGCGGGGTAGTAGTAGCCCGGGAAAGAAAAAGTATCCCGTCTTGGTAGCCAAGATCGCAGAATTAATCAAGACCGTATAGTTTACAAATGCCGAGTCGTAAAGCATTAGAATTATTCCGTTTTAAATTACAAGCTGTTATAGCAAATTGAAAGCCAATTTTTTGCCGAAAGTTTACTGTTTTGTCCTTTATTCGTAACATCTATTAATTGACCAATTTATCAATCAATAAATCTAGCAAGCCAGGAGAAACTTTCAGCCGAGCTTATTCAACCAACTCCAAGGTAATTTGATGTCATTGACAGGCTCAATCGTAAGAGCCGCCTTTATGTCCGCCCAGCAGGCGGAGTTGGCGTGGACTGGCAGCAGCCAGCACATCCGGATTGTATTGAAAGTGAAGGTAGGGCGGGAACTTCTGGGTGATCATCCGATGGGAGTAGTGGACCATAAAGGTGTGACGAATCTGGTCACTGGCATTGGCTGCGCCTCGGTGCCAAATTTCGCTGCGAAAAAAAATACAGTCTCCAGCCTTGCCGAGGAAGCTTTGTTCTTTGGTGCCATTCCAATCGGTCTCGTGTTTTCCATTCGCTCGACCAGACCGATGGCTGCCCGGGACGATTTTGGTGGGTCCTAGAGCCTCGGTCATGTCATCCAGATAAAAGTGGGCGGTGGTAATATAGATCGGCAATTGCAAACGAGGATCAGCCCATAACTCCTCAGGCATACTTGCTGGCAGCCAATCGGTGTGCAGATGTTGGTCCGGGCGCCCTGGACCGACTGCCCAGGTATGCATGCTGACGATGTGACAGTCAGCACCGTGAACCGCCTCGGCCAGTTCGATTAAGCCTGGCTTGTCCAAGTATTTGAGGAAGAGCGGATCACGGTTGAAGGCGGCGTTTATGCAACGCTGAAAGTGGCCGTCTCTTTCCAACGTCAGATCGGTATCTAGTGCCTCAGCTGACGGTTCCAACTGCAGCGAAAGCTGGCGGAGTTCGGCCACTTCGTCGGGGTTGAGGATGTTGGGCAAGTATACGAAACCGTCCCTTTCCATCGCCTCGATTTGCTGTTCTAAGTTTTCGTGTACAACGAGTGGTATTGCTGTGGTCATATTCATTTTATTCCTCTGAGTATATGTTGCGTGATTGAGTTATAGGTCAAAGGCTACCCAGTCGTATGCCGCATTGGCATAGTCTGGATCTGCCTTTAGATCGAAGAATGCGTAATCTCTCCATTTCCATTATCTTAATGTTATTTCTCTTTGGTGTCGAACAGGAGTTGCAGCCTGAGTAAATCGGTTCTCTCTTAGTTCATTGGGATCCATACTGAATTTTCATCCAGTATGGAGGCAAAATTAAGGCCTCAGTTCAAAACGAAAGCACTTTCGTTT
>DTUY01000059.1 GCA_012963885.1 Candidatus Poribacteria bacterium | reverse complement strand
GTACCCACCTGATACTTCGTAGGCAGGACAATCCAATGGAGCTTTTCCTTACCCCCACGAGTCACGATACGCCCACGGCGGTACATACATTACGTCGGATAATTTTCCAGCGCAAAAGATCAGCTTCCAAAACAGCGTAATACCGCATACCTTCTAGCTATCCAGAAGGGTGTAGCCTGAGATAGATAGGGTGTTTACCAGCCGATTCATTTGACTGCTAGTATGCTTGTTAGCAGTCTGCCAGATATGACTTCGCTTACTAATCCTGAAGCAATTAAGGCAGTAAAAGATGCTATGCCTGCTTTAATCCAAGCGTTGCAAGATCCAGATGAGGATGTTCGTGCTTATGCGGCGGTGTTAGGACAAATTAGGAGAAGGCGCAGTGGAGGCCGTGCCTGCCCAGCATGCTGACGAACAGGTCATTCTATTCTCAAGGCTTCAACCGGTTGCAGACTGGAAGCCCTAATGGCGGGATACAGACCAAAACCGATACCAATAGAGGCTGAAAAAAGAATAGAAATCACTGCCCATTTTATGGGAAAGACCATTGGCCACTCGTCTACAAGAGTGATGAAATGGGATAGGCCGATTGAAATACCATAAGCCATAAAAAAACCTAAGATAATGCCAATAGCGCCACCGACACTGGACATTAGGGTAGATTCAGCCAAAAACTGGAAGAAGATGTCCCGCTTTTTAGCACCCAGTGCCTTTCTCAGTCCAATTTCTCTGGTTCTCTCATTAACGGAAACCAACACCATATTCATAATGCCAATACCACCAACAACCAGAGAGATAAAAGCAATACTAGTCAGTGAAATTTGTAAGACTACACGAATTTTATCTAAAGGTCCAGTGGCAAAGTCGGCAGTGATCGATGTGCCATAATATTCTTCTTGACCATTATGGTGTTTCGTGATGATTTCCATTACTTCTTTGGAGGCTTGTTGAACCTTCTCCGGAGTGACAGCCTTAATAGAAAAATAATCGATATGGTTGTTGCCAATGAAACGATCCTGAAGAGTTGTCACAGGTAAGTAAAGGTCATCATCCAGATTCCATCCTTGCCTCATACTTACTCCTTTTGATGACAGGATACCAACAACGGCGAACCTCTCGGATATGGTGTGGCCTCTTTGCCCCATTTGGCCTCTTTGCCCCATTGTAAGTCTAACTTCTTTTCCAATCGGATCCTCGTTTTGGAACAGTTCTTCCACGAAGTCCCAACCCAACACAGTAACTCTCGATCTCTTGGCAACATCTTCATCGGTTAGAAAACGCCCCATGGCTATCGGAACATCACGTGTAAAAGGATATAAGGGGGTGATCCCGTGAAAAGAGACGCCTCGCAGTTCGCTGCCATTAGGTGACTGAACGCGGCCATTGTGTCGCAAAGCGCAAGAGGTCACATTTTCAACCGATGGCGATCCAGCTTCGATCATAGTGGCGTCTTCCAGTTTAAAATAGTGCGAGCTGGGGTTTGGAACCCAGCGATCACTCTTACGAATCCATCCCTTACGATATATAGAGAAATTATCTACTCCGCCGAACCGTATGGCTTCGTTTATCAGGATGGTTTTAGCGCCATCCCCAATAGCAATCATTCCTAAGACAGCACTAACGCCGATAACAATACCAAGAACGGTTAACAAAGACCTTAGCTTGTTAGCTGCAATGGCAACCATAGCCGCCCAAAAACCTTCAATAAGGTTCATCGACTTTTTATCCTTTGTGTTAGGCTTCCTTTGCCTGGTTTTCCTCTTCAACTCTCAGTAGTTAGCCAATCGTACCCTATGTATAATAACCAAACTGAGTCAAACTATGTGGGTTTCATTTCTCTATCACTTGCTTTATTCTGGTCAAAGACACCTTGGGTCACCTAGCGTTCAAAGCCCTCGATGACTTCACGGAAAAGCTGGTACTCTGGCGGCATTTAAAGGTCCGGGTTGGAATGACGAATGGCCAGAATCAACAGATTTGCGTCTAGCTTGCCGGAAACGATGACGGAGCCGGACTGCCCACCTTTCCGCATTCCGCGCGCTGTGGTTAGAACTTTTCTGAAGAAACTTAGGCATCTACATAATCGGCCAGTAATTGTCGCAATTTCCGAATGGCGTTGAAAAGTTGTGCCTTCACTGTTCCGATCCGTAATCCCAGAATCTCCCCGATTTCTCGCAGCGACAAATCCTGATAATACCGAAGCACAAATACCTGCTGTTGCCGGGGTGAAAGTCTTACAATAGCCCGTTTAATCTGGTTTTGTATCTCACTGGCTTCCGCCGTGCTGACAACCTGACTGTCAGTCACTCGTGGATGAGATAACTGCTGGTCGTTGGGGAACTCATCTGGAAATAAATACTCAGGACGAGTTCTTTTACGGCGCATATAATCGACACCAGCATTCTGGGCAATCCGATATAACCAGGTATAAAAGGCGGATGAGCTCTTGAAGTTTGGCAAGGCGCGAAAGGCTTTTAAGAAAATCTCCTGCGCCAGATCGTTGGCTTCATCTATATTCAGGGTAAAGCGGTAGGCAATATTATAAACCCGCTGCTGATACTTTTTCACCAATAGGCCAAAGGCTTCCAGTTGACCAGATTGTGTCTGTTCAACCAGGATCAGATCAGTTTTTTCTAACATCTTTTCGCTGTCTGGATTCTTCTGATATAAATGGCAGCCTATCGGAGATGATCAATAGCTCGTCCTCATCTTTTACCTTGAAAAATTGAGTGTGTTTAACACCAGTGCAGATGACGGGCACTAAACGAATGGCTTTCCTGCCGCCTCCCCTATCTGCAAGCGCCAATTATCGTGTCGCAGATTCTCTGCCATTTTTGTTCCTCAGCGCACTCAAGTCCCATAGACGGCAACAGAGAATTCCTACGAGTCTACATCAAGCTGGACTCATGTGAATGTACCAGTTGCCAAAGGCCATCAAACTGATAATAGACATGGGTGAATCTGATAGTATTCCACCTCTTTTTACCT
>DTUY01000058.1 GCA_012963885.1 Candidatus Poribacteria bacterium | reverse complement strand
AGATTCATGCGGTCAACCTTGCCCATGCTAGCACAGTTTGATCACTATACTACTGGGCTATTTTGTATTTAAGTTAAAACTAAAATACAAGATTGCTATCTTCAAGACTTTGAAGGACCTGACATAATTTGGCAGTAATAGGAGACCTGTGAAAACCTGAAACACAGCACCTATTTGATATCGCAGGAGAGGGCTTTAGAACATCAATAATGGGTAAATTCTGTTATTTGGTAACTGTTACAGTTCTAGGAAATATTAAACTAGTTGTGAGGGCACTAATGAGACCATCAATAAAAGTTGTTTGGGTCTTAATTTCGTAGTTTTCAGCTTCACCCGCCATTTCTCTGGTGTCAACTTCATTTAGAGTTGCTAGACCATACGCAACATACCACTGCCTTTTTACTTCTTTATCGTTTCCTGACGCTCCATCACCAATTGTATGAATATGTGTAGAGCACCCTGCGAAGATAACAACCATTATCATCAGAATGGTGATCGTTAAATTTCTCACAACTGTCTCCTTAAATTACTGAAATTAATATTAGTTAACGTAAGCTAGGTTTAGCAACTAATGGTTACAAACCTAGGATTGAACCAATTGATGATTCAATTGCGCGAAGTTGGTCTGTGTATGCATTTTTTGGAAGAATGTAGACTACTTCAAAGGCTTTTAGCTTATCTAATTCACATACAAGTTTTAAAATAACATACTCTGGCGATAAAAGCATAATCTGGTGTACTAAAATCTTATCCTTTAAAAAAGTGGCAGTACTTATCTTAGCTGAAGGAAATTGTTTCTCTAAGCCGCTTTTGGCTTTAAGAATGAGATTTTCAGTGTTTTTAACCGAATTTGTTGCGAATTTCGATAAAATACAAAGTGAATTAGTTTGATTGTGCTGAAAGAAATGCTTGGGATTACCCACCAACATCTCTATTGCTCGAAGTTCTTTTAAAGTTCCACTATTAGAAAACGTAGAATCACTTTTTTCCCAACCAGCGGGAGGCGAAATTTCTATTCCAAGTTCCTTATCTTGGATCTTTGGCTCTAATAAAGCTGGATCAATCTGGAATTCTAAAGATGGGTGCTTATCCTCTGTTTTTGAGGACTTACACCCAACGAAAACTAATAGAAGGGTGAGAAATGGAAGAATCGCAACAAAACATCGCAAATGAAAATAATCTTAGATCTAAAATAGAAGGGTTCTTTATGTGTCCTCTTAACTATAGTATCATACTCAACAAAAAAATCAAATTTTCTGATTGATTAAATTCTTCTTCTGCGGATCATTAAGATAATGTAGTAAATGGCGATAAGGGAAGTAACGCATAGTTATGGCACGTCTTATATTGAGGGGGACCAAGGAAAGCGTTCGACGAATACTAAGGAAGATTCACTGTACTATTACTTAATAGATCCTAATTTAACCAATGTTAACCTTTTGTAGATGCTCACATCAAAAATCCTTATGTTTTAGCTAGTAGCTTGGTTATCCTAATATTGATCAGCCTATATTTAAGTTAAAAACTTAAGTACAAGCAAACAGAGTATGAGGAAGCATGACCGACACATCATCTAAAGATGTTTTGAGATCGACAATTGTAATGTTCTTATTTGTTGGGTTGGTTGGTATCTGGATGGGTGGATGTGAAACTCAAGACCAGAAGGTTGAAAAACTAATCCAACAATTGAAGGAGGATAATGATTGGCATGCGGCAGAGGCATTAGGTTCTATAGGAGAAGGAGCAGTGGATACGGTGCCTGCCCTAATACAAGCATTGAAGGATCAAAATTCAAAGGTTTGTTTGAATGTGGCAAGGGCACATTAGGAGATATAGGACCAGAAGCAATAGATGCGGTACCTGCACTGACATTAGCATCACGGGATCGGATGGGATCTGTTTCTTTGTATGCGGCACAGGCACTAGAAAGAATTAAGAAATCCCAACTAGAAGCAACAGACGACGCAGACTTTGATTTCTAAGCTTCAGCTGAGCAGGATTAGTAAACACTTGTGTTTTCCTTATGGTTAGTCGTTGCCACTGGGCGGATATCCTGTATTTAAGTTAAAAACTTGAGTACAAGCAGACAAAATAGGAGGAAAATATGACTGAGACATCATCTAAAGGTGTTTTGAGATTGACAACTGTAATGTTCTTATTTGTTGGGTTGTTCGGTATCTGGATGGGTGGATGTGGAAACCAAACTCCAGAACAGGAGGAGATTAAGCTAGTTCTGAGAAGATAGTCAATTAGCAAGCCAGCACCCCATATTTCTGACAAAGTCTTGAGGGAGCTAGGTTGTATTTAAGTTAAAATTTTAATAGACCTCTTGCATAAGTGAAAGATGAGTTATAATTGGGTGATGAGATATGAAGAAATTATTCAACAGACTAATGACGACTTTAAGCGATTGACTGGTGTCAGACACGATACGTTCAAACAGATATTGAAACTTCTGCAAGAGCAACCTAGTTTTGGCCGACGGCCTAAAGCCTAGCGGACCAATTGCTAATGACGCTGATGTATTGGCCTGAATATCGGACACAGTTCCACATAGCTCAAAGCTACGTTGTTAGTGAAGCAACCGTTTGTCGAACCATACAACGAGTTGAAAATAAATTGATCCGATCGGCACAATTTTGACTGCCGGGTAAAAAGAGGTTGACAGAAAGTGAGACTGGTATCCAGATGGTTATAGTTGATGTGACCGAACAACCAATTGAACGACCTGAAAAAACAGCGGCCACATTACAGTGGCCAGAAAAAAGGACATACACAGCAAGCCTTCGTCGTCATTAACCAACAAACCTGACAAATCCTATCCACCGCTTTCAGTAGTGGAGGAAAACATGACTTTCAATTGTTCAAAGACAGTCAAAAGCTATCCATGAAAAGAAGAGTTTATGCGCATGGTAACAAAACAAGAAGTATCGCTTTCTAAGCACATGATGTTGAGTGGCCACGCAGCCCTCGGAGGCACATCAACAATGGAAAACAAGCAAACGGAGATGTCTCGACGGACATTTCTCGCTTGCGCAACCGCTGGCACCGGCTTGATTTTATGAGGAGGAATTGGCTGTGCAGCCGCCATCACTTATCAGGCGACGGTTGTCAACGGCAGAATCTCTATGAATCGATCCGAATTTCAACAGCTTGATAGTGAGCCTATCATCGTAACGGCGCCTGGTCTTCCGTATCCGCTGGTCCTGATTCAAGTGGATGTGGAAACGTTCCGAGCGGTGTCGGCCAAATGCACCCATCTGGGGTGTCATGTGCGACCCTCTAAGAATTTTTTAGTATGTCCTTGCCACGGCTCCACTTATAACTTAGAGGGCGAAGTTGTACGGGGACCTGCCCAAAGGGCGCTTACGATCTATCCAGTGGAAGTTAAAGGGGATGAGATCCGAATCATCATATAGTATCAGAGCAGACAACCGCATCTTTGGCACCTGATCCTATATTCCCTAATGCCCCGCACGAACACGAACCTTTGCTTTCTTATGCCCGAATTCTTTGATTAGTCTTTCAACTTTCTGTTCTTGGGTTTCACATCCACCCATCCAAATACCGACCAAACCAACAAATAAAACCATCACAATAACTGATCTCTCAGCCATGACATTCCTTTCATTATGGGAGCTTTACCACTATATCACAAGCTAAGTGAACATTGCACTCATACCTTTCCCTAGCACACTTCGTGCTTATCCATTCACCCTTAACTGACCACACTTTAACCCTACCTGAAGTGTGACTCACTAACCCATAAATCTATTAACTTAACCCACGGCAGATCTGGACCTAGGTCTGCTTTTTTTATGCCTATCAATAGGAGGTGAACCATGTTTACATTCGGCTGTAGTCCAGTTCTGGATTGTGGACGATTGCTGAACATCCAAAACCAACGATGTTCTGGCTGAAATGAATTTTCAAATGTTGACAAATCAGTGTTGAGATATGAACATATTTTTATTGAGATTTCCCTTCATCCCAATTCCACAATTCTAATCTAAAAACTCAATTTTATAGAGCATATTGCAGAATTGATCATCATACCATAAACTCGAGCCGTCCCATGCTAATCCATGAGGTTCAGTCCCTTCAGGACATTCAAAGGAATCCAGAACCTCGCCGCTCTGTGAGCTATGTTTGTAAATAACTTTATCGTTAGTATCAACACTCCACAAATGGGAGCCATCCCACGCTAAACCATGTGGTCTAGTACCAGGTGAATCGAAAGAAAATACAACCTCGCCATTTTCAGCCTTCACTTTATAAATTTTTCGTTCATCCAGAGAAGCGCTCCATAGATGGCCATTTACCCACTCTAGACCGTGTGGGCTGCTTCCTGGTGCATCTAAGGTAGATAATACTTCCCCGGTAGTCGCATTATATTTATAAATTTTCTTTTTACTGGCGATACTTGCCCAGATATGATTTCCGTCCCAAGCCAATCCGGCAATTTGATGATATGGAATACATTTGAAGAAACTTATAACAGTTCCATCTCCAGGATTTACCTGACAAAGCTGCATTCCATCCTTATCTCTACACCACACATATTTACCATCAAATGTTATGCCGTTTGGTCCACCAGGTGGTCCATCACCCGGTGATTTGAACGATACTGCTAATTTTACCTTCATTATTATCCTCCAGAAGAATTTGGTTCAATTAACTTTACGCAATTATGATCTTTACGCTTTGTCCAATAGTGATCTTCTTTGCCTTCAGTTCCTCAGCACTTGCAACAACTACTTCCTTGGCATCCTCAGCACGTACCAAACCTACCAAGACAACCATCACAACACAGCAAATAATCTCTGAATCATCATATACACCTGCATTATGAGAGCCTTATTCTACTATAGCACAAGCTAAGTGAATATTGTACTCATGTCTTTCCCCCAGCACACTTCGTGCTATCTTCATCCCATCCTTAACTGACTACGCTTCAACTTTACCTGAAGTGTGACTTACTACCCCATAAACAACATTATGGGCAGACGGCAAGTTTGGTAAGGTGTTGGAATTTGATGGTGCTAGTGTTGGTATTAAAATAGCCCCAGAACTGGTACTAAAAAACCTTACTGCTGTACTTTGGGTGAATAGTGGTAAAGATTGGGGTAAAACACGAACTGAACTTTAGTGTGGAAGTCAAACCTATGGTAATGCAGTTCTAATCAGAGATGATGACAGAGCCAATTGGAAACCTGGGGAAGCAATGCTTCATTGGACTGATGGTAGGGCATGGCATGCCATTAGATCAGGGAAGCTAAAATCTAAGACCTGATACCATCTAGCTAGAACTTTTGATGGGAAGACTCTCAAATTTTACAAAAACGGCAAACTTGTCGGTGAAAAAGACTCTAAAATAGGTGCAGGAGCATTGATGACGTTGTTGTCTTCGATGATGCCCTCCCTAGAGAAGATATCGAAAAGATTGTAAATCGCGGACTTGAAAATTGGTTGCCTGTTGAAGCTTCTGGTAAGAACGCTACTCATTGGACAAGAATTAAGAATTCCATGAAAACTAAGTAACTAATTATAATATCTTCTAGATTCCCTTCCAACATAAGGTGAGTTGATACTTCTAGCTCACCTTTTTTTACTTTTAAATTTTCTATCAATTCATTACCAAGTTCGTGCTAATTCCTGCCAAATGATGTTAGAGCCTGAATTTGCCCAATCAACATAGACTTGGCAGAGAATCTAATCATATCTGTTAGGGGGTGAAAGAAAGCAATCAACGCTCACCTGTAAAATGCTAGATTTCGCAAGTTCACGTTTTTAGATCTAGGTGTTAGATGGAATGAAGACAGCCTTCAGTCGATCCAGTAATGGTCTAGGATGTTGTGTTTCCTCTAGCTGCAGGCGTTGCGCTTCGATTTGATCAGCCAGGCGCACGACAATTACGTCGTGACGCTTGCTAGCTTCGACAGCATCATCAGACATCTTATCAACTTTGGCAGCCAATGGCAATTACTAGCAGCCAACTGGCGATGTTGGCGATGAATTGACAACCGAGTCATCGTCAATCCAGATCAGCCGTTGCTTGCCAGATTTCTTTGATTCTATAGTTTTGGCTGCCACTTGGCGGTCAAGCGTTCGTCGGCTGGTCTTGAGAATTGTGACAGCTTCATTAATATCAATCCACATATTGGCGATCCTAAGTAGATATTTACTATCATTTACGTTGATTTGGCTGCCAAATTTTCGCCTTGTTTACATTTCACACCAGAGGAAGCGTTGGACATCGCCATCATGTACATTGTCAAACTGAGGACAGGCAAACTAGAAATGTCTTTCGTTGCATCCAAGCGGAGTTGCTCTGTACGAACGCTGCCTGGATCGTCCGATTCGTCTGGCTCGAATCAGTCGGGTTCTCCTTGGATGATTTGTTTCATCTGGTAGTTCAAATCGGATTCATTAACCATTTTAAGGAATACCTTCATCATAAGGATCATTACCTTATTTTTTATATTTCGCTGTTCTTCCATCATTAATGACACCACTGTAGTTCAATCCAAAGGCGGAATCGTAGGTATTCCCTTCGGAATCCACATGACATTCCATATCATGTGGAACATCCTCAAATTGCGCCTCAACAGTCTTCATATTTGTTGGCATCTGTAAAGGCAAGAGTCCAGAAGGTTCTACGTTTCCAACGAGTATATCCAGAATCGCCTGATTCTGCACCCCAAAATCTACCAGAAGGGCATTTATTTCTTTTTCAAACTCTGCAACGACTGTTGGATTGGACATGTTTAACACGACGATGACCGGTTTCTCCTTCATCGCTTTTTTTGTGTCCAGTACAAGTGTCAGGTCAGTCGAATTGTTTGGGGTCACGGTTTTACCCTTGTAAGTGTGGTTGAGGACATCCTTTTCTCTGGCATCCCCTCCGATACTCGGGTCACGCGCATACTCAGCCGTATATTCGGAATACTGTAAACTGATCGGTAAAAATCCATTACCACCTTTTTCCACATCAGCCGCGTTATAACCGCTGGTCCTGCCAGAGTTTGGCGTTGATATAGCTTATCAGGGCGAAATCGGCCTTTGTCGGGTCATCCGTGATGTTGAAATACTTGGATACGATTTCAGAATTCATCGGATATTCCCACCTTGCCGGGTTTTCATCACCACGAAAGTTTCGAGTTGCAGGCATGAACAGTTTTGGTAGGTAGACCGTTTTATTTTTCTCAATCGGGAGCACGTTTCCTCTGTTTTTCAACATGACTACGGATTTTAATTGGGTTTCATAGCCAGCTTTCATGAATCCTGCTTTCCCAACTGTCGCAGGAGTCTCTTGCACATTCAAATATGGATTTTCAAAAAGCCCAGCGCGGAAAATGTTCCTAAGCAGGCGGATGGCAGACTGCTCAAATCGATGGCGCATAAATCCTTCGCCATGTTCCTCTCGCCCCATTATGGTAGGCTTCAATTACCGGCTCCTCATTATTGTTACCACCAAATTGATCGCAACCGGCCATGATGACCTTGTAGT
This sequence comes from Candidatus Poribacteria bacterium, assembly GCA_012963885.1. GTDB lineage: Bacteria > Poribacteria > WGA-4E > WGA-4E > UBA9662 > UBA9662. The sequence continues at coordinate 4,138 of DTUY01000058.1, read as the reverse complement.
GTTTTTCGGCTTCAGTCAGATGCTCAACACCCCACGATGTTCTCCCAAATGAGGTCATTTCCCCTTCGTCCCGAGTCACTCCCCAATCGGTGCATATTACACCGTCAAATGCATACTTTCCACGTAGTAGCTTATTGATAAAATAGTTGCTGAAGGCATTTCCTACACTTTCTCCGGCAGTATCTTGGTTAAAGGAAATAGTGTAGTATGGCATCACGGCGGATGCCATGCCGGTGCCTCCCCGTAAATCAAATGCACCCTTGATGAATGGGACCAAATGTGCCTCTAAATTGTTTCCCGGGTAAACCGCATATTTCCCAAATCCATAGTGAGCATCTCTGCCACCTTCTCCCGTGCCCCCACCGGGCCAGTGTTTTGCCATGGCATTTACACTTTCATAATCCCAGCCTCCGGAGATTTCTTTACCCGGCGATGAGGTCTGAAATCCATCCATATATGCACGCGCCATATCAGCGGCAAGTTGTGGGTCTTCCCCAAATGTTCCATTAAAACGGTACCATCGCGGGTCGGTGACAAGATCAATCTAAGGAGAAAGGGCTGTAGATATTCCTAAGCGCTCGATATTCAATGGACGCAATTTCACCGAACTGCCTGACAAGCTCAGGGTCAAAGGTCGCGGCAAATCTTATTGCTCTAGGCCACATGGATATATAACCGCCCGCACCGGCATTATATTCTTCCTCAGCCACTGTCCTGTGTCGTAGATTAGAGCTGGTATTGATGGGAATTTCCAATCCAAGTCCTTCTACCAGTGCTTGGGTATTATTGTTCCACCCAGCGGCAACCTCCGGACTCTCAACTCTTGTAATCAGGACGTGCCGGAGGTTATCATCGGTGAGAAACTGAATTTGCTGATCTGAAAGATCTGATGGTTTGGCGCCACTTTCGGAAAATGGTTTGCCATTGTATGTACCCCCGGATCGTCGACGGCCATCTGCAGGAATGGATTGGTGACCACTATAGAGCATCACCCCAGCAATCTGTTCAATGGACATTTTTTTGCCAGATCTTTTGTTCGCTCCTTCGCAGATAATCTCCAGTCTTCATATTTGTCAAGTTCACCGTTTTTGTTCAGGTCCTTAAAAGCATATCTGTCATCGTATCCCAACGTCACACCAGAGTTTGTTGAGTAACCCAGTGTCTGACCGCCGGCATTTGTTACGATTTTAAGGGTTCCGTCATCTGCTTGGCCCCATTTAATTCCTCCGGACCAGCCCATCGGTCCGATGAGGACGAAAACGACTATACTTCCAAGTATTCGGGAAGATGTTTTGTCTCCGATTTTTATATGAGCCGCTTGGGACAGATTCTCAAATACCTTTCGCAAGAAGTCGTGCATTGTTAAACTCCTTTGTCGTTCACAGCTTGCAAGTTCGATCGATAGGCGACCTTTAGTTTACCGTTTTCTTCGGCACGAAGCCGAACCTTCGATGCTAACCGTTCCGCCATGTCGTCGATGAACGGTCAGGAAGCCATGGCCGTGAAATATTTTGTAATCGGGCGGTAGTAGAGGCTGACTGAAAGTAAAGCGTTAATCGGAAATAAAGTGTATCATCGGCCAGATCAACTGGTGGAAGATCAGGTGCGGGCGTTCTATCAGGCCCTTCGGGGCGTTCCTCGATGAGTGGTTGCTGGATTATTCGTCGCTAGTAGTCATGAACTTCATAAAAAAATGACCATGGAAAGAATTCTCTGTTTAACTTTGTTAAGAGATGACACCTCTCATGGTCATATAACGCACGATCGTATAACCAACTCCTTGTAGGAGAAATTCATATTATACTCTATGATTTTCATGAGAGCAAGGTTTTTATTACATACGTTAGATATTTAATTACAGGCGTTATGGATATGATTGATCGGATAAAGCAATTAACGCTCACCTGTAAAATGAAGGATATTGTGCGGTGCTAAAGACGAGGAAAGCATGTTGTAATATTTGGTTAATTTCTTGGTTGTTTGCTTTCTGCTTTCCGCCTGTAATGGCAGATACTATTACGGCACCGTTGAATAAGCTAGTTCTTGACCTCGACCAGATGAATGCAAGCTACCGATTTTACTTAGCCGGTCACTTGTACGGGGATCCCCGAAATCGAGATTCGTTGTTTCCTGCGTCGACTTTTATAGCGTACATTAACCGCATTAATTCTGACAACGCTCAGTTCTTTGTCTCGCTAGGTGATAACTATCGGATGACTAAAGAAATTTATTTAACTAATTTCAAAAAGAGCGTGGCAGAAAAATTAAAGATTCCAATGTTCAATGCTGTTGGCAATCACGACGTGACCAACAGAGAAGTTTATGAAAAGGAATTTGGCAAAACATATTATTGTTTTCGCTATAATATGGGGTTATTCATCTTTCTAGACAGTGAATTAAATGCGGGAAATATCGTGGGAGATCAGTTGGACTTTTTTGTCACAACAACTCAAGAAGCAATAAAAGATCAGGAGATTAGGCATGTATTTATTTTCTCTCACAAGCTAATTTGGGGCGTAGGAGATCCCAAATATCAGGTTATTATGAAGAACGTGAACAGCGGATCCGGGTATACTTCAAACGATAATTTTAGAAAAGACGTCCAACCAGTGTTAGTTAATCTCTCAAAATACAAATCAACCTATTGGATATCTGGGGATGTTGGCTGTTCTTGGTCAATACCGTTTTTTTTCCATAAAGATCTGCTGACAAATATAACCTACATAGCTACAGGCATCGGTGACACAAAAGAAGACATGATCGTTCGATCCAATGTGGATTCTTCAGGACACATAAAATTCAATCTCGTTTCCTTGACAGAAAAGCCAGTGGCAAAAGTTGAAAATTATGGACTTGATTATTGGGAAAATCGCAAAAAACAATTATCGGTGGGCAGTTACTTCAGGTTCAGGGTTTTTGTTGTCATTAGCCTTTCACTTTTCCTCTATCTGTTTTGAATGACAGAAGGTCAACATGACAGAACTGTTCGATATTAGACCTCCTGCATAAGTCAAAGAAATAGAAGTTCGGAAATTTTTGAGCCCACGTATTCAATGAATTTAGGTGCCTCTCAGCCATAATATTCTGGTGAGTTTTACTACTTATGCAAGAGGTCTACCCCGACGATTTCAGGACGGCAAAAGGTCAATCAACGCAGATGTTCAGCTTGTGAAGCATTTGGTTATGATCACGTCACTGATGCTGGTGTCTGGCAGCAAGGAGTTTCTTGCTTTATCTGGCAGAACAATATATTGTGTTTAACAGTACTTACCCTTTCCACCTGTAAAGATCCACCACTCTTGGGAGGTATCCAGTGAGCGACGCGACCAAACCCAACGTGATTTTCATCCTGACCGATGACCAGGGCTACGGCGATCTCTCCTGCCTGGGCAATCCGGTTTTGCACACACCAAACTTGGACCAACTGCACAGTGAAAGTGTTCGCTGTACTGACTTCCACGTGGCACCCATTTGTACGCCTACGAGGGGTGAACTGCTGACCGGACGGGACGCCCTGTATAATGGTGCCTCTTTTGTCTGCATGGGGCGGTCACTGCTCCGACCCGATCTGCCCACTATGTCCGATATTTTTGCCGACAACGACTTACTATACCGGTCATTTCGGCAAGTGGCACCTGGGTGACAACTACCCCTACCGACCCCAGGATCGCGGTTTTCAGGAGACTATCCACCATCCAGATTGGTGGGGTATTACCTCTGCCGCCGACTATTTCGGCAACGACTACTTCGACGACTACTACCGCCACGGCGATCAGATTGAGCAGTATCAGGGCTACTGTACCGACATCTGGTTTGAGCAGGTCATGGACTGGATCGACCGTTGTGACAATCAGCCCTTTCTGGTCTATATCGCCACCAATAGCGCCTCACGGTCCGTTGTGGGTGCCGGACCACTACCGGGATCCCTATCGGGATCAAGTCAAAGCCAACGAGGCCAGTTTCTTCGGCATGATCGCCAACATCGACCAAAATCTTGGTCGACTGAACCAGTACCTGCACCAGAATGGGCTGCATGAGAATACGATCTTGATTTTCATGACCGACAACGGAACGGCTTCAGGTGAGAATGTGTTTAACGCTGACATGCGGGGCAAAAAGTCGTCGCTCTACGAGGGTG
>DTUY01000057.1:16705-35236 GCA_012963885.1 Candidatus Poribacteria bacterium | reverse complement strand
CCACCAGTGTCTTTTCGACATCTCTAAGACTAACACCCTCTTCCATCGCAAGCTTAGCTCGTTCGATCTCCAGCAGTTTCTCCTGATCACGAACTTCAACTTGCTGTTCCATTTCGATACGTTCCATGGAGACGGCTAGATTAGCTTCAAGCTCGGTAATTTGAACCTTTCTGGTCTGCTCAATTTGTTTTGTTTCAACAACCAAGTTCTTTTCAATTTCGCGTTCAGCCACCACTTGTTCCTGCTCTATCTTAGCCGTTTCAACCATCTGCGTAGCTTCGATCTCTCGCTCCTGAATAGCCTGATCTTGTGCAACTCTTGCCTTTTCGACTTCTTGCTTCATCAAGTATTCACGCTCTTGAACACCCTGCTCCATCTCAAACTGAAATTGGAGTGTGTCTGCCTCACGCTCGGCGGCGTAAATGGCTATATTCTTCTGCTGGTCGGATTCAGCCCATGCTTGCGACTGATCAGCTTCTAGCTTGAGAATATTTGCTTCAACATCAATTTGAACGATAGCTACCTCTTTTTCCTGAACGATTCTTTCCTTCTCACGAGCTTGATCTGCGGTAATCTCAGTAATTGTCCGGATACCAATTGCATCAAAACGGTTCTCCATATCCAATGAAACAATCGGCGTTTGGTCAACTCGGATAATAGACACCGATTCAAGCTTAAGCCCATTCTCCATCTGCAAGTTAACACCAACTGCTTCTTGGACTTTGTCAGCAAATTCTTCTCTTCTCTGCAATAACTCCTCAATTCCACTCTCAGCCGCAACACTTCTCAAAGCACCTTCAAGCTTCTGTTCAATCAACTCCCGAATCGTTTCTGGCGTCATATTCTTATCACCAAGAGATTGAGCAGCCCGTAAAATATCGTCCTCCAACGGCTGAACCTGAAGATAGAAAACAGCCTCAACATCCGCACGGTTGAAATCAGCGGTAATAAAAGCATCTTGTCCTTCACGAAGTATCTCAAGTCGCATGGTGTTGAGTGAGACTTCCCTAACTTCGTGGATAATGGTGTTCAACCATAGCCCGCCAGTAATATTGATCTTAAATCCGCGTCCCCCAGTTCTAACCAAGGCCACATCGGCCTTAGGTTTTTTGTAGCGGATAACAGAGGCAATAAATGCAATGCTAATAGAAAACGCGATAGCCAATGAAATAAATAAAGCATTGGTGAATTGCTGTAAGGCAAAAAAGCCAACAAATCCTGCCACTGCAATAAGAATTAGAATAAGAGCTATTAAGCGCATTTATTTCTCCTGATACTTCTTTCCTATCATCTCATGACCGAACGCCAAGCCCTAGAACTCGGCATTGAGCGGGATCGTCCTTTCAACGGTTGACGAGGCGAAGTTTGCCAAGCCAGGTTTGCCAAGTAACAGAGAGCATTTTCAATTAGTGTCTTTGCCATTGCTGTTTTCATCGCATCGCGAGTGTCAATTGCAAAAGCAACATAATATCCATCTCCATAGCGGAGTTGAAATCCTATGGGGGCATTATTATCATCACCATGGACTGCAAGCCTAACATACTCGGGCTCTTCGGTAACCCAATGATCATCTAGCACCAAAGCATTCACATCTATCTTGTGAGGCCAAGCGAATAAACCAGTTTGATGTCCTTCACGCGTGACGTTAGCTTTGACATCCCCCGCATTCACCACACGGATTGGATACTGATCGACTGGTAACCAGTCACCGCGCCAGCTGGATTCGTGTGTATGGACCCCGTCAGGCGGCACAATATTGTCATCCATCGCTGATGCCCAAACGATTCCTCCTCGCCTAACGAACTCACGAATTGCGTGCTCTGAGTCCTCAACAAAATACTCACGATCGTGCGCCGGGCCATTCCAAGTAAACCAAACAATATCATACTCAGAAAGTATAACGCTGGAAAGTTTAGTGGCGTTATTAGAATCCCCATAATTATCAGGGTTTGGGTTGATGTTAACAATCGTGTACTCAAATTCGTGACCTTCCATATCGACCAGCGACTCCAGAACGGCAGGTTCATTTGTACGATTATCGGCAACAACAACAAGAACACGGAAGGAACCAACAGGAACTACTTTGACGGAGGAGACTATGTTTGAAAAAGGTTGAGCCGCGTTATGCAAACTTCTAGCATCGTGCAAATTTCGAAGCCTAACTTGGAATTCTCTTGGCCCCAACGGGACGGTCAAACGCTGGCCCTCAAAATTGGGTTGCTGGTAGAAAATCGCACGACAGCCGCCAAAAGGAAAATTTGGACCACGCTGTATTTGAATCGAAGAGACTGAATTGTCCAGCCCAATCTCGCGAAAATCACTTACATCCCGCATAATCACTCCCCTTTTACCGTGAAAATCGATATCACGATAAACTTGGACAACAAGCGGTATAGCACCATATTCCGGCGGTGTAGGATTAGCGGCAGGAGTAAAACTGATTGACGAAATGACATCGCCAAAATTGTATGGGATTTCGTGGATGCTCGGATAATAGCCAGGCGCCAGGATGAGTTTTCTCCCCTGATGATTAGCATGCTCATGAAATATCGCCTTGTAATTCGGCGAGGCTCTAAAACCCGGTCCCTTGTAAATCTTAATGGAGGAAATAATATCCTGAACCCCTATTTCCTCCGTATTTACAACAGAATCAATGACCGTTACCTTGCGTCCTTGGTAGTTGACATGCTCAAAGACCTCAACAACCAATCGAGGTGCTAATGCCATAATAATTCCCTCAGCCTAATAGCCCTAAACCAGGTCACGCATTGCGCGTGCTCTTTGTCGCTGATCTAGTCTTTCTCTTTCGTGATCGGTCATCTGACGAGCGTCCAGAGCCGTTCTTAGGCCATATTTAATCGCTTCACCTCTTCGCTTAAATAGCCGGAAATACTCAAAACGCGTGAGAGTTGGCGGAATATTACCTGGACAGAGAGTATGCAAACCGACGTGAACGGGATCTCCCATACCAACGTTTGTTTGTCCGCAACTCAACCAACGGGTACCGTCAGGACTAGCATAACCTAAGAACTGGTTGCCGCGTCTTTCAAGTCTGAGATAGAGTTCCCTAACGTTAACCAAACCAGCTCCTCGCCCAACCAAGGAATAGACACGATTAACGTGTCTTTCAAATCTAACGTCGCCTCTAAAACCATGCGGGCCCGAAGTTTTCTCGAGTCTAACAAACGAATGCGGACCTTTCCAGACAATAAGCCCACCATGCTCCTTCAAATCTGGAGACACGCGGAGCCGACACTCAATGGCAAAGTCGCCTGATGCATCCATCAACAAGCGAGGTGCTTCCATGTTTCCACCACTACCCGGAGGACTACCATGCCAGAGATCCTGTCCCGGATCAGCACGCATCTCCAAGTACCCTTGACGCTCCGACCAAGCTCCACCACCACCGGGATCTTCCCATCTCCACTCCGGCCGCATATCATTACCAATAAATTCGTCCTCAAACACAATTTCGTTAAACTCAGATGACGATGACCAGCCCTCTATTTTGATAGAAGATACAACATCATTGAAACGACCTGGGAGAAAGGCGAAATTTGGTATTTCTTTCTTATAATCCATGGGCTCCATTCTTATCGAAAACTGGGCGCCTTCAAAATCGACATGTTCAAAAAACGCGACATTCGCTCCCTCACGCGGGAAGTCCGGTCCCTTGAAGATACGAACAGAAGAGATCATATCATGCAAACCTAGGTCCCCTGTGTGCGCAATATCACGCAAGATGGTTATCTTTCGTCCTTGAAACTCTGCGTGTTCATAACACTCGACAATTAGCGGCACCGTTCCCCACTCAGGTCCAGCCGTTTCCAAGACGGATCCAAAATTGATTGATGAAATATTATCTGTAAAGTTATAAATCATATCATGAAGATTAGGATAGAAGCCTGGACCCAGTACAAGTTTCCGTCCTTGAAAATGCCAGTGCTCGTGGAGAATAGCCTTATAATTTGGATTGGATTTAAAATTAGGTCCTTTGTAGATCTTCACCGAAGAAATGTTGTCTTGAAACCCGATGTCAGCCGTAAAACTGACCGGCTCGAAGATATACCCTCTTCTACCACCAAAATTAGGGTGTTCGAAAACCTCAACGATGAGACGTGGTATAACAACTGGCATCCTACTTCCTCACAAAGTTTTCCTGTTTTTTTAGAATGGACTTAGCCAAGGTATCTTATCATTGATTTATATAAACTGTCAAAGAAAAGTCCTACTGATCAGTCTGCTCGAAAACAGCCTCAATATTTGTTAATTGTTTGATTGAGAATTAGCTTACGGCCCTTGCTTTCAGCTGGTAGATCAAATTTAGTGCTTCCATCGGTGTCAGTTGATTTAGATCAAGATTCTGGAGTTCTTCAACGATTGGATGCGTTTTAGGTGTGAATAGCGCCATCTGGAGGGAGTCATCTTGAAAGGTCTTTCGTGAAATTCGCTTTCGTTTGCGCGGCATCCCGCTTGTTGTTAGGTTGGTTGGTGGTTCAGAAGCGTCGTCTGCCTGGTTGCTTTCTATAGAAAGGTTATGTTGTTCGAGTATAGCCAAGATCTGGTTAGCCCGATCAATGACTATCTGTGGTAACCCGGCAAGTCGTGCCACATGAATTCCATAACTTTGATCGGTACCGCCCCCAACTACTTTGCGCAGAAACGTGATTTTTTCGCCGTCTTCATGTACAGCAACATTATAATTTTTGACATTCTTATATTTGCCGGCAAGCTCGATTAATTCATGATAATGCGTGGCAAATAAGGTTTTGGCTCCAATCTTTTTGTCATCAAGAATATATTCCGCAACAGCCCAAGCAATACTTAATCCATCGAATGTGCTGGTCCCACGGCCGATCTCGTCAAGAATAATCAAACTTTTGGATGTCGCATTGTTAAGAATATTTGCAGTTTCATTCATTTCAACTAAGAATGTGCTTTGTCCCATAACGAGATTATCCGACGCACCAACACGCGTAAAGATCCTATCGACCACACCAATCTTGGCTGCCGATGCTGGCACAAAACATCCTATTTGAGCCAGCAATACAATCAGCGCTGTTTGGCGGAGATAAGTCGATTTACCACTCATGTTTGGACCGGTAATGATATGCATCTGCTGATCGGTACAATTGAGTTCTGTGTTGTTGGGCACAAACCCCTCCCCGGTAAACAATTGCTCTACCACGGCATGGCGGCCGTTTTCGATGATTAAATCACTGCTATCATTGATAATTGGCTTTGAGTAGTCATATTTTGAAGCAATGTAGGCGAAATTAGCGATCACATCGACCATCGATATGGCAGACGCGATTCGTTGTATACAATTGGTCCGACTCGAAATCTGGTTTCGTATATCACAAAAGAGATCGTATTCAAGCTGATGAATCCGTTCTTCCGCATTCAGGATTTGTGACTCACGCTCTTTCAAATCCGGCGTAATGAATCTTTCAGAATTGGTTAGCGTTTGTTTGCGAATATAGTGATCAGGTACAAGATTGAGGTTGGGTTTGGTTACGTCAATATAGTAGCCGAAAACTTGATTATACCCAATTTTCAACGAACCGATGCCTGTGCGCTCGCGTTCAGCTTGTTGCAATTCAGCTATCCAATCCTTTCCAGATAGTGTGATTTCTCTTAGACCATCAAGTTCCTCACTGTAACCATCGCGTATGATATTTCCTTCCTGAATAGTTACTGGCGGTTCCGGGTGAATCGCATTATCAATCAGGTCAGCCAGATCCGTCATCGGATCAAGTTGTTGATTCAGATCTATCAAAAACGGGGCGGAACAGTCTTCAAGTTGTAGTTTGACTGAAGGAATAAGTCTCAGAGAATCTTTCAATGCCAGCACTTCGCGCGCGTTTGCAGTCCCCAGGCTGATACGGGAGATTAAACGTTGGATATCATACATCTGTCTTAATGCTTCACGCAGTTCTTCCTGCAGCGAAATCCGACTCTTTAGCTCGTCGACGGCCTCAAGCCTTTGATTAATTGAATCTGTTTTCAGATGTGGCTGGAGTAGCCATTGTTTCAGGCAACGTGCCCCCATCGAAGTCATGGTCTGATCCAGCATTTCCAACAGGGTCCCTTTCGATGAGCCATCTCGCATTGATTGTGTCAATTCAAGATTTCGCAGAGTGTCCGCATCCAAGACCACGAAGCTATGGGTGGTGTAGGTGCGAAGCGACTGAATGTGCTGTACCTCCTGTTTTTGCGTTTCATGCAGGTAGTAGATCAATGCTCCGGCGGCACACGTTGCTGCTGACATATTCTCGCATCCAAATCCATCAAGTGAGAGAATGCTAAAATGATCGAGTAATTCAGACCGAGCTGATTGGTGATCGAAACGCCAGTCAGGAAGATAGTTAATTGTCGCCTTGAATTCGATGTTAATTTGATCCAAAATCTCCTGATTCTCAAAATCTTCAGAAAAGAGACATTCCGCTGGTCCAATCCGGTTAACTTCCGACCAGAGATCTGATAGTTCCTCTAATTCCGTAACTGCAAATTCCCCCGTTGAAACATCAACCGAAGCAAGACCATAGGTGTCCCCGATTTGGTGAGCAGAAATCAGGTAATTGTTAGATTTTTGATCCAGTGCGTTTGAATCTGTCACTGTTCCTGGTGTAACTACACGAACAACGTCCCGTTTGACAAGCCCTGTGGCCTGTTTGGCATCCTCCATCTGTTCAACGATCGCGACCTTGTGTCCCTCTTTTACGAGCTTATAAAGGTACGAATCCAGAGAATGATGTGGCACTCCAGCCATAGGGATAGGGGTACCTGCGGTATTCTTATCTCTAGCGGTGAGGGCAATTTCTAACACCCTCGAAATTGTCTCAGCGTCCTCGCCAAATGCTTCATAAAAATCACCGACGCGGCATAGAACAATCGTGTCTGAGTATTGGTTTTTAACACGATTATATTGCTGCATCAAACCGGACTTTTTTTTCGCTCCCAACGCTCATTTTCTCCCATTGTCAGATATCTGGATAGCATAGCAGAATAGGGTGTTCATGTCAATGTGGAATTGGGGTTGAAGATCCCGCAATCCATGATATAATCTGATCTTGTGATTCCGCGATCTCAAGTCTTTAGATTTGTGATAGCATTATTAGTTGCTATCTGCGTTAGCTTCGTGCTCTTACGCCAAATTGAAATTGGACGGATACCAGAGACAATCAGAAGGATGCCTCCTTCAACGCTATTGATTGGATTCGTTCTCTACTGCATTTTTATTTTGGCAAAGACGATCCGGTTTCGCCAGTTGCTCGCCATTGACCGGTCAATTCTTAAGCTCTTACCCATATTCGCACTTCACACGTTTTGGGGAAATATCTTACCCTTCCGAAGTGGGGACTTGTCGTACATCTTCCTGATGAAATCACGAGAGCAGGTCATGGAAACAAAAAGTCTGGCTTCGCTAATGTTAGCTAGCATAATTGACTTGACATTGCTAATTGGATTAATGATCATGACAAGTCTTCTGCTAAAATCAGATTTGGCGGGATTTTCATATTTTGGGCTTCTTGTCGTGCCAATTTTATTTGGCCTCGGACTGCTTAGCGTGATCGGATCAGCACTTTTTGCTCGGAAGGCATTAACTCGTTTAATCGAAACTGTTAAGAATTGGTTTCAAGGTTCCAATTTCCGCCCAATTCAATGGATAGTTGAAAAGATTCTGGCAGTCATGCAGGAACTACTTTCAACTGGCTTGGATCGACATTTTTTGCTGACTTGGGTGTACTCGATTGTCAACGTGGTTATCCGCTTTGGATTTCAGATCTACTTAATTGTTGAAATGGGAGTGAAGGTTCCAGTAATAAACCTGATCTTTGCTCTGGTGTTCACAAATATTTTTAATCTGTTACCAATCCAGAGTATTGGGAATTTTGGTACAATCGAAGCCCCGTTTTCCTGGGCGCTGATTCACTTTGGAACCACAAAAGAAGTTGCGTTTGTTACTGCATTCAGCTTGCATATTATTATACTCATTTACTGTTTGCCAGTTGGACTTTACGGTCTAATTTCGCGGAGAAGGACAACATCTTAAATCCATAAGTTTCTTCCAGAATTGTTGATACAGATCTAAATCTCAAAGGTGGGATTAATGACTCAAACTGGATTCATTGCATCACTTATGATCGCTTTAGTTTTATTGAATACACAGAGTTCATCCGCGTTGCTTCGAGCGGGGGCAAGCAGCCGAATTATTACACCTCAAAGTTCCGCTTATCTTGCCGGATTGCGGAACAATCGCTTGAGTCAGGGCGTTCATGACGATCTTTTTGCACGATGCCTGATTCTTGATGATGGCCAAACACGGGTTGGATTTGTATCTACCGACTTGATTGGCCTAACGTCTTCTGCTATTGCTGAGATTCGAAATCGGGCCACGTTGATCGGATCCTCGGCTGAAAATGTGATTATTACCTCAACACATCAGCATTCTGGTCCCGACACAATTGGGCTCTGGGGAGAGAGCGAATCCCACTCTGGCGTGGATCCAGACTACACGGATTTTCTCTATAACCAGATTGCTTCCGCTATTAAAGACGCAAGCGAGAATCTCGAACTTGCTGAAATCTCGTTTGGAGCATCTCAAATAGAAGAATCAGATCGGGTATCACGAAATGTACGAGAACCGGATTTAATCGATCGCGAACTTGGAGTAATCAAGGTCGACCGCACCAACGGAGAAACGATAGCTACAATGGTAAACTTTACTGCACACCCTGAAATTATGTGGTCTGACAGCCTGTTGCTGACAGCAGAATATCCAGGTGTCGTTTACCGTGAATGTGATGAAAAAATCGGTGGAATAACACTTTTTATTAATGGTGCCCTAGGAGGAATGATCACAACCAACAATCAGTTTAACACTTTTGAGGAAGTTGAACGAATTGGTGGGATCGTCGCCCAAAAAGCGGTTGAAGCAGCTGAGTCGGCCGAAAAGCAGGTTAATCCCAAAATCCAACACTCATTTAAAACACTTGAAATCCCCCTCGAAAACCAACAATTTCAAGCACTTATGAACTTGGGTATCTTGCCGAAAGAAATGCCTGTAAACGGCAATATCCATACCGAAGTTCATCTAATTGAGATCGGGAATGCCCAGATTGCAACCTTTCCCGGTGAGGTCTTACCCAAACTCGGTTTTCGCATTAAGAACAGCATGACAACGGATTACAACTTCATTTTGGGGCTGGCTAATGATGAACTTGGTTATATCTTGGCTACTGAGGATTATTCGAAGGAACTTTACGAGTACGAGAAATCCATGTCGATTGGGTCACAGATCGGTTCTATAACAACAAATGCCCTATTAGATCTTCTTGGCAAGTAGCTGTTTTAGCCTTCCAATTCGATTTTGAGATATAATTTCGATGAATGACCCTCGAGGTAGGATGCGGAATTATGGTATATTGTTCATAGTGTAAAGACGAGTATCGTTCTGGTATCCTCAAACCCATACGGACTTAATGTCAATCTAGTTGATCAACCTCTAACCAAGCGATAAAGCCTGTATTAGTTGACTGGCAACTTGTAGCCCACATTCCCAGCGAAATAGACGGATACATGATTCAAGGAATTCCCGAAAATGAGAAAATCAAAGTAAAATCTCATCAACTTATCGCTTTCGGCAATGTATTGGGTGATTTATCCGCTGACGGAAACTGGGGAGAGTTTTGGCGCCAAACAGTGGTTTTGCATGGGCCAGCATAGTTATTAGAAAGTATCTTGCTTCATTTAAAATTCTGAAAAACGAGGATTTTTAAGCTGAAAACGAGTGAAACTTTAGCGTTTTTTTTGACATGCATCTTGATTCCCAACCTTCTATTTGCTGATGCTTATCAGGCTCAGGTCGGTGACGAGATTATGATCTTTGTTCTCGGTCAGCCTGAATTTAAGCAAACAGTAAAAGTCCGACCAGACGGGATGATTAGCTATTTTGGCAAAGACATCAAAGTAAAAGGGGAAACAACAGATGAAATTCGTTATCGGGTCTATGATCACCTTACCCAACAGGGCTTGCTGAAGAATCCAATTATTATGCTGACTGTCACTTCGACACAAGATATTTTTGTTGGTGGAGCAGTGCGATTACCTGGGCGCTATCCATTGAATTCTCAGCAAGAAATTGGTCTTCAGCGAGCGATTGCATTGGCAGGTGGTATGCTTGAGACTGGGGATTTTCATAAGGTGCAGGTCATTCGACGGGATCAAACAATAGAAACATTGGACCTCTCGCCTGGTACTGATTACCATTATGTGGCGGTTCAAAGCGGAGACTTGGTCTTCGTGCCAACGTTGGCTCAAGTTGAAGTACAGGGACAGGTACAGACTCCTAGCAAAATATTAATCCGGCAACGGATTAGAATTGATCACGCCCTGACCCGTGCTGGAGGCCCGATTTATGATGAAGCGGATCTTTCAAAGCTCGTGATTGGGAAATCGAATGGACACCAAATCGAGATTGAGGTTTCTGAGCAATTTTGGAAGGATCTCAACAAAGATGAAAATGAGAGTTATTATTTGCAAAATGGTGACGTATTGTATGTTCCGAACGCTTATAAAGTCGATCGGATTTATGTGCTTGGGTACGTCCATCAACCTGGCGCACATAAAATACGCGCACCCATAACAATCCAGCAAGCAGTTGCATTGGCTGGTGGGTCAACTGAAAAAGCCAATCGAACAGAAGTGACAATTCGCAGACCAAACGGCCAAGTTGAACAGGTTGCGCTTGGTGACGATAATGATTCAAAAATTCTAATTCATCCCGGAGATTCAGTTGAAATCCCCAAGAAATTTGATGTGAACTGGTCTCTGATTTTCAGCTTCATTTCGGTCTCCTCTGTTGCAATCAGCATTTTGAGTAGAAGATGACAACTTCCCCAAAACAAAAATCTTGACGCTTTCATTCAACCTATTGTAGAATTGGTCACCAACGTACTACAGTTCAAAGTGTAGTCTGGATCCAATGGCCAGCTTAGACTTAATCAAGAACCTCGATAACCCAGCGCCAGTTGATATAATTGAATCTGCACTGGGTTATGTCGGACGCGGATATGCGCATCTCGACCGAGCAAAACTGGCCAAAGGGGAGAAACAGAAACTCAGTGAATACCGAGATGTTATTGATAGTTGGAATCGGGCTATTATAATCGGTCTCCACACTGTGCCTTCAATTATGAAGTCCGTTGATCCGGGCATCCATTACCTGCTTAGCGTGAAATTGATGGAATCGTCGGGTGACCTTCGTCAGGCAATTACAGACCTTAGTTATACCATCAAGGCTGATTCGACACATACGAAATCATACATTAAGCGAGCTGAAATCTATGAAGAGCTCTCAGTCTATAGAAAAGCGATAGATGATTTAACAACTGCTATCGAGATTTCCCCAGAAACTGGTACATCCTATGAAGCAAGATCAAGAAACTATCTACAGCTACGACAATATAGGGCCGCTTCTGCAGATTTGGCGGTTGCCATTGAGAAACGTCCGGAAAAAGCATCTAACTACTACAATCGAGCAAATACGTATCGTCTACAGAACAAACTTGATCTTGCACGTTTGGACTATCTAAAAGTAGTAGAGCTTTCACCACAATCTTCGTTGAGCAAGCTTGCCGAAGTCTGGATCAACGAAATTCCTGACACATTGGTACCAAAGGAAAAAAAGTCGAGTAAATGGAATTGGTTTCAGAAAAGCCAACAAGAATAATGGAGAAAATTCTACTGTCATTTCGAAAGCTATTCTTATTGTCAACAGTATGCCTAATCAATTTTTTTACAGTGGCTGTTAATAGCCAAAACATCCATGAAAATGCAGGAACGCGTGCTATGCCATTTCTGAAAATCGGGGTCGGTGCGAAAGGAATTAGCATGGGTGAGTCACAAGTTGCACTGGCACACGATATGTATGCAGTCTATTGGAATCCCGCGGGGCTTTCCAGTGTGAAGCGCACCCAGTTTGCTGCTATGCACAATAACTGGTTTGAAGGGATCAGCCACCAATTTATCGGGGTTGCGCAGCCAGTTGGCAGAGGCGTCATCAGCACAAGCATTATTTACCTCTCATACGGAACAATTACGGGTCGGGACGCAAATGGCAAAGAAACAGAGGAGTTTCGACCTCGGGATCTGGCAATGCTGTTGTCCTATAGCCAAGAATTCGGAAATACTGCACTTGGCCTTAACCTTAAATGGGTGAGTGAGAAAATTATTGAGGATATAGGTGCACAGGCCATTGCCTCGGATATAGGTGTTTTACATACCATCCCAGGTAAGAATCTCGCCATTGGTCTCAACATCCAGAATCTTGGTACAAAAGCCAAGTTTGTTGAGGATTCGGAAGAAGCGTTCAGTTTGCCCGTGAACATTAAATTTGGATTAGCTTATCATGTGCCTGGAGATAAATTGGCAATCACTGCCGATATAAACCGACCATCAGACAACGATTTAACATTCGGTTTGGGGGTCTCCCTTACCGTTCTCCAGCGACTTCATCTACGAACAGGGTACAAATACGAACTCGGTGGCAATGATCTCGGCGCAGCATCTGGTATTACCACTGGCTTCGGTATTACTATCGGTGATTTTGGACTTGATTACGCCTTAGGTTCCTTGGGCAAGTTTGGCGCAGTTCATCGATTTTCGCTACTGTCTAACTTCTGAGTTTAGACAGTAATTATTCCCTACTCAATACCTCGATCTCAGATAGAATTTTATCGATATGTTGATCTACATCGCTTCCCTGGTTGAATTCTTCCAATTCTGTTTCATCAACACCTTGAATCAAATCCTCTTCTCCAGACACTGCACTAACTGTTTCCGCAGCAACACCATTTGTTTCCGTGCTATCATCAGCAATTATATTTTGGACATCCGATAGAAATTTTCCGATATACCAATCTATCCCTTCACCCTCTGGTTGCTGCTCTAAACCATCCACCTGCTGCTTTGTGATTTCAGCTTCTACTGGATCAGCAGTATTATCATCCTCCGCTTCAATTATTTCCCGATCCTGTGAAGTTACGTCACTAGCAGAATCCACTTCGCTTGCAGTATCCAATGCCTCATCTTCAGACACTAAATCACTACCGGAATCTTCGGCAACATCCGGTTCAGCGTTGTCCTTATCCTGCTCTTCCCCAGTTGTTGTTTTCTGCTTTGGTGAAACATCATCTTGATTGGAATCTGCAACATCCTTTATCTCTTCTATCTCTTCGGAAACTTTGGTTTCAGGATCAAAACCGGAAGAAATCTCATCAGTACCTAGTTTAGTTTCTTCTACCTTTGCCTTGGTCGTGTTATTAAAATCTTCGAGCTGTAGTGATTCTAATTCCGATGCCGGGCTGAGTTCCTGATTCAGATCGCCATCAGCTTGACCTACATCCTCGGATTCGACCGGTAGGATGGCCAATTCATCTTGATCTTGAATTGTCGGTATTTGTTCAATACTCTGTATATTTGGATCTTCTGTATCCTGTTGTTGTTCCACTTCTGCTGTGTCGGGGATGGATTCTGGTTGCTCTTCCTGCTGATAGAAAGAACCTGATTCCTTCTGCTTTACAATGATATTATGTAACTGCGCAATTTCTGCACGCCGATCAACTTCGATTTCGTCCTCTATCTCATCGTCTTCGACCCCATTACGAGTTGATCTTCTCCGAAAAAAGATAAAGAGAAAAAGTACCATTGCTCCAACGCCAATAACACCTGATATGGCTGCGACTGTAAGCCAGACTGGAAATTGATACATCCTAAGTTCAACCGTTCGGATTGGCGGATTAACAATATATTCTAGACTTGGATCAATAATAAATTTGTGCTTCCCCTCTTCTTTGGGTACGTATTTCGCTTGATATAGAGATTGATCAGCAGTTTGATCAAAAATTATTTTTTCCTCTACCTCCCGCGAGATCACTTTACCACCAATTTGACTAGATGAATACGTACCTCCCACTAATCGAATCTGAAGGCCTATTTGGCGGCCGGGTTCATAGGTAGGAGGCAGTGGACCAAATTCAAGCCGGCCTATGGACGTATCTGGCTGTTTCCTCTTGAAGGCCAACAACTCGACCTGATTATCATTATCAACAGAAACCTGCCAACGTCCGAGAGCAGGTTGGGGAATCCAATAAGATGTGCAATGGCTGGTTTCAAAATAGGGAAAGATATAATTTCCTTGCGAGTCTTTGATTTCAATATCAGATTTGCGTTTTTGGGATGATGTAAACTGAAGCTCTAAACTCTCTATTTCGGGATCATGAAGAAAGATATGCAGCTTTGATGGAATTTGCTTCTGCTCATACAATTGATATTCATCCATATCATTCATGACATACAAAAACGCAGTAAGCAGATTATTATGAGGTCGTTTCTGACCATTGGAAACGGAGATTGATTTGTCCTGGAGATTCATTAGAAAATAGCTTTTACGATTAAAACTGTTTTTTAAGAACCGGTTCCACTGCTTCTTGGTAAATCCTGCTTTACTATCAGTCATTAAAATCAGTACCTGAGATTCGATCGATGGCATACTTTGGAGTGCCTTTTCTGCCCGAAATAAAGCTTGCCCGATAGTACTACCTTTTTTCTCCACCTCATTGATGGGTACGGCTAACTTACGTTCCAAGTTAGCCTTCTGCTCTATGTCGCCGTCGATTCGCGTCGGCTCAATGACCAATATCACGGAATCGGTAAATCCGATCACGCAGACCCATTGATCGATTTGAAGGCGATTGATCAAAACTTTGGCTGACGTCCATCTCCATTTATGTGTGTCTGTCATATCCATACTTCTGGAGTTATCAATCAGGAGAACAATACTTTGAAATTCTGAGTTACCAAAGCATAGAGTGCCAAAAGAGGAAACTAGGAGAAATATGCAAAAGAATGGGAGGAGAAATCGGATAGCAATTGAAATACGATGGGGACATGAATGGACACGCTTCATTTCATGATCTTCAGTTTTTCATTATTAATTAGTATGAATTTATCAGCGACTTACTATCTTTTCGAGAACTTTCTTAGCGATCGATAAGGTTGTTTCAACAGGCACTTGTTTGCCGGACTCCATTACCAACACAGCAATGTCGTGAGTGCTAAAAAGGAAATTATGATCGGCTTGCCACACCAATCCATTAAAGATTTTTGTCGGATCCGCGAATGGCTGGTAAATCGGTTCACGTTTTCCATTTATCATCACACTTCTACTGGAAAGACGCGTTCTGCCCTCTTCCACAGCAGTTCTAGCGTCCTCCTCGGATTCAAACAGCCAATAGTTAATAGCAAGATTCTGCCCCGGTTTGCCGTGCAACCACCACCGATCACGCCATCCAATCAGGCAAGCGGGGTCTTTCGGCGACGTGGGTGAGTAAATCTCCTGTGCAGAAGAAAAATAAGGCCGATAATCCTGTAGATCGCTTTCTGTTAATCGAATTGATTCTAATGTAATAGGCATATATAACGACAATATTCTTTAGTTATTATACTTGATATTATTTTAGCATAGGCCAAACAGTACAACAATTAAAACAACGTATGATTTGATTGGAGGATTCAACGATTTTGTGTTACGATTATGCCGAATCCATATAATCATAAGATCAGCGACAGCGAACCTATAATTCGCTTTGGGGGCTTACCTAACCGTAAGTAGTATCCCATTTTCATCGAAGCAAGACTCACAAGGTGAATTCGAGAGGATGTGGTCATTAGAAAACGCTAGCTACGCAGGCGGAAGTTATTTTCTTTAAATAAATTGAGAATTCAAGGACACTGAAGAGGTCACTAGCTGGTAGAATATAGAGAAAAAGAATCCTCGAACAAAAGAACCACTTAGCCAGTCTGAAAACTGCAGAAGTTCCACTGATTCAATCTAATTTTTTGGGGAATAGCAGGATTAATGTCTAGTCAAGTTGATAGGGTTTCGTCCAATATTACCGAAATATGCTTTTATCTTCCCATGCATTCTTCAAGATTAACGATTAAACGAACGACCAGCATAATCCTCATCTATAATCAATTTTAACAAAAGGGTGGTGAAAATAACTGTGCAGTTCCGTGCTGATTCCTCTGAATTACTTAAGGCTATTCAAGGCCTGCAATCAAAGGCGGGTGCAC
This sequence comes from Candidatus Poribacteria bacterium, assembly GCA_012963885.1. Classification (GTDB taxonomy): domain Bacteria; phylum Poribacteria; class WGA-4E; order WGA-4E; family UBA9662; genus UBA9662. The sequence goes on along the minus strand of DTUY01000057.1, from coordinate 19,096 downwards.
ACAATCGATTGAACCAGTTGTCACATGTCGATTTCCGTACACTGGAAAACAATAGGGTTGAAATATCAGCTAGAAACATTCTAGCTGATATGAAAATTCTTGCAGACGCTGAAATTGTCTCTTCCGGATCGTCCAAAATCCCCATCCTCTGGTTTAGTGACATTATCCGTCAATCAGACTCCGAGAGCATTGGAATTGAATCTACGGCAAATAACCAGATCCAAGTCACTTGTGGCAACCAAGTTCACACTTTCAGCGCCATTGATCAGCAATCTTCTGCTTTCATCTTACCAACAAATTGGTTAAATAAGAGGAATTGGAAAAGAACCTCACCCGCGTTCACGATTTCGTTCATTGTCCACGCTATTTTTGTTATTTATATTGCACTGACAATAACAACAAAGTTACCGACCGAATCCATTTCTATTGAGATGGTAAACGTACCACTTCCAACTATTCGCAAGATTAAAAAACCAATTGTGAACCGTGTCCAACGACGGGTTACGCTTAAACCATCATTGCGCAAGACGCCACAACCCCAAGTGCAGATTACCGCTCCAACTCAAGTTGCGGAAACAGCTAAATTATCCACGGCACCAATACACCGAAATTTTTCTCGCAACCCAGAACTGCCTAACAGGATTCCAGATCCAATGTCAACTACGGCAAAACTGCCGGCAAACCCGAGGGAGTATGTACTGAAGCGGTCAAGTGGATCTCCAACTAAAGTTAAAAGTGGGTCAGGAATAGAAACTGGACGGTTTCGCGCCCAAAGCCAAGGGCGAAAAGACTCAAAAGGGATTTCATCCATTATTGAGACAACAGGAGCAACCGATTCTGCTGATCTGTCGTCATCAAAATTTCAGGATCTGATTAGAGTACCAGACAACCAACTTGGTGCTATCATCGTTGGTCAAGGGAAGGACGTTCAGGGTCATATTCGACTAATCCGCCTCAAGCATTCTCTGTCTGATTGGTGGCAGGATCCAACCGCGATTCCAAGTTTTATGACCTGGCTAGGTGATCATACCCTGTTGAAAGCGGATATGAAGTTCGAAGGAGGGGCCTTACCGTTAACGGACAGAAAAATATTGGATGCGCCCATTATTTTCATGACGGGGCATGACAAGGATATCACAGTTGGGCGTAACATGGTAAAGGGTGGCCCCTTAACAGATGGATTCAGTTCGGAAGAACGAGCCGCTTTACGCGAGTATCTGGTTGAACGCGGCGGAATGCTTTACTTTGATGATTGCGGTTTTAACGGTCTTTTTGCCAGACAGGTCGAGTTCGAACTCAGTCAGATTCTACCCGAATATCCGCTCAAGCACATACAATACAACCACGAAATTTATAAAGTATACTATGAGCTTTCAGTGCCACCTAACGGTGGGGATGTCTACTGGGGAAGTGAAAATAAACCGAGGGCCTCAAAATTCAGGTTTCATAAAGGAATTACAATTGGACGTCGGTTGGCTGTGGTTTATAATCGGAAAGACTATATGTGTGCCATGGAAACGGCAGAGATCAGCAGTCGAACAATGTTACGTATGCGTCGGTCGGCAGATGTGCACCGGTTCATGACAAACCTGCTCTTTTATACCATGAAGTATGGTGGTAACGTGGATCGGTCGCAATATAAAAATTGAGCTAGATTGGCAGGATACAGTCAGAAGAATCGTTTTTGGGTGAATTGACGTATGGCGACACTTGATGCCCAACCAAGTTGCCCGATTCGTATGGTCTCAACAGACCCCGCAGTTGGTCTGCTGGTTTTTCTTCAGGTGTAAGCCACTGATCGAAATCCTCGACATCAAGAATCACCGGCATTCGATGGTGAACCTCCGACATGAATGCGTTGGCGCTTGTGGTAATGATAGTACAAGATCGAATTGGATTGCCTCCGGGTGGCGTCCAGTTTTCCCACAACCCAGCAAAGGCAAAAGGTGTGCGTGATGCCGTTTGAATATACATCGGTGTTTTGCTGCCGTCTTCGTTCTTCTTCCACTCGTAAAAGCCATCGGTGAGTATTAAACAACGCCGGTGTCGATAAGGAATTCGGAAAGAAGGTTTTTCCGCGAGAGTTTCAGATCGGGCATTAATCATTTTGGAACCAATTTTGTGATCCTTGGCCCAATGCGGGATCAATCCCCAATGAAAGCACTCAACTTCAGAACCACCTGTGTTGGCGACAACAGGAACTGGCTGCGACGGCGCGATATTATACCGAGGGGCATAATAATAACCGGAAAATTTGAATTGGGGGAAAGTCTCGGTTAAAGTTGCCTGATCAGCAACGAATGTAAAACGGCCACACATTCTGATAACAATCCTCAAAGGTAAAACCATTTATGCTAGAAATATTATCATAATGCAGGTAGCATTCTCAAC
>DTUY01000057.1:0-16605 GCA_012963885.1 Candidatus Poribacteria bacterium | reverse complement strand
AAGGTAAAACCATTTATGCTAGAAATATTATCATAATGCAGGTAGCATTCTCAACCAACCTGGGCGAAAAATGTCTGATATTTCAGAAAATTATGCGTTAAATCAGCCGCTGATGGATATGGAGTTTATCGACATTTCATCTCCATATCAGGCAAGATCATAGATGTTGGGAGGAAAGAATGTTTAAGATTACTGAACAAGCGATTACTGCAGACGACGTCATTCAATCTGTCGAAGCCGACGATGCCGGAGCGATTGTTACCTTTCTTGGAACAGTCCGGAACAATACGGGAGGTCGTCAGACTGCTTACCTTGAATATGAAGCCTATATCCCTATGGCAGAAAAGAAAATGGCTGATATTGCCGATGAGATCCGAGAGGAATGGGGAATCGGACAGGTTGCCATTTTGCACCGTGTCGGTCGTCTGGAAATAGGTGAAGTCAGTGTAGCCGTGGCGGTTGCATCCCCACATCGTAAAGATGGATTTGAAGCTTGTAAGTACGCTATGGATCGGCTAAAACAGATCGTCCCAATCTGGAAACGTGAAGTCTGGCTGGATGGTGAAGAAGAATGGGTAAAACCTGATCCAATTTACTTTGAGAGTGAAGAACATGGTCGAGATTAAACCAATTAAGAACCCTATTGATGTGACTATAAAGGTCCCTGGTTCAAAGAGTTATACGAACCGTACTTTGTTGATTGCGTCGCTGGCAAATGGCAAATCACACTTGTCTGGTGCATTGTTTAGCGACGATACGGATTGCATGGTCGATTCGCTTCGAAAGTTAGGCGTATCAATTTTAGCAGATCCAGAAAACTGTACTTTTGAGGTGGTAGGCAACGGTGGTAATATTCCGGTCAGTCAGGCGGATCTATACATCGGCAACGCTGGAACTGCCGCACGTCCGCTTGTCAGTTACGTTGCTTTGGGAAATGGTAGATTTCGTATTGACGGAGACCCACCAATGCGTGAGAGCCGTCCAATCGGAGATTTACTGGATGCTCTTAGACAACTTGGGGTTGAAGTTCGATCAGAGTTGAATAATGACCGCTTCCCCCTAATTGTTGATGCCAAAAAACTCAGAGGGGGAAAAACCCGTCTCAGCGCCAACAAAAGTAGCCAGTTTCTAACTTCGTTGTTGATGATTGCTCCAGTTACCCAACTTGGCATAGAAATCGAGCTTGAAGGCAATCTGATTTCAAAACCGTATATCGACATTACCATTTCGGTCATGCGCGCGTTTGGAGCAGACGTTATCAACGAAGACTATCATTCATTTAAGGTCTATGGCAGTCAGACCTATAAACCACGGAACTATCAGATCGAACCGGACGCATCGAATGCATCCTATTTTTTTGCCTTGGCGGCAGTCACTGGTGGAAGGGTTCGCCTGGAGAATTTAAGCCTTAATTCCGTGCAGGGGGACATACACTTTGTTAATATTCTCCAACAGATGGGGTGCCAAGTCATTTCAAAAAACAGGGCAATTGAAGTTGTTGGAACAGAAAGACTGACAGGTGTTGATGTAGACATGAGCGAAATCTCGGATACATCACTTACGTTGGCAGCAATCGCCCCGTTTGCTGAGGGAAAAACAACCATCCGAAACATTGAACATATCCGCTGGCAGGAAACCGACCGCATCCACGCAGTGGTAACCGAGTTGCGAAAACTCGGTGTCAGCGTCACCGAATACGATGACGCGATTGAAATTGAGCCAGTATCAGAGATCCAACCAGCCGAAATTGACACTTATCATGATCACCGAATGGCGATGAGTTTCTCATTAATCGGCATTAAAAAACCCGGAATCAAAATTAAGAATCCAGGTTGTGTTAATAAGACTTTTCCCACTTTCTTTGACGTACTAGCAGGATTGGATCAACAGGCTACATACGAGATTTGAGATATCCCCAAGAGGTCGTCAGTTTATCCAACGGGTCCACCGGCATGTTGTTGGACTTGATTTCGGAATTCTGTTTGACTTCCTTCTCTTCCAAAATTCGGTCGTAGATCCGAACTTCGTCAATCGCCCCAATTAGAAACCTTCCGTTGTGTTCGCTGCCCACTCTGCGTTCCTTCATGTTTTCAGGGGCTTTTCCCGCAGCGCCTTCTTGAATCAATTCGCCATCTACGTAGAGCTTTAGACTTTTTGCACCACCATCTTTGGGATCCGAAGTGTAAATGATATGATACCATTTTTCTGCTTCAGCATTCATGCGGATCTTAACGCCGTCATTTTTATGAACCTGTATCTGGTTACCTTCAAATTTGAAGTGGACTTTACCCGGCTCCCACATCCAAGTGGAGACAATTCCTTGAATGCCGCCAAACGAGTTTTCCATCGCCCAACATTCGATAGAAACCTGTTCCCAATCTCCAAGTGCTGGAATTTCAACGTAGCAATCGGCATCACCCACATATTCAAAGGCTTGACCAAAATCCCCTTTCGGTGGTCCGTCGATGGACTTTAACTTTCCTTCAATCTTGCCGTCATTACCTTCTCCAGACAAATCTGTTACCTTGTTCTTTGTCACAGTATCCTTATCGAAAGAGTAATAAAGGACTAATCCATCGGTGACGAACTCTTGTCCATTTGCAACCTGAGAAATTGAGACTGTCAAAAATGCAATGGTTACAATTGCTATTAACAATAAATGGTTTCTAAACATAATTATCATCCTAGATCTGAATTATAGTATACAACTTAAGGTTATTATACTTTAAACATGGGCTTGGTTACAGCATAAAAACTCCCACAGATTCGAAATTTCACAATCTTTCTGCTAAGATTAAAGACAACAGATAAATATCATCAGGTTATTGTGTCAACTTGATTCCTTTGATTGGATTATGTATGATGATTAGACTTAATTTGGAAAGCCTACCAAGAATTTAGAAAAGAAAACCCAATGATTGAATACCTGCAAAAATTCCAAAAAAATCATACAATCACAAACGGGCTTCCGAGTAATGATGTCCGATCAATCGTTGTTGATAGCCTAAATAGTATCTGGGCTGGTACTTCAAAGGGACTGTCTCAATTCGACGGTGTAAAGTGGACGCTAGTTGCCGAGATAGCTGACATCTCGATTTTGTATGTAGATAGCAATCAGGATCTATGGACTGTTGCCGGTCACCGTCTATTTGACAAAAACTACCAAATCGCCCTTGAGATACCAGAGAGTATTCGGACAATAGCAGAAGATAATCGAAGACAAGTGTGGATATCCGGATCAAATAAAATCTATTACCGCATGCTAGATGGTACCTGGCATCATTTTGATAAGGAACTTACCGAATATAACATCCAAGGCATGGCCATTGATAATGATAGGCGAATTTGGCTGGCAACCGATAATGGTCTAATATGCTGCTGCGATGGAGAAGCAGTATTATTTAGCCAGCAGAATTCCGGTTTACCTAGTAACAATCTTCAGTGTATCGAAATCGACCGACATGGTCATCTCTGGATTGGATCGGATGCGGGAGTCATTGTTTTTGATCGTCAAACAGAATGGTATCTCATTAACGGAAGCAAAAGCGGCTTGCCATACGAAGATGTCATCAAAATTAGGCTTGGTCCGTACGGTCAACGCTGGATCGGCACCACTCTGGGTGCCATATTGTGGGATAATGGGAAGTGGGAATACTTTCATTCGAAACGATGGCTGCCTGATGACTATGTCAACGCGATCTCTATTCAAGATGATAGTACGGCTTTTATAGCAACCTCCGAAGGGATTAGCCAAATTGAAAAAAGAAAGTATACGCTAGAACGAAAAGCTGAAGCTTTAGAGAAGATAGTCCTCGCCCGCCATGATCGACGAGGTTATATTACTTCTTGTAATCTCAAGATACCGGGGGATCTAAGTAGCTATATGTATCAAGCTTCAGATAATGATGGGCTTTGGACATCGCTCTATGTTGCAGCCCAGAGTTTTCGTTATGCAGCTACAGGCCAGCCCTCGGCTAAAGAACTCGCCCGCAGGTCGATGGAGGCCATAATCCAACTTGAATCGATTACTCCCATTGACGGGTTTCCAGCACGCGCGATAATTCAAAAAGGAGAACCAGTCGATAAATCACATGGCGAATGGCACGACACAGAAGATGGATTGTATGAATGGAAAGGAGATACCAGTTCAGACGAACTTGATGGTCATCTATTCGCTTACTCAATCTACTATGATTTGGTGGCTGACGAGACGGAGAAGAAAAATATCGCCGAAGTTGTCCACCGAATTATGACGTATATTGTTGACAATGATTTTCTGTTAATTGATTTGGACGGACAACATACTACTTGGGGAGTATGGTCTCCAAGAATGCTTAATGGTGAATGGAAACTGCAACGTAATCTTAATTCGCTAGAAATTTTATCGATGCTCAAAACCGCACATCATATTACAGACGACCAAAAGTTTCATCAAGCCTACCTCCACTTAATTCACCAACACCACTACGCACTCAACTCAATTGATCAAAAGTTAACTGCACCGGATCCAACTAACCACTCTGATGATGAACTGGCGTTGGTTGTCTATTACCCACTCCTAAAGTATGAAAAAGATCCAGATTTGCGGTCGATTTACCTGCTTGGTTTTCAGCAGAGTTGGCAGATTATAAGTGCGGAACGCAATCCACTTTGGAATTTGGCTTACGGGGCATTAACGGGCAACCATTACCATCACCAACAATCAATTGATAGCTTGCAACGCATCCCAATGGATCTGATATGCTGGACAGTCATTAATAGCCACCGAGCCGACATTGAAATTGCAACCGAAGAACCAGGTGTCAAAGAGATCCAATCAGTTATTCCGCTCCCTGCCGATGAACGACGCATGATGAAATGGAATGGCAATCCTTACTCTCTGGATTACGCTGGTGGAGGTAGAGCAGAAGAAGACCCAACGATTTTCCTCCTACCTTATTGGATGGGACGTTATCACGGGCTGATCTAAGTTAATCATGCAAGACTATAATTGTGTAATCAGGCGAATCCACGTTTTGAATTCCCTTTATATCAAATTTAAGATACCAAGATCAGCGGCAGGTTGGCCAATCTACGGTATCACATTTTTCAAAATATGGTATGTTTCCAAAATGTACGTACTGGAACCCATCCATAAGTTTTATCGGATGTGCCCAAATTCCTCCTTAATCTCCTAGAAGTCGACCGACCGAGGACAACCACGTCCACGTCATTGGTTGAACCTTCAGTTTCAGTTATTCGGGACAAAGTAGAAACCCTCAAAAGAATAGGAAGTTGAGGGTTGTTACTTTACGGCAGTTGATGTTTTTGCTAGAATCAGTAAGCATCTGAAAGGAAACCCGATAATGCGAACCGATTAACCTTTCCATAATTTGTGGGCAGGTTGCCAAAACACAACCACAGCAAAGGGATTGAGAATGACGGAAATAGACCGAAATGATATTGATAACCTTTTAGCAGGCTCCAAACACAATGATCTTTAGAAGGAACACGATGACGAGAGGCCTGAACCCAAAGCCTCACGACACTGGCATCGAAGAAAATACGGCCTCGTCCCTCGTGTTGTTTTTCGCTGCGCCACTGATGGGAGCGGCTGCCGGTGGCATGGGCTGGGGCATACGAGGACAGTATGGACACGAGTGGGGGGTGATGGTGCCAGGCGTCCTGGTGGCCTTCACTCTCGTCTTTCTTTTCTGCAGGCGATCGACTTCACTCCACGCCGCAAGAGCTGTAGCTTTGACTGCCATTGCCTTCTCGTTCGGTGGCACGATGACCTACGGACAGACCGTTGGGCTAACTCACGACACTCCCTTGGTAGGAAACTACGATGCGTACCGCTGGGCATGATCGGGCTTTTCATCAAGGGTGGGCTTTGGGTCGGTTTTGGCGGGGCGTTTCTCGGTATTGGCCTGGGAGGTAAGAAATACCGGTGGAGAGAAATGCTTGGACTTTACGCTGCGTTAATAGTGTTCGCATTCGTCGGGATCCAACTACTCAACCGCCCTTACGTTCCGGAGGTCGGTTCGCCGGATCGGGTCCTCCCATGGATCTACTTCTCGGACCACTGGAAATGGGAGCCGGATAACCTCGAGATGAAACCGCGTCGTGAGTGCTAGGGTGGTCTCCTTGTTGCTTTTACGTGTCTAGTCGCTTACATAGGGTTTATCAAGAAAGACAAGTTGGCTCGCAACATGGCCTTTTTCGGTGTGCTGGCGGGTGGTCTCGGTTTCACCCTCGGACAAAGCCTTCGGGCCAAGCATTCCTGGACTCCGGGCTGGCTCACCGAATTCGATCTGTCACTACACAAGTCACTGCCCGGCATCTTTCCCGAGAAATTCTTCAGCCTTATGGGTTGGAACTGGTGGAACATGATGGAGACGACCTTCGGTCTCGTCTTGGGCTTTGTGCTCGGGCTCGGACTCTGGCTTAACCGTAAGCTGGTCGCCCGAGGAGATACGGGCGACGAGGCGGAGATCCCTCTGACAGCTGAATGGACTCTTATCGTAGTACACACCTTCCTGCTCTACCTCTGGGGCGTCAAGAGGTACGAGGGAATTGATCCCATCGCGGACTTTCCACTCGCCATGGGGCTGGTTCCTATGGTCTTACATGTTATCGCTTCCCCTCCTGACCCTCCCGATTGCCGGGATCACGCTTAAAACGACTGACAATGTACACTTCTACACGGACCGGTTCCTTTTGATCATCCTCCCTTTGGGAATAATGACCCTCGCCGCGTTTTGCTTCGAGAAAGGCGGACGGACCTTCGCGCGCCAAGGGTTAATTCTTAGCGCCCTCGTTTACTATTCACTCAACTTCGTCTTTTTCGGCTTCCCGTGGGCGACATTACCCATGAGAGGACAACACACCAACAACTGGATATTTCTGCGTTGTACGGAGCTGTTGATCTTTGGTGCGCTCGCACTTGGCCGACGAGATTCCCCACTCGAGATCGAGGAAAGAACAGCTGCCATGCTAGCTCAAGACTCTTGATAGGACATTGTACCTCTGGAAGCCTCCATCAAAAAACTGCATTCTGCAGCGTAAATCTCAGCCACATGGTGTGTGGGCTGCGGAGAAACAAGGAGTGTAGGTCATAGCCCATACCTAGTGACCTGTTCAAGTCCCACTTGGCAAGCGGCGTGACCCACGCGACGACGGCAGCAGTCCCGAAATTCTTGGACGCACCGCCCAAGAATTTCAATATCTAGTGCGGGCCCATGAAAAACTAGATTTTACAGGACATATTGCGTATTACGCAATGCAATGGGGTTGTTCACCATCAATGTATAATTAGAATCCAACAAATCCTCCACAAACCGGTATACATTGCCCAGTCACATAAGCAGAAAGGTCTGTTACCAAAAACTCAACCACTTTTGCGCAATCTTCAGGCGTTCCCAACCGTCGCAACGGAATCTGCGGTTCCAGGCTCTGCCGACTCTCTGCGCTATTTCTACCGCCCGCAATGGCGCGTGAGGAGAGAATCCAACCTGGGGCCATACAGTTGACATTGATTCTATATGGCCCCAATTCTGCAGCCAAGATACGCGTGTATTGTACAATCCCAGCCTTTGCCACTTTGTAGGGCATACCGCCTCCAGTACCACCACCCCACAATCCCGCTTGAGAGCTTATATTCACAATGCGACCGTAGCCGGCCTCTTTCATTGGTTGGCTAACTGCCTGACAGCAAAAAATCGTACTGTTGAGATTGATATCCATGATGTACTGGTAATACACCTCCTCCGAATCCGATGCCATTGTGGACTGGGGTTTTCCTAAGGCACCACCGGCGTTATTCACCAAAATATCAATTCGCCCGAATTTATCCATGATCTCACTGGTCATTTCAAAAACTGCATGACGTTGGGTAACATCCACCTGAATACCAAGTGAACGTCGCCCTAAATTCTCAATCTCTTCCATCACGGTTTTGGCAGTTAGTTCCTCACTATATTCCTCAGCTGCGTTTAAATCAATATCGTTAATGACAACATCGGCGCCAAGTCGAGCCAGATGTAGAGCATAAGCACGTCCAAGACCACGCGCAGCACCTGTGACAAGCGCAACTCGTCCATCTAATTTACCCATCGAACACCTCCTACACGATTCGTTCTCATCTAAGTAAAAAAATAGCAAAACAGATAGTAATTAACAAGAATAAGACAAATAATTTCTAATTTCATTCTCAATACCCTATTCGTCATTTAATCAATACTCCTTTTGATTTAAGTTTTTAACTCAAAATACAAGGGTACGATTAAGTAAAAATGTATTTTTTAGCATATCATATAACCCTCGTTGACAGCTAGTTTATACCGTTGTTTCGCGATGATCACCTTTAAACTCAGTCGTAAATTGATAACTAAATGAAGGAGAATCAAAATGAAAAAGTTTTTAATCCTTATCATCGTTTGTAGTTTGGCACTGCCAATATTAGGTAGAACCGAATTACCCTTAGACAAACTAGCTTTATATGTGTCTTTTGATAACGTCTCAGGCGACACCGTGAAAGATGAGTCCAAAAATGGAAATAACGGCAAAATAGTTAAAGCCAGTGCTGCCAAAGGGAAAGGTAAGTATGGGGATGCGATGGAATTCAATGGCAAGGACAGCCATGTTCTGATCAAAAATTCAGACTCCCTGTCCATATCAGGTGAAGTCACAATTTCTGTTTGGGTGAATTGGAAGGATGCCGGTTGCTGTTCTGGCAAACGGGAAACAAGGCGGGCCATGGGAAAATTATGGACTTTTCGTTAACCGAGGCGGTAAGTATTTCTACTTTACGACTTCACTCGGTGGTGAAGGGGAGCATAAGGTCCGAAACTCCGGTAATAACACCACCCAGTCGGGAAAATGGACCCATTGCGTTTGCACTTATGATGGAAAAACTGCTAAGATTTATGTTGACGGTGAGCTTAAAAGGAAGACGCGCAAGGACTGAAGCTGGTTGGTGGCAAGCAGGATTTGCGGATTGGTCATCGTCTCGGAAGCGGGCACTGGTATAATGGGCTTATTGATGAAGTGACCATTTTTTCGGTCGCCTTAACAGCAGCCCAAGCCAAAGAAGCAGCCAAGAAGATGGCAGGGACGACTTCTGTGCAGTCGCAGGGTAAACTGGCAACTGCATGGGGAAGCCTAAAGGCTCTGTAACAGCAGGAGGTACTGTCCTTACGAAACGAATTTATGCTATCATGCTTTGCCACATTTTTGATATTTAATCATTTCTGGGAGGAACAAGATGTATCGGTTGATAGTCGTTTTTTTGCTGTTAGTCTGTTTTGTATTTCCGGTTGTGTTAAAAGCGGAATTGCCATTTGATGAGTTGGCTTTGTATATGTCATTTTCGCAGTTAGATGGTGATAAAGTCATTGATGAGTCTGGTAACAAGAATCATGGTAAGATCGAGAAGGCCAAGGTGGCTAAAGGGAAATATGGAGATGCTATGAAATTTAAAGGGGTCGACAACCACGTTCTGATTAAGAGTTCAAAAACCCTGTCTATCCCCGATGAAGTCACAATTTCTGTTTGGGTGAATTGGAACGATGCCCCTGGTGATGGCTGGCTTGCCGTTCTGGCAAACGGGAAACAAGGTGGGCCGTGGGAAAATTATGGGCTCTTTGTCAACCGAGGCAGTCGCTATTTCTACTTCACGACTTCACTCGGTGGTGAAGGGGAGCATAAGGTCCGAAACTCTGGTAATAACACCACCGAACCGGAGAAATGGACCCATTGCGTTTGTACTTATGATGGGAAAACTGCCAAGATTTATGTTGATGGTGAACTTAAAAAAGAAGATGCGCAAGGACTTAAGTTAGTTGGTGGCAACGTGGATTTACGGCTGGGGCATCGAGAAGGTAGCGGGCATTGGTATAATGGACTCATTGATGAAGTAGCCATTTTTTCAGTGGCTTTGAACGAGAAGCAAGTGAAGGAAGCAAGCGAAGAACTTGCAGTTCTGATGGCGGTTCAGCCTGAAGGGAAGTTGGCGACGGTGTGGGGGCGAGTTAAGTTCGGCAATCGATGAGGCGCTATAACATCTCTTAAATTGTGAGGTTATGGCATCTGAAGGACGACTGATAATGTCACTATTTGGTTTATGGATATCACAATCGTATTTCAGCGAACCATTCCAAAGATCCCAATTTTAGTATGTTTCGTTTTATCTTTTGGCTGTTCTGGGGAAACTGAGAATCAACCTCACCCCCAAGGAATGGTTCTAATACCAGCTGGTAAATTTCAGATGGGTAACATGGCAGGAGATGTGGATGAGCGACCAATTCATACTGTCCATTTGGATGCTTTTTACATTGATGTTCACGAGGTGACCAACACTCAGTATCGCCAATTTGTCGAATCCACTGGGCATTCCCCGCCTAATGGAACTGGATATACAGCCAAGTACGGAGTCCTTGATTACAATTATCAGCCTTGGTCGGATTCTGAGTTTAATCAACCAGAACAGCCAGTAACAAATGTGACATGGTTTGATGCTGTTGCTTATTGCCACTGGAAAGGTAAACGTCTTCCAACCGAAGCCGAATGGGAAAAAGCCGCTCTGGGTAATTTAGTAGGCACAAAGTATCCGTGGGGTGATAATGAGCCTGACAATCGGTCTGCCAATTTTTCCGATATCAACACTGCTTTTGAATGGCGAAGTCCGAGTGTCAACGATGGTTTTGTCTTCACTTCTCCCGTTAAGTCATTTGTTCCTAATAGTTATGGTTTGTTTGATATGGCAGGTAATGTTTGGGAATGGTGCGCAGATTGGTATAGAGCATCCTACTACGCGGAAAGTGATGATAAAAACCCGAGAGGACCTGAAATGGGTGAGAGACGCGTTTTACGAGGTGGTGCCTGGTACCGATCGTCTCATTCCCTTCGTACCGCCGAGCGAGTCAGCGATTATCCGAATAGCAGTCTAAACGTTGTTGGATTTCGATGTGCGATGGATGTTCGATAAAAAGTTCTTGATCTAAGACCACCGAACATATTTTGGTTCGATTGTCTGGATAGTTACTTTTTATTCGATGAGAGGATTCTAGTGACTGACAATAGGGACTTGGTCCATACCCTTACCAACGATAACGATTTAGGGCTGATCGTGCTTCAACAGTACCGATTGCCTCCAATGCTTGGGCGGTAAAATCGCGGATCCGCTTGCTTTCACCATTCAGCATTGGTATCAATGCCCAAACAGCTGATTTAGCAGGTTCCCCGATGCCTCCTAAAGCCATAGCCGCCATTCCACGAACCTTTTCATTTTGATCGTTTAATGCTTGAATCAAGTCTGGTACCGCCGGTGCAGCAACGGCTCCAATATTTCCCAGGGCTATGGCGGATAAACCGCGGATCTGGATATCATCGCTTTTCAGTTTCTGGATCAGGCGTGGAACAGCGGGCTCGGCTGACGTACCAATCCTTCCTAAAGCAATAGTCGCGACTCTGCAAACTCTACTGTCATCATCGTTCAACCTTTGTATTAGCGCTAATACAATTTCTTCGGCTGGATGCCCAATTCTTCCAAGAGCGTCGGCCGCACTTCCACGCACTTGAGCATATTGATTTTGTAATAATTCCAATAAACTCGGAACTGCTTGTTTCGAAGGATGTCCTATCAATCCCAAGGCTTCAGCCGCGTTGACACGTATCTCGGTTACCCGGTCATCCAATGCCCGTATCAAAGTGGGAACCGCTTTTTTAGCTGCCTGGCCGATACCGCCCAACCCAATAGCTGAAAAACTTCGTACGCGTTGGTCCGCGTCATCCAGAGTGGCCGCCAAGCAGGTAACAACCGCATCTGTAGGTTCTTTGATTAACCCTAGCGCCATGACAATATTGATCCGAACCCACTTGTCCTCATCATTGACAGCATTTATCAATGCGGGCACAGACTGCTTAGCTGGTTGACCTATTCCACCGAGGGCGTCCGCAGCGTTTGCTCGAACGAGAGCTTGATTATCATCTAAGGCGTAGATAAGCGCCAGCAAAATCTGTTCCAGTGGTTGCCCAATCTTTCCTAAAGCGTCTGCCGTATTAGCTCTAACCTGTACATCACCATCATGTAAGGCTTGGATTAAAGTGGGAACTGCTTGTTTGGCAGATTCTCCAATGCCGCTCAAGACATTTGCAATATTGGCTCGAACTTGGGGATTATCATCTCTCAAGGCTCGGATTAAAGGGGAAACGACCTCTAGCCTTTGGTTGGGACCGGACGGAACACCAATTTCGGCCAGTGCATCAGCTGCGTCACGGCGAACCCTCCAATCAACATCACTCAGTGATTTAACCAAAGCCAGAACAGCAGTTCTATCCGACACACCAATTTGACCCAGCGCATAGGCAACAGTCGCTCGAACCTAGGCATCGTCATCACTCAAGGCTAGGATTAGGGAGGAGAATGCCTGATTCGCAATCTGGCCCATCTACGCCAGAGCAACGGCAGCATCAATACGAGTCTCGGTGTCTCCATCACGCAACTGACTGAGGAGTCGCGACAATTCTTGATCAGGTAATTCGTTTTCAGCAGATTCAGCCTCAAGGGTAAAAAAAGATAGCAAACAGACTGACACCAGTACAGCGATAACTCGGTTTTTCATCAACCATCTCCGGAATTATCATCAACAGCAGTTAATCGAGTCTCTAAGAATCTGATTCACTATATCATAAGTTAAGAGAATCCTGTACTCATAACTTTCCCTTAATAGCACTCGTACTATATCCATCCTTCCCAGAGCCGAACGCACTTCAATCCTACCAGAAGTGTGATTCATTTTTGTTCTGGTTTACGAATAGGGTGACAACCCGACTTTTGAATTTGTTGGTGAGACCGCTTCCTATCCCCTGATTAGTGTGTACAACTGGGGCTACGACACTCACTTTACTGGATACTACCACGCTGAGAATTGTATAATTCCCTCTGCTCGTTTCGGATTCGACTCTGTCAGCTAAAACGATTTTGAGAAACTGCCTCTTTACGAGCTTTTAACAGTCTTGAAAAGGGACTTCGGTTGAACTAACCAACCTCAGGTAATACCGATCCTTGGCCGTAGTTGCCACAGGGCGATGGCACAATTTGGTGCCAAGATTTTGGAAATCTGACGACTTCTCACTGAAAATCTTCAAGGACATTGATGATCCCAATGAGTGGGTTATGAATCAAGAGAGTGACGGTGTCAGACTCAGAAATGGACATAACTGACAAGGTTCCGTGTCAGTGCTTACATAAAACTGAGGAGCTGGATGGTCGCGGTGCGCCTCTAGCGCTTCGCAGGGTATTTATAATTATCCGCAACATTACCCTTACATCTGTTCACAGAAATTAGTGGGAACCAATAACAGCCCCGCGTCAGCATTGAAATTCATAGACTGCCATCACCAGAGATCAGTGCGAGTTATATCTACCTCCGTCAGGATGGGAGAGGAACATCATGGTTTGACGATTTAGAAGTTGAAGTTTTTTAGTAGGCCAATTCTCACCAGAGAAGTGATCGCCCGGTATCCGAATGAAAAAGCTGGACTTTTTGAGTGTTAAAATTCAGTTTAACGTGACCTCCTTCACTGAAATTGTGCTTGGGGTTTGCAAGTGCATGAACCTCAATGTCTCCAATATGAACACCAATCAAGTCATCACGACCAAGAGGCTCAACAGAAACAACCTCGCCTGATACACCTTGATCCGATACTATAATGTCTTCAGGTCGTATACCGACAGTGACAGGGTTAGCACCAATCGCCTCTGTCCCCTTTTCAGGCGGTAAGGTCAAGTAAACACCTCCACCTTGAGCCTGAAATTGTCCGTCTGCCTGACTAATCTCCACCTGCCAAAAATTCATTGGAGGGTTACCAATAAAGCCCGCAGTGTAGATTGTTTTTGGCTGATTATAAAGCTTGTCGGGCGTGGCATAGTCCTGAATCCTACCATCTTTCATCACCGCAATTCGGTCCGCCATCGTCATGGCTTCCACTTGATCATGGCTGACGTAGAGTGCCGTAATCCCCAGTTCAACCTGCAACCGCTTAATCTCCCGACGCATCGAGAGGCGCAGGCGAGCATCCAGATTAGACAGAGGCTCATCAAACAGTAAAAGCGCGGGTTCCTTGACCAAGGCACGCCCCAGAGCTACTCGCTGTTGCTGTCCACCTGACAATTGAAATGGCCTCCGGTGAAGCAGATCCCCAATTCCCATCTTATCCGCTACCTGCTGGACACTTTGGTTGATCTCAATTTTTGGTGCCTTCTTCAGCTTAAGCGAATAACCAATGTTCTGTGCTACCGTCATATGTGGATAAAGCGCGTAACTCTGGAATACCATCCCTATATTACGATCCTTAGGTGGCAGATAGTTTACCACTCGATCGTCGAAACGAATAGTTCCCCAAGTAGGTTGATAGATCCCAGCAACCATCAGAAGGGTCGTTGTTTTACCACAACCTGATGGTCCCAGAAGGGCAACGAATTCACCATCTTTTATTTCAAGGTTGATTGCGTCTACACCGATGACATCGTCCCATCGCTTAGTCAAATTTTCGAGTTGGACCTTCATCGCTTTTTTTACAGCGTTTAAACTCCGCCTTTGACACCGCCGGAGTAGATATTCAGTAGTAATTTCTGGGAGAAGATGAAGAACATGAGGACTGGTACCAATTGAAACAGACCTACCGCTGCCACTATGTTCCAGTTGGTCAACGCTGTGTCTCCTTGTAGTTGATTTAAATAAACCGGTAAATTCGCCATCTGAGTACCAATCGTGAAAGTCGCTGGTACAAGGTAGGCCGACCATCCCGTTAGAAAGGTGAAAATAGCCAGCGCGGCCAACCCTGGCTTGATCTGTGGCAGAATAATTTCCCACCAAATGCGGAGTCGTGAAGCCCCATCAATCAAAGCCGATTGCTCTGTATCCCATGAGACGTTGTCGAAAAACCCTTTCATTAGCCAGATTCCCAGAGGGAGATCCAAACTAATCATCACCAGCGCAATACCACCAGCAGTATTGTAACCTAAGACCGAACCAATTCCCGGAATATTGGTGATAAATCTTAGGACAAAGAAAATTGAGATTAGCAAAGTGACACTAGGAAAAGCGTGCAGGACGATAGTCATCGACAGGAACCCTCTCCGACCGATGAAATTCATTCGGGACAACGCATAACCTGCCAGTGATGAAATCGATCCAACCCCAATCACCATGCTGATAGCGATGATAAAAGAATTCAATGTCATTTGCCAAATGTGGGGATTTGTTACAAAACCCCAGTTCTGCAACGTCCAGCCTCCGATATTGCCAGCAACATTTTTGGGTAGCAATCCCTCAGTTCGGTGCGAGAATGTGGCGATGACCAACCAAGCATAACCAACTAGAATTGGTATGGTAATGATAACAAGAAGCAAATAGACTATCATATTGCCAAAAATGCGTTTAGGGCCATACACTCGACCTGTTTTGTTCCACGTTTTTTCAAACATCACTTTTAGACCACATCGATTCTGGGTTCTCGAACGAGTCGATTAAATCGAAAAACACGTAAATAGACAACCGACAGGATAATGCCGATGATCACCAGAATGAATCCCCAAGCCGCGCCATAGCCCCACTGGTTGTTGCCGAAGTAGGTTCTTAAAGCTCGATGGTAAGCTGCCAACGCCCAGACCTCCGTTTTATACAAGCCGGGACCGCCATTAGTTAGTAGTAAGATAAATTCAAAAGAGGTTAATAAGGAAAGGGTCTGATAAGTTGTCACGAACAATAGCGGCCACTTCATTTGCGGAAGCGTAATATCGCCAATGATCTGCAATGTTGACGCTCCATCGACTCTGGCCGCCATGATCAGGTCTTTAGGAACCGATTCAATAGCAGAGGTAAAGATAATCATACCGAACGAGGCTCCAATATAGCCGTTCACCAAGATAACGAATAGCCACGGTCTGGTCCAGAGCCAGTTTTGAGCTTCGACCCCGAACGGGCTTAGAAGTTGATTGATAATACCGTACGGCTCACTGGCAGCTAATCGTTTCCACATCATAATGTAGATTACCGAAGGCGTGATCCGTGGTAGCAGCCAAATAGCGCGAAAGAAAAAACCCGCCTGACGGTTGATGTGGGTAGTTAGTAGTGCCAAGAGCAGGGCCAGCCCAATGTTAAAAAAGCTTAACGTTATCACCATGTAGAAAAAGGTATTTCCCAAAATCTTCAAGAAGAATCGATCTTTGAACAACCTGACATAATTTGCTAAACCAATAAACTCGGGATTACCGAAGTTCTGACTAGATAGATTGGTTAAACTGATCCAAATCAGGATCACTACGGGAATGAAGAAAAACACAGTCACCAAGAATGCCGCCGGCCCCATAAAGATCCACACACTTAGTGACCGCCATATTTTCCTCCGGTGGGGCATGGTATTGGGATTGTCAATCGTCATAAATTTGCTAAAACTAGATTGGTTTTTATCAATTTACCTATACCAGAAGAAATAGAGAGAAAGGAAAAGAGCTGTCGCTTCTTCTCGTATCTTTTGACTGCTTTTCGTCCTTTGGAAGCCCATCTTTCTCAATATATTAGAGGCCTCAATACGAACTCAGGCAAAACGCGACAAAAAAAT